>CAYWGW010000224.1:0-6881 GCA_964457385.1 uncultured Spirochaetaceae bacterium
AGGTCGAGCAGGCTCGTCGCGACCTGGAGCGCCTCAATGTCCGGGTCCTCGAGGGCGGCCCAGGCCTGCTCGGGCGTCGCCGCCGAGACGCCGAGGGCGCCGATGCGCCCTGCCTCCCGCTCGGCGAGCAAGTAGCGCCAGACCCGCCCGCCACAGGCATGGCGATGGGCGAAGCGATGGAGCAGCAGCATCGGAAGCACGTCGCGATCGAGCGCGCGGCGGCTCGCCTCGAGGCTGGCGGCGACCCGTTCGAGCACCTCGCCGAGCCCGAGCGAGCGACTCCCGGCAATGGTGCCATCCGAATCCATCGGGCCCAGCGAGCGGCCGAGCCCCCGACCGCTCGCTCCCGCGCCTTGCGGGCCCTCGTCCGAAGCGACGGTTGGCTCGTCGCCCAGCACGTCGGACGCCAGCTTGGTGACCACGCGCCAGCCCGAGTCCGGCGGCGCCAGCGCGCCGATCAGGCGTTCGCTTTCACCGTAGGCGCGAGCCGTATCGATCGTATGGATCCCGACGGCGTGGGCCCGCGCGAGCATCGCGGCCACCTCGGTGGGCGCGGGCTGCCCGCTGCGATTCGCGATGCCGTAGTGGGGCAGGCCCCATTGGGCGCTCCCCAGGGCCAGCCGACGGGGATCCCGGGCCCGCTGCCCATGCCAGGTCGAATAATCCATTGCTACCACGCGGTCCATCCTCCATCGACGACCAGGTCATGCCCGGTGACGAAGCTCGAGAGCGGAGACAGCAGGAAGCCGACCGGTCCGGCCAACTCCTCGGGGCGCCCGATGCGTCCGAGCGGCACGCGGCGGGCGAGCTCGGCCACGAATCCCGTCTCGCGCTGGACCTGCTCCGTTGGGAAGGGGCCCGGACTCACGCTGTTGACGCGGACGCCGCGCGACGCGAGATGACAGGCCGCATAACGGGTGAACTGGATCAATCCGGCCTTGGCGGCGCCGTAGGCGGGTGGATTGTGGAACTCCGGATGACGCGCGTAGGTGTCAGGCTGGGGCGAGATCAGGCCGTACATCGAGGCCACGTTCACGATCGAGCCCCGCTGGCCCGGGGCCATCCGCTTTGCCGCCGCCTCGGTCGCCAGCATCAGGTCGGAGAGCGTGCCTTCGAGGGTGCGCTCGACGGCCATGCGGTCGAGGCGCATCAGCGGGGAGCGCTGGCCGCTGCAGGCGTTGTTCACCCAGCCCTGCACGGCGCCCGCCTCCTTCTCGATGCGGTCGAGGACGCGGTCGAGATCTTCGTCGCGGTGCTGGTCGGCGACCTCGACGAGAACCCGTCCCGGAAGATCGCGGGCGAGCGCGGCCGTGGCCTCCAGCAGCTCGGCGCGGCGTCCGAAGACGACCACCGTCGCGCCGGCGCGGGCGAGGCCCAGAGCGATCGAGCGGCCGAGATGGGTGCCGCCGCCGCTCACCCCGATTCCGCGCCCGGCGAGTCCGAGTCCGAAGCCGTCGGATGGGGCGTCAGCGCCCGGAGCCCTGGCCGGGCCGCTGTGCGACGCTTCCGCCGGGACTCCGCCGACCGCCTCTTGCGCCTCCTGCGACGCCTTCTCGGACGCTGCGGCAGACCTCTCTCCATCCTGGCCTCCGGCGCTCATCCCGCCTCCAGAGCCTTCTGTCGCACGTGTGCGTTCAGCGCCGGAATCTCCGGCTGGGCATCGAGCCGGGCGACCATCGTCGGATAGTCGATCGAGGCGGCCTCGCAGCCGAAGAGATGGAATGCGGAGCGCGCCATGGCGAGGTCGGCGTTGGTGTCGACGGTCCATCGCCAGTGGCCGCGATCCGGCCAGTCGCCGGGAGTCGGCACCTCGAGAACGGCGCCCTGGATCGCGAGCCAGCTCGTCACGTGGACTCGATGGTGGAAGGCGTCGGGTGGGATCGCCTGGGCCGCCACCTCGAGAGCAGCGCGCCGTGCGAGCTCGACCCCGTACCCGATCGGGAGATGGGGACTCTGCCGTTCGGATCCGCCTGGGGCCGACCCCGTGGCTGGATTGGCGGCCGTGATCACCGTTGATGACGCAAATGACGCAACACCCGCCAGCTGGACCCCGCCCCGATGACGCATGAGATCAGTCTGGCCGATCGCGTCATTTTTTGCGTCGCGAGCGTCGAGCAGATGGTCGATCAGGATTGCGTCCAGGAAGGGGTTGTCCGCGGTGACGCGCACGAGCCACTCGGCGTCGGCTTCGGCCGCGATCGCGAGGAAGCGCGACAGGACATCGCGCTCGGACCCCCGGAACACGCGCAGGCCCAGCTCGAAGCCCCAGGCGGCGGTGACGTCGTCGCTGGGATGCTCGCTCGTCGCGAGCCACCACTGCGCGACGCGCGCCCGCATGATGCGGCTCACGAGTCGGTCGAGCAGGGGGCGTCCGCCGAGGGGCGCCAGGATCTTGCCCGGAAGCCGCTCCGACCCCATTCGGGCCTGGATGATGCCGATCGTCGTTCCCATTCGCGTCCATCCCGAACGTGGATCTGATCCATCCGCCCCTGAATCGGCCGTGCCAGCTCCCCGAAGCCGTGCAGAGGATCCACGCGTGCTCCTCCTTCATCGGCAGCAAGCCGGCAGAATCTGCGCGAAAAAAGAGCCGACTCGATCCGCTCGCTGGAAGATTCTGCGCACGCGGCACCGGAGCCAGTATTTGATTTATCTATCTGAAATCGCTCGGGCAAACGCTCGGGTTCAAAACGACAGGGTCGTGTGGATCTCGAATCATTTCGGTCTCCCGATTTTTAACGATGGATCAATCGATTATGATCGAAGCCATGCCGCGACCGCCGCTCGTGGATGCCCGAGAACGCCTGCTCGATGCCGGCCTCGAACTGCTCGCGCGTCACGGGCTCGGGGGCGCGAACACCAACGCCATCGCCCGCCGAGCGGGAGTGGGCGTCGGTACCTTCTACGGCCATTTCGCAGACAAGCACGCCCTTCTTCGGACCCTCCAGCTCCGGACGCTGGCCGGGCTCCAGGGCGCCCGGCAGCGGGCCGTCGCCGGATTGGGGCCGGACGCCGATCCGGTGATGCAGGTCGATGCGGCGATCCGGGCTGCAGTCCGATTCGCCCGCGATCGGCCCGAGGCCTACCGGATCACCTTCGGTCGCGAGCATCCCGGTCCGGCCACGGGGCGCAGCCGAGCCGCCGTTTCCGAATCCAGCCGCCCGACCGCGGAGCGGTTGCGCCGAATGCAGGCGGAAGGGGCGCTCGATCCGGACGTCGACGTGGATCTGGCTGCGCGAGCCTACGCCGGCATGGAGTCGGCCCTGCTGCTCTGGTGGCTCGAGGCGCCGGAGCGCGCCATCGCGGAGGATCTCGTCGCCACCCTCGTCCGGATGCATCCAGTCATCGCCTGTCGCGCCTGATTGCCCAGCCCGTGCCAGCTGCTCGGGCGCCGCGTTGCCTGCGCGCTGCGTTGCCCGGACGTCGCGTTTCCTGGGGGTTGCCGAGGCGTTGCGACCTACCACGGAGTCGTCGATTCCAGGCGCCCGACCGCATTCAGCTCTCGACGTGGATCGTCCGATCCAATGCCAGGGGGGACAACGAGGCGCCGCCGGGAGCGTTTCAGAAATCGGAGGTCCAGGATGATCGCTCTCGAAATGCTAGGCGGCGGCCTGATCCTGGCGGGTATCATCTTCGTCGCCGTCGTGGTCCAGATCCGACTCGGAACCAGCGCCGCGGAACGCGCGATCGAACGCGTCCGACTCGACCAGATCCAGTCCCTCTGCCAGGAGTGCATCGGGGGCTTCGCCAATGCCTTCGACATCCGCCTTGATCTCGACGACTTCGAGGAGTCCGCCCGAGCACTCAGCGGTCAGATGGATCAGGGTGAGATGATCCGGAAGCCCTTCGCCAAGGAGGACTTCGACCTGTACTGCGTGCTGCCGCTGGGTGCCTTCATGGGCGAGCTGCTGCGGGTCCACGCCAACGGAAGCTGGCGCAGCGCGGAGCCCGGTGGGCTCGAACTCCTGATTCCCGACGGTGAGGGGAGCTTTCGCATCCAACCCTTCCAGCGGGTTCTCGAACACCTGACGGCGGCGGATGCTCCGGGCTCCATCTACGCCACTCTCGATGCGGCACGCCAGCTCGAGAAGCCGGAGGACCGAACGGAGTCGTCTGGCCCCACCACCGTCTGAGGCCCGACGCGGGTCGGCCCGTGTCGGGCCGACCCGCGACTCCTGGTCATGGCCTGGCGATCTGCGCCGGATGAAGTGCTCGCCATCGAAGACCGCGAGCCTCTCGTCGACCGATGAGCTGCTCCGATCCGAGCAAACCGGTCGTTCCTGCCGCCGCAACCGAATCCACCGGCGCACCCCCGGCATCGCCGCGAACCGCCGGCGGCGAATCGAAACAGCCCTCGGTGAAGATCTACGAGCTGCAAGACCTCGAGGCCGGGGACACTAAGCAACCTGCGATCGTTTCGCCGAGCGCCTCGATCAGTCCCAAGAACGACGTTCCGTCGAAACGGGCTCCGCAGCATCCGTGTCGACCCAGATCTCCTTACCGAGTCCCTGGAGCGTGGCAGGTCACGCGACGGAGCTACGTCAGATCATCTACCTGGGGGCCTCGTCTGCGTCCACGCCTGCCGAGCCCACTCAGCCCGAAGACGCCACAGGCGATTCCGATCAACAGACCCGGCTCGGGCACGGCCACGAGGTCGACCGTCGCGAGCTCGCTGCCCGAGTAGGCGATCTCCAGCGAGGCCGAGGCCGTCTCCGCGGAGCCGAGGTACTCGACCCCGACCGCGCGGGTTCCCGCCACCGGCAGCAGGAAGGCGTCGATCGGGCCCGTCAGGGCGAAGTCGGCGGCATCCGGTCCGCTGAGCGTAAGCGACTGGACGAAGATGCCCTCGTTGCCACCGACGTGTTCGAGACCGACGGCCGTGGGCGTGCCTGCCTCCACGTTCACACTGGCCGGCGTCGAGAGTAGACCTGCGACGCTCGGCGATCCGGCAGGCTCGTTGGCGTTGAAGACCTCCATGTTCTTCTGATTGCCGCCCCCCTGCTGCGGCGATCCCGTCACGACGTAGACGCCGTTGCCCGACGCGATCGCTCCGAACCCATGACGAGCGTGGTTCATCGAGGCTACGGGCTCCCAGGTTTCGCTGGCGGGGTCGAGCGCCTCGACCGTATCGAAGGCCTGGCCGCCGCCCTCGCCTCCCATCACGAGGATCCGATCCTGGAAGATGGCGGAGGCGGTGGCAGCGCGAGGGGTCGGAATATTGCTCGTCGCAGGCAGCGTCGACCAGGTCCCGGTCGAAAAGTCATAGACGTCGACCTCGGGGATCAGCGGTGCGAAGGTGCCGCCATCGCCGCCCGTGAGGCGACCCGAGGCGGCGTAGAGCTTGTTGCCCACGACGGCCGCCTGGAAATGGTCCCGGGCGCGAGGCGCATCGGGCAACGAGGTCCATGTCCCGGTCTCTGGATCGAACTCGTCGAAGAACGGCACGAAGCCGCCGTTATGCCCGATCGTGTTGCCACCGACGAGGTAGAACTTACCGTCGTGAACGGCGAGTCCGGCCGAGCCCCGCCGTCGCGCTACGGGAATCTCCGCACCCTGCATCCAGACGTTCTGGGCCGGATCGAAGATCCAGACGTGATCGGCGGGATCCTCGTTCGGGAAGTCGTTCGTCTCGAAGGCGCCGATCACCCAGACGAGGCCCTCGTACTCGACGGCCTGGAAGTGGTTGAAGGGCAGCGGGGCGGAGGCGCTCGTCGTCCAGGTATCGGTCGCGAAGTCGTAGGTATCGAGGGTCTGGGAGTTTTCGCGACCGCCGAAGACGATGAACTTGTCGCCGGCCTGGACGGCGGACGATTCGTGGCGTGCCGTGTAACTCTCGTCCTCGTCGAGATCGATCCAGACCGGTGTGTTCGGATCGGTGACGATCCACGAGAAGGCCTGGCTCACGACATCCGTCGCGTCCGCGTCGTTGTCGTCGACGAAGACCGTGACCGCGTAGGGACTGCCTGCGGCCGCACCGACCGCGATGGTTCCGAAGATCAGACCGGTAGTCGGCTCGATCTCGAGGCCGGGCGGGAGGCCGTTCTCGCTGAAGGCGAAGGATCCGGGCGTGTCGCCGCCCGAGGCGATCACCGGGAGCGATACGAGATCGGATTCGAGGCTGGACTGATTCGGGATCGGATCGACGGTGATCGGCGTTCCGCCGGGACCGCCACCCGCTCCCGAGATGATCTCGATTCCGTTCAGCATCGGGTTGTTGGCCGCTCCGTGGAAGAACTCGACCTCGAGCAGCCCGTCGCTCACCGTGACGGTATGGGTCACCACGGCGCCGATCTGATGGCCAAAGGTCGCCGTCAGGTCGAGATCCGTGAGATCCGGGAAGCTCGTGCCCTCGATCTCGACGCTGAAGATGCGTTGGCCCGGGCTGCTCGCGCCGGACCAACCGTTGCCCATGTACAGCCGGACCTCGTAGTCGCCCGGTGCGACCGGGAAGCCGTAGGTCACGCGGGGCAGACCGACGCCGCCGTCCCAGCGCTCGGAGTCGTAGAGCGCGGTCGGGGTGGTCGTCAGGTCGACCTCGGGCGTGAAGCCGGTCATCGAGAAGCCCGCGGTACTGTTGCTGCCCGGATCGACCAGGTACTGCGAGTTGTTGGTGGTCGTATCCTGCTCCCAGTCGATGCCGCCGTCGATCGCCGTGATCGTCGGGCCGCCGGCGTTCACCCGGAAGATCGCGACCGGATTCGTCACGCTGACCGTGAAGCTCTGCTCCACGAAAAGGCCCGATGCGTCGGTTGCCCGGACGGTGATGGTCGAGCTCGCGAGGGTCGACGGGAAGACGATCGTGAGGGTGCTGCCCGTGATGCTCGCCCCGATCGTCGGATCGGTTTCGGAGACGATCGTGTAGGTCAGGTTGGCCACGCCGTCGT
>CAYWGW010000225.1:0-6869 GCA_964457385.1 uncultured Spirochaetaceae bacterium
AGCTGGACCTGGGTCCAGGAGGAGCCCCTGAACATGGGGCCGTGGACCTTCGTTCGGGAGCGTCTGCGGTCCGTGCTCGCGGACAAAGCGCCGCTCGCGCATGCCGGTCGGCCCGAGGCGGCCAGCCCCGCGGCGGGCAGCGGACGGGTCCACAAGGCCCAGCTCGAGCAGCTTCTCGAGGATGCCTTCGGCGAGGACTGAGCCGCGAGTCTCGAGACTACGAGTGCGAGAAGAGCGGAGCTCGGGCGAGACTTCCGCAACATGAACTCCCGCCCGCCTCGACGCGTATGCTCCACGCGTTCCAAACGTATTGACGCTTGGGATCCACGGTCCGAGACTCCCTGAGCGGCCCGCGAGCTGGAAGGCTCCTGCACGGCCGCGGGGGAGGAAGCTCGCGATGGATCTCAGCTACGGCAGCGCGATGGACGAGTTCCGGACCGAGGTCCGGCGCTTCCTCTCACGGCATTGGCCGCCGACCGGGGACGAGGCGAAGCTCTCCCGGGCCGAGCAGACGAAGCGCTTTCGCGAGCGGGCGATCGAGAGCGGCTATCTCTGCCGCTCCATCCCACGTCGCTACGGTGGATCCGAGCAACCCCCGGATGTGCTGAAGAGCCAGGTGATCCGCGAGGAGTTCGGCCGCGCGAAGGCGCCGATGGAGCCGCGGGGAATCGGCACGATGATGCTCGTGCCGACGCTGCTCGAGAAGGGTACGGAGTGGCAGAAGGAGAAGTTCGTCGGGCCGACGATCCGCGGCGAGCTGGTCTGGTGTCAGGGCTACTCCGAGCCGGGCTCGGGCAGTGATCTCGCGAGCCTGAAGACCCGTGGCGAGCTCGTCGGCGACGAGTGGGTGATCCACGGCCAGAAGATCTGGACCAGCGGCGCCCAGGAAGCCGACTTCATGTTCTGCCTCGTCCGCACCGAGCCCGAGGCTTCGAAGCACGCGGGCATCTCCTACCTGCTGATCGACATGAAGCAGCCCGGGATCGACGTGCGCCCGCTGCGCCAGATGACGGGTACCGCCGACTTCAACGAGGTCTTCCTGACCGACGTGCGCACGCCGAAGGATTGGATCGTGGGTGAACGTGGCGAGGGCTGGCTCGTGTCGCGGACGACGCTCAAGCACGAGCGCAACTCGATCGGCGCTGCGCAGCAGTCGATCTCCCTCTTCGATGGACTGGTCGAGCTCGCCCGGACCCGTGAGCTCGACGGTCGGCCCGCGATCGAGCATCCCGAGGTCCGCCGCGCGCTGGTGGAGATCGAGGGCTACGTCCGAGCGCATCAGTACTCCGGCTACTACCAGCTGACGAAGGACGTGAAGGGCGAGAGCCCAGGCATCCTCGGGATGATGAACAAGCTGAGCTCGACCAACATCGGGGACCGGATCGCGAAGCTCGGCATGGAGATCCTCGAAGAGGAGGGCGCGCTGGCGCCCGGCACCCGTGGCGACATGGGCGCACCGACGAACGACGCGCGGAGCTGGGTCGGCCAGTACATGTGGTCGCTCGGAATCGCGATCGCCGGCGGGACGGCGAACATCCAGCGCAACGTGATCGCCGAGCGCGGGCTCGGCCTGCCGCGGGATGCCGCTGCCCAACGGAGCAAGTGAAGATGGATTTCGACCTCTCCGACGAGCAGCGCCTGCTCCAGCAGACCGTGGATCAGCTTCTCGAGAACGAATGCCCGCCTTCGCGCCTGCGCGAGCTCTACGACGACGAGGTCGGCTACGACCCGAAGCTGTGGAAGGCGCTGGCGGAGCTGGGCGTCGCCGGCATCCATCTACCCGAGGCCTACGGAGGTAGCGAGCTCGAGATCCTCGATCTCGCGGTGGTCTCCGAGACCCTCGGAGCCCGGGCGGCGCCGGTTGCCTTCCTCGGTCACTCGCTTGCCGGCCATGCCATCGCCCTCGCCGGTAGCGCGGCGCAGAAGGAGCGCTGGCTCCCCGACCTGATCTCCGGGGATCGACTCGCCACGGTGGCCCTGGCCGAGGAGGGCGGAGCGTGGCTGCCCGATCGCTGGACGCTCGCTGCGAGCTCTCCCCACGCGGGCAGCTCTCTCTCGGGGACCTCTCTCTCGGGGACAACTCTCTCGGGGACCAAGGAGTCGGTCGAGCTCGCCGAACATGCCGATCTATTCGTGGTGGGTCTCGAGGGTGGGCGACTCGGTGTCGTCGAGCGCAATGCGCCGGGCATCGAGGTCCAACGCGTCGAATCCGCGGACCGCACCCGCCGTCTCGGCCGCGTCGCCTTCGAGGGCACTCCCTGCGAGCTGCTCGAGTCGGGGGCGCCCGATACGGCGGCGAAGCTGCGCGACCTCGGTCTCGTGCTGCTTGCCGCCGATGCTTTCGGCGGCGCGTCGACGCTCGTCGAACGCAGCGTGGAGTACGCCAGGAGTCGTGAACAGTTCGGTGTCACCATCGGTCATTTCCAGGCGGTCAAGCATCAGCTCGCCACGATGGCGGTCGAGATCGAGCCGGCGCGCGCGCTCTACTGGTATGCCGCACACGCGCAGGACCACCTCCCGACCGAAGCGGAGCGCAGCGCCGCGATCGCCAAGAGTCATGTCACCGAGCGCTTTCAGCAGATCGCCCGCGACGCCGTGGACGTCCATGGTGGAATCGGATTCACCTGGGAAGGCGACGTACAGATCTGGTTCAAGCGCGCCATGTTCGATCGCGTCTTTCTGGGCACGCCGCGCCTGCATCGGACGCGGGCGGCCGACCTGGCGGGCTGGTAGTCGCGTTCCGTCGGGCGCCTCGAGCCATTCGGTCGCGTTCCGGCGAGGCCGAGGTGGTCTCTGCTCCGAATCCACCTGAGACATCTTTTCCTGCGATCGTGACCGGTGTGACAATTCGTACCGTGCGAAAGAGGTCGCTTCGATGCCGCGCAGGGATTCTGCCTTCTCGTCGAAAAAACCGTCCCGCTCCCGCCCGGTCTTGGTGATACTGGCGGCTGAATCTGATGGAGTCAGGCGGATCGGGGAACCGACGGCTCGGGATCGAGGCCGGGTCATCGAACTCGAAGTCGCGGTGGGCTGCTGGTGAATCGCGGATTCACCGAGCACGCACGCCGCAGCCGATGAGTCGCGCACACGCGCGGACCCCGCTCCCCGAAGACGGGAGTCGAATCGTGCGGATCGGACGGCGCATCTCGTGGTTCCTGCTCGTGCTCGTGCTTTTGCCAGTCCTGCTCGGAACGGCCTGCTCGAGCGGGGGCGGTGATGGTGGCGGCGGCGACTCGGCTCCGGTGGAGGACGAGGAGCCGGGCGCCGGCGATCCCGACGAGGAGCCGGGCGATCCAGACGACTCCGATCCCGGCGATCCGCCGGGCGATTCTTCTCCGACCGTCTCGGTCGAGGGCTGCGTCGGTTGTCATGGGGAAGGTCGCGCCGTTCCCGTCGTCGATCAGACGGACCCCATCGACGCCCATTTCATCGACCCCGATCCGGCCGGTCCGCTCACCGCTTCGGGCTACCGCACCCTCGACGCCGAGATCCTGTCCGTCGACGTCGGCGGCACCGAAGTGGTCTTCGAGTTCGAGGTGCGCAACGAGCTGGGCGCTCCGGTCGTCGATCTCTTCGCCGGTGACGGACGCTTCACCCTGGCCCGACTCGTGCCGCCCGCAGAGATCGGCGACGCCAGCCAGTGGCAGAGCTTCATCGAACGCATCGAGGATCCGGGCAGCGTGGGCGACGGACCGGGGGTGCCGGCGGCCCAGGCGACGGCGGAGACGTTCTCGAACGGCCTGTTCGAATCCCTCGGAGGCGGCCGATATCGCTATACGTCCGCCTTCGATCCGACGAGCGTTCCGGTCGTGGCCGGGGAGACGCTTCGCCTCGCGATCCAGATCTCCGCCGGCGATCTTCCCGCCGAGAATGCCTTCTGCGACTTCGACGCCTCGCTCGTCGCCCCCAACGACTGCGTCTCCTCAGTGAGCCGGACACGGGACGTCGTGCAGACCGCGACCTGCAACGGTTGTCATGGCGTCACCAACGACACGCGTCTCGCCCTGCACGGAGGCGGACGGACCGAGGTCGAATACTGTGTGACCTGCCACAACCCGGGCTCGACCGACGCCAACAGCGGCAACACCGTCGACTTCACGGTCATGATCCACAAGATCCACGCCGGCGCGACGCTCCAGAACGGCTACCAGATCTACGGCTTCCGGAACAGCCTGAACGACTACTCGAACGTCCGCTTCACCAAGGATCTGGTCGACTGCCGCGCCTGCCATGGGACGACCGGTGCGGACGCCGAGAGCTGGAAGCAGACGCCGACCCGGGAAGCCTGTGGATCCTGCCACGACGACGTCGACTTCGACTCCGGTGCGAACCACGGCGCCGGCGGGCCCCAGCCGGACAACCTTTTCTGCAGCAACTGCCATCCGTCCGACGGCGTGCGGACGGCGGCGGTGCGCCCGGTCGATACGACCCATTCGGCCCGGGCCGTCGAGGCAGCTCTCTACCAGGGTCCGGGCAACGGGTACATTCTCGAGTCGGCGGCCTTCGATCCGGTCGCCAACGCGGTGCAGGTCGACTTCTCGGTCGTGCGCGACGGCGTCCCGCTCGACCTCGACAATGCGCCGGAGTTCGGGCCCGGCGGTCGTCTCGTGCTCGCCCTCTCCTGGAACAACGACGAGTTCGACAATCAGGGCAGCGGGGCCACGCCCGCGCAGCCGCGCACGCAGAACGCGCTCGACGTGGGCGGAGCGGTGACCGATCTCGGTGCGGGGCGCTACCGGGCCCGACTGCCGCGCCCGTCCTCGGCCACCGATGCGGGAACCGTGCATCTCGAAGGGCATCCCGTAGCGGACCTCGACAACGACGGCAGCTTCGAGGGGAACGTGCCGGTGCGCAGCGTGCTGGCCTCCCTCGACGTGAACGGTGGGCGAGGCAGCTCAGAGCCGCGCCGCGCCGTGGTCGATGCGGCGAAGTGCAACCAATGCCACGACGCGGGCGGGGCCGGGATTTCGCTCCACGGCGACAATCGCGTGGGCGACGTCCAGGTCTGCACGACCTGCCACAATCCGGATGCGACGGATCGCAATCGTCGTCCGGCCGACCCGTCGACGACGCCTGACGGCAAAAAGGAGGAGGCGATCGACTTCAAGCGGCTGATCCATCAGATCCACAGCGGCGAGGAGCTCGAGAACGGTCTCTTCGTCCTCGGATTCGGCGGCAGCGTCAACGACTTCTCCGAGGTCGCCTTCACCGGCAACCGCCGGAACTGCGAGACCTGCCACCTGCCGGGAACCTACGGTGCCGAGCAGGCCGCGGTGACGGCGCCAACGACGATCGACACCGGTGCCGACCCCGCCAGTCCCGCGGACGATCTGAACATCTCGCCGACGGCTTCGGTCTGTCAGTCGTGTCACGACGACGCGATTGCGCGGGGACACATGGAGCTGAACGGCGCGTCGTTCGGGGCTCTGGACGCCGACATCCGTTGAATGAGGAGACCGAAGCAAAGCAGCCCGGCGCCCGCGCCGCACGACGGCGTCGCGGGCCTGACGCGCCGGGCCGGGCGAGTCCGCCGGGCAGCGGGCGGCAGCCTCCGCTCGTGGCCATGGCGTTATGCTGGCTGCTGGCCCTCGGGCTACTCGCGGGCGTGCTGTTCGGGCCCGCGGCCTGTGCCCGGCTCGACACCGGCTTCGGCGCGCATCGCTACGAGCGGGTCGAGCCCGTCGCCGGAGCGACCGAACGGCTCGGGGATGCGGACTGCCAGCGCTGTCACGGCCATCAGCCGGCACCCGAGCACCATCGCGGCTGCGAGCAATGCCACGGCCCCGGCGCGCTCCACGTCCGACGCGCCGGGGCGCCCGAGGCGATTCGCTTCCCCGACAACGCCGCCTGCCTCGACTGCCATGAGCGCGGAAGTCGGACCCATCTCGACTGGGCGGCCTCGCCCCATCGGCGTGCAGGACTGCTCTGCAGTAGCTGTCACGATCCGCATGACGCAGAACCCGGCCATCTCCGCGCACCGACGACGCTCGCCGCAGCACGCTTTGCCCGGGCGGACTCCGGGACGGGGCTCTGCGTCGACTGCCATCCCGGGGTCGCGGCCCGCCTCGATCTGCCGTCGCACCATCCCGTGCGCGAGGGCCTGCTGGCCTGCTCCGACTGCCATGCGCCCCACGCCCGCGCGTCTGGCGGGCCGGGACCCCGCAACGCAGCCTGTACCGGCTGCCATGCCGAGCAGGAAGGCCCCTGGATCCATGAGCACCTTCCGGTCGCCGAGGACTGCGGGCTCTGCCACGTGCCCCACGGCTCGAGCGCCCCGGCGCTGCTCGAGGTGAGTCAGCCCGGGGCCTGCGTGAGCTGTCATACGGTTGCGGAGCTCGGGGCCACCCATCGGCCCCAGGCCTTCGTGACGCGCTGTACCGACTGCCACGGCGCGATCCACGGCTCGTACGCGGATCCCTTCCTCCGGAGGTAGACCGTGGCAGGCGCTCCGGTTCGGCGAAGGACATGGCTGTGGCTGGTGATCGCCGGCCTGTCGGGGAGCTTCGGACTCTCGCATGGCGCATCGGCGGAAGAGACCGTAGCCGTCGAGGAGCCCGGGCGGACCACGGCGCAGGAGGCCGACCGGCCTTCCCTGCTCGATCCTCTCGAGCTGCGCTGGGACGCCAGCGTCTTCGCGCGGTTCACGGCCGTGGGATCCGAGGAGGACAGCGGCGATGTGGGCGGCTTCTTCGATCAGTACCGTTTCACCCCCGACAAGGGCAGCGCGTTCCCCCTCGAGATCGGGGTGGGCCGCGCGCGCTTCGACGTGCTCGAGGACGAGACATCGCGGCTGCACGTGCTCTACGAGAGTCCGAGCTCGAACCTGGGATTGGGCGGGACCGACGCGGACGATCCCTTCCTGAACCAGC
>CAYWGW010000226.1:0-6863 GCA_964457385.1 uncultured Spirochaetaceae bacterium
AACAATGCGAAGGGGGCCGCGGATCCGGAAAAGATCCAGTCTCTCGTCGAGCAGGAGGGAGGATCGGAGAGCGCGCGGAGGTCTCGGGGAGAGCGCGGGACGACCGGGGGAAGGAAGGAGGGGCGACGTGGAAGGAGAGCTGGGCCGGGGTATTGGGACAGCCTCTTGATTGGGACAGCCTCTTAGTCGTCGTCCGGACCCGCCTCGAAGGTGAGGTCGACCATCATGTCGTCCGCCAGGCGCTCGAGAGCGTTTCGGATCGTCTCGCGCGCAACGTCGGGCGGTGGCGCGAGCTCGGCCTGAGCCCGGAACAACCGCTCACCCGACATCGGGGCGCTCTCGACCATCGTCCTCAGGTCCTGCACGCTCACGCCGAGCTCCGCGAGGGCCCTCGAGATCTGCCGGATGATGCCGGGTCGGTCCTGGCCCACGACCTCGAGGCGGAAGGAGTGGCGATGATCGACGTTCGCCAGGGACCAATCGCTGTCGACGACCGTCACCTCCAGCCCGCGCTCCGCCAGGCGAGGCAGGGCCTCGATCAGATTCGGGGCCTGCTCCTCGGGCAGATGGATCTGGACCACTCCTGCGAAGTGACCCGCGAGCCGCGCCATCCGGCTCTCGTCCCAGCTTCCCTCGTGGACGGCGATCAGCTCCGCCAGGGCCTCGACCAGTCCGGGTCGGTCCTCCCCGATCACCGTCAGTACCAGGGCTCGCGCCATCTCTTCCCTCCGAGTCCATGGCCCGTCCATGGGCCGGCCATGGCCGGGCCATCGGCGTCAGACCGACGTCCGGAAAATTCCGTCGAATCGAAAAAAACCTGCCACCCTCGCCGGGGCGAGGACACTTCCCCGTCAAATCAAGCCGAATTCCCCTTCCCAGGGAGGCCCGACGTGTCGACGATACGTCGGGCCGTTTGCTTCCTAGAGATCGCGGCGCGCGCGGACCTCGGACCAGCGCACCATCGCCGCCAGGGCGCGCACCGCCCGATGGGCGCTCGGATAGCAGAGTCGCCCCAAGCCCCGGAGCGTCGCCGGCCCCGGATTCTCCGGATTCGAAACGACCAGCTCACTCACCGACAGCACCGGCTTGGAATGTTTGCGGCTCGCCTCCACCGCGGCTTCGGCGTAACGGGCGTCCTGCTTCTCGTGAAAGCTCGCCATCCGCTCCAGCCCGTGATCCGGGAAGTAGCGTCCCGACCGGAAGAAGGCGGCCGTCGCCGCCTGGATCCCGATCCCGAGATGGATCACCGCGTCCACCTCGGGATGGGCGCAGATCAGGTCGAGCACCTCGGGAATCGTATCCCGGGTCTCGCCACCCGCCAGGTCGATCGGATTGCCGCGGCTCCAACGCGCCGGCACCCGCTCGTCGATCGCCGCCCGGATCGAGTCGGGCAGCGCGATCACCTCGAGGCCCGCCTCGGCACACGCATCCGCCGCCAACACGCCCCAACCTCCGACGGAGGTGAAGATCACGGTGCGACGACCTCGCGGCAGCGGCTGGGTCGCCAGGGTGGCTGCCCACTCGAAGGCCTCCTCCACCGTCGGCGCGCGCAGGATCCCGAGTTGGCGACAGAGTCCGTCGAAGACGCGATCGTCGCTGGCGAGAGCACCCGTATGACTGGCCGCCGCGCGCTGGCCCTCGGCCCGGGTCCCGCCCTTCACGAGCACCAGGGGCTTCACACGCGTCAGCCGCTCCGCGGCGCGCCGGAAGCGGCGACCGTCGCCCACGCCCTCGACATAGCCGAGCGCCACCTCCGTATCCGGGTCGACCGAGAAGTACTCGAGCAGCTCCGCCAGGCCGGTCTGGGCGGAGTTGCCCAGGGAGACCGCCTTCGAGACCCCGACGCCCGTCGCCACGGCGTAGTTCAGATACGACGACACCAGATTGCCGCTCTGGCTCGCCACGCCGATCCGACCCGGCGGCGGATAGGGCGCCACGATCTGGGCACACATCGACTCGGGCGTCGAGATCACGCCCTGCCCGTTCGGTCCGATGAGCAGCAGACCGAGCTCCTCCGCGAGATCCACGAGCTCGCACTGCAGGGCGCGACCTTCCTCTCCGGCCTCGCCATAGCCCGCGCTGGCCACGAAGGCGGCGCGCACCCCCTTGCGCGCACAGGCGCGCAGCAGATCGGCGTTGACTTTGTTGGGCGTACACACGAACACCAGATCGGCCGCGCCCTCGGGCACCTCGTCGACGCTCGCGCAGGTCCCGCGCCCGAGGACCTCGGCCGCGTCCGGCTTCACGCCGAAGACCTCGCCCCGGTAGTCACAGCGAAGCAGGTTGTGGAAGGTGACGAAGCCGAACTTCCCGGGATGGCTCGAAACGCCCGCCACGATGATGCCCCGCGGATGGAAGAGCGGTCGGAAGCGTTCCAGAAGCGCCGCGTCCGAGAGCGGTTCGGATCGCTCCGGGTCGGCAGTCCGCCCGTCACCGGTCTGGATGGCCTCACCCCTGTCGGCAGCCTCCTCGGCGGCGCCGCCAGCGCGCGCGTCCCGGAGCTCGACCAGCGCGTCCACCGCGATCGGCTGATCCCCCGCCACGATCAGCGGGTTCAGGTCGACGCTCTCGATCTCCGGATGCTCGGTCGCCAACCGCGAGAGCCCCTCGAGCAGGTCGGCCAGTGCTTCGCGGTCGATCGCGGGCTCGCCTCGATGGGGCTCGACGAGCAGATGTCGTGTGGCGAGCCCGTCGACCATCGACCGCGCCTCCTGCCGGTCGATCGGGGCCACGGCGAAGACGACGTCCGCCAGGGCCTCGGCCAGGATCCCTCCCAGCCCGAGCAGCACGCAGGGACCGAACTGCGGATCCCGCACCATGCCCGCGATCAGCTCTCGCGAGCCCATCACGCGCTCGGCCACGAGCAGCGATACCTCGCCGTCCTCGGGTCGCGCCCGGCCGAGGAGATCTCGCGCGGCGTCCTCGACCGCGTCCGAATCACCGAGGCCCACCCGAACGAGCTGGCGCTCGGTCTTGTGTGCGATCCGATCGCCGCAGAGCTTCAGGACGACGGGGAAGCCGATCTCCCGCGCTGCGTCGACGGCGGTCGCGGGATCGACGACCTGACGTTCGGCAGGCAACCGCACGCCGTAGGGAGCAACGATCGCCTTCGAGGCGTGCTCGGAGAGGGTCCGCGGGGCGGGCGGGGCCGAGGTTCGGGCATCTCTGGGATCGGGGCGGCTCATGGCGCGCAGAGCCTACTGAAGTCGGAGGCCGGGGACAAAGCCGGAGACGACTCGCAGGTCCCTCGGCATCCTGCTGGAATCACGTATGATCCACCGCCATGAAGCAAACGGGCTCGCAGCTCCTGAGGAGCCTATTCACGACGCTCGAGAACGGCTTCGAGCGCTTCGTCGTGCAGCCGATCGAGAGCATGATCTTCTTCGACCTGGCGTTCTGGGACGATCGGAGCGGGGATGCGATCCAGCTCCCGATCGTGGTGGTCTGGCTGGCGCTGGGCGCCCTCTTCTTCACCCTGCGATTCCAGTTCGTGAACGTCCGGGGCTTCCGGCACGGCGTGGATTGCGTCCTCGGACGTTATTCAGCGCCCGGGGATCACGGCGAGATCAGCCATTTCCAGGCCCTGTCGGCAGCGCTGTCCGCGACGGTCGGACTCGGGAACATCGCCGGGGTCGCTTTCGCGATCGGCATCGGTGGCCCCGGCGCCGTCTTCTGGATGATCGTGGGCGGAGTGCTCGGGATGAGCTCGAAGTTCGCCGAGTGCACCCTCGGACAGCGCTATCGCTGGATCGACGCGGAGGACCACGTCTCCGGCGGCCCCATGGTCTATCTGCGCGAAGGGCTGGCCCAGCTCGGACGTCCTCGCCTCGGCCGCGCGCTGGCGGTCGTCTTCGCCGTGATGTGCATCGGCGCGAGCTTCGGCGGCGGCAACATGTTCCAGGCCAACCAGAGCTTCGCGCTCGTCCAGCAGGAGATCCCGTGGCTGGCGACGACCTTCGGCCGCGCCGGCTTCGGGCTGGTACTCGTCTTCTGCGTCGGACTCGTGATCATCGGAGGCATCCGCCGCATCGGCGAGGTGACTGCCATCCTGGTCCCCGCCATGTGCGTGCTCTACCTGGGCTGCGGCCTCGCGATCCTGCTCTTCCATGCCCCGGCGGTCCCGGGCGCTCTGGCGCTGATTCTACGTGAGGCATTCAGCGTCGAAGCCGGCCTCGGCGGGCTCGTGGGCACCGTGATCCAGGGCTTCCGGCGGGCGGCCTTCAGCAACGAAGCGGGGGTCGGCTCCGCCGCCATCGCCCACTCGGCCGCGCGCACCGACGAGCCGATCCGCGAGGGGCTCGTCGCCCTGCTCGAGCCCTTCATCGATACCGTCCTGGTCTGCACGACGACGGCACTCGTGATCGTAGTGACCGGCGCCTGGAACGAGCCGGAGGCGGGAGCGGGCATCACGATGACGGCCTGGGCCTTCGCGACGGTCTTCCCCTGGTTCCCGAAGCTGTTGACGGTGGTCGCCGTGCTCTTCGCCTTCAGCACCATGATCTCCTGGAGCTACTACGGCGAGCAGGCCTGGCAGAGCCTCTTCGGTCGTCGAAGCCTGCTCGCCTATCAGATGGTCTTCCTGGCCTTCACCTTCGCGGGCGTGATCTTCCGCGATGCCCGGGTGGTGTTGAACTTCGGTGACCTGATGATTCTCGGCATGGCCTTCCCCAACATCACCGGGGTGCTCCTGCTGACCGGAATCGTGAAGGCCGACCTCGAGGACTATCTCGCGCGGCTTCGCGCGGGCGAGATCCTGCTGACGCGATCTTCCCGATCGGCCGAGGCTCGGATCGGCTGACACCCCGGGCCGCGTGGTCTGGCCCTGGGCCCGAGCGCGCCAGGCCGGGCCCGCGCGCCGGGCGTGGAAGCTCAGGGCGCTGCGACCGGATCCGCGGCGGGCTTCACGCTCACGAGAACACGCTCGGAGAATTTGATCCGACCCGAGGCTCCAGAGAAGCCACCCAGGGGCTGCGGGCCTCGATCCGAGGTCTGCCGGGTCGACAGGGTCGCCGCCTTCTCGGTGCCGTAGAAGTACGCACCGACCAGGGGGTAGTCGCCGGCCTCCAGCGGCGCCCGCAGGCTGAAGATCACCTTGGCTCGTGCCCAGGTATCGCGATCGACGCTCGACCCGGTGCCCTCGACGTTGACGAAGGTGATCTCACGCCCGTCGCGCTCGGGCCGACGTTCGATCCACTCCGTCTGGGGACCACGCGGGCCGATCACGGTCGGCGCGCCGACCACCTGCCAGCCGAGCGCCGAGGCCGGACGGGCGAAATGGCGATGGGCCCGGTCCACCAGCCCGACCCCGACGACCGGCCCCGCACCTCCGGTGAGCTTGATCGTGACCTGGAAGATCTCTCCGATCGCGACCTGGGCCGGCGCCTCGATGACGATCGTCGCGTTCCGATCGACGGTGAGCAGCTGCTCCACCAGCAGCGCGCGATCGGCTTCGGACAGCTCCGCGTAGGGACCGAGCCCGGCCCGGATCGCCGCATGGTGCTTGTTCAGCGCCAGCTCCGCCGTCGCCCGATCCCCGAGGCCCGCGAGATCCGTCTCTGCAGTCGACGAATGGCAGGCGGCGCAGTACGGCGCGACGTCGGTCTGGAAATGGGGCGTCCCACCGGGATAGGCCCGGACCCCGGCCGCTCCGAGACAGAAGACCAGCGCCCCGACGACTGCGGCTCGCCCGTCGAGACGAACGAAGACCCGCCCTCTCCAATGACCTCGATCACTCATCCGTCACACCCCGAAGCGATGCTGGATCGCGTGGATGCGCTGACCATCGTCCGAACGTCCGCTCGAGATGAGACCGACCGGCTGCAGGGCGGCGGCGGGCGATGGGCTATCGGCGATGGACGATGGGCGGAACGAACGGGACTTGCCTGCTAGCGTCGAGGGTCGAGGCAACCCGGAGGAAGCGCGACATGGAGCTCGGCAGGATCGGTGTCTGGACCTGGATGGACCACCTCGGCGCACGGGAGGCGGCGGCCTTCACCCGGCGCATCGAGGGTTGGGGCTACAGCGCCCTCTGGATCCCCGAAGCCGTCGGCCGCGATCCCTTCTCTTTCATCGGCTACCTCGCCGGCCAGACCGAACGCATCGTCCTGGCCACGGGCATCGCGAACATCTACGCCCGCGATCCGATGACCATGAAGGCGATCTGGAAGACCTGCGCCGAGCTGGCGCCGGAGCGCTTCATCCTGGGGCTCGGGGTCTCCCACGAGCATCTCGTTTCCAAGGTCCGGGGCCACACCTACGGCAAGCCCCTCACTGCCATGCGCGAGTACCTCGAGGCGATGAAGGGCGCGCTCTACATGGGCAAGGAGCCCGAGCAGGACGCGCCAATCGTGCTCGGCGCCCTGCGTGATCGGATGCTCGAGCTCTCGGTCACCGCTACCTCCGGCGCTCATCCCTACAACGTGACCCCCGCGCATACGAAGCATGCCCGCGGCGTGCTGGGCCCGGATGCCCTGCTCTGCCCGGAGCAGATGGTCCTACACGAGACCGACCCCGAGAAGGCCCGAACTCTCGCGCGCAAGCACCTGCAGGTCTACATCGGGCTGCCCAACTACCAGAACAACCTGAAGCAGTTCGGCTTCACGGATGCGGATTTCGAGAACGGCGGCAGCGACGCCCTGGTCGATGGACTGGTCTGCTGGGGCGAGCCCGAGAAGATCGCGGACCACATCCAGGCCCATCTCGACGCCGGCGCGAACCACGTCTGCATCCAGGCCTTTTCGCCCGATGGCCAGGATCGGGGCGCCGACGAGAAGCTGCTCGAGACCCTGGCCGGACTGCTGCTCCCACGCTGAGGCGCCGGCGGCGTTCCAGGACTCACCCGCGCGCCAGGACGCCCGAAGAGA
>CAYWGW010000227.1:0-6791 GCA_964457385.1 uncultured Spirochaetaceae bacterium
ATGTGGAGGTCCCGGCACCGGTCCCCTCCACCACGACCTCGAACTCGAGGTCGGCCGGGAGTCCCTGGGCCGCTGGCGCGTCGTGCAGACGCACCGCACCCGTTCGAAGCAGGGTCCAGAGGGTGGCTGCGGCCAGGGGGTCTCCGGCGCACTCGCCCAGGATCTGGCCGACCCGGGTCGTCCCGTCGAGTCGTCGGATCACGCGGTCGGCGGGGGCGCCCGCCGTCCTCAGGCCCGCGACCACGCGCCGCAGTCGGGGAGAGATCTCCATGAAGCGATGGGAATCGGGCATCAGAGCCGCGAACAATCGGTCGCTGCCCCAGCGTCGAGGAAGCTCCGTCTGAAGTAGGGACGGCAGGTCGAATGGACGGGCACTGCGGGGCGGTGTCTGGTCGAGCGCCGTCCAACGGTAGTAGCCCTGGTCCCAG
Source organism: uncultured Spirochaetaceae bacterium (assembly GCA_964457385.1). Taxonomy (GTDB): domain Bacteria; phylum Myxococcota_A; class UBA9160; order UBA9160; family UBA4427; genus UBA4427. The sequence continues at coordinate 429 of CAYWGW010000227.1, forward strand.
CCGAAGGTGGCGGCGACGAGTTCCCGCGCGCGATCCCTCAGTGCCCCGTAGAGCACCGCGCCGTCTACGAGCTTCAGCGCGAGTGCGGCCGAAGCCTGGGCACAGCCGCGTTCCTCGGCCACCTTCTCGATGCGCTTGCGATCGGCCATCGTGATCCGACCGGACTCGGCGAGGCTCCGCGCCAGATCGTCCCCGCCCTGGGTGGACTCGGCCGAGAAGGGCGATCCGTCGTGAACGAGGATCCGACAGCTGTGCTCCGCCTGAGCGAGCTGGAGCGTGCCGGATCGGCGCTCCTGCCAGGCCTCCGCGAGCAGTCGCGGCACGCTGATCACACCGAGCGTTCCCTCCGGCGGCGAGACCGGGGCAGCGGGCGCCGTGGCAGCGCTCATGATGGGCGGCGTTCCCACCGCAGCCGTTGCCTCATGACGGATCTCGAGCCTCCCTGGATTCGCCCGCTAGAGCCGATGGCGTTGGGCATCTGCGATCTGAAAGGCCGTGGCAATCGCCTCGGCGAGGTCCTTCCGCAAGAGGAGATGCGAGGCCTCGAGGCTGGCCATGGCGGCCTCGGCGGCGGGTCCGATTCCGGTGATCAGGCTCTGTGCCTGCCAGGATTCGACGGTTTCGAGGATCTGCTCGAGGGCCGCGGCGCCGAAGCCTTCGTCGAGAGGCTGCTCTCGAAGGTCGATCACGACGGCGCGGATCTCGCTGATTCCGGGATCCCGGCCGAGCATCTCGACCGTGCCGAGAGCCTCGTCGAGGGTCGTGAAGGGGAGCACCATGACCGGTCCCCAGATGTGTACGACGGGCTGGCTCCGATCCAGCTCCCCGACGTGGGCGGTCGCTGCCGGGAGCGTGGGCTGCGCGGGGGCTTCGATCGGGTCGGATGCGGCGATCCGGTGGAACTCGTCGAAGGGCACCTGCTCGAAGAGCCGCCTGATCGTCGCTGGTGCTCCGGTCTCGCAAGCGGATCGCGGTGCGGCCTCGAAGCGGCAGGCATCGCCGCCGTGCGCGGTGCAGCTGGTCTCGTAGGCGATCAGGTCCTCGTCGAGGAGACCCCGCAGCCAGCCGGTGGTGTAGCCACTGCTCAGCCAGCAGCTCGGCCGGTGCGGTGGGGCGAGACGGGCCATTCGAGCACGGGCCTCGTGGCGTTCGGGCCAGCTTCCGGCGATGGAGGTTCCCGTCCATGATCCGATTTCGTCTGCGCGGGTCTCGCGACGCCGCCAGTCCATCAGCAACGAGGTCGCTTCGGATGAGGGGGGCATCGCGCGGCGGGGGTCGGCGCGATCGAGTCGACGGCAGAACCGAGCGGCGTCCCGAAGCCCGTGCAGAAGGCCGATCTGGAAGAGTGCGAGAGTCGCATCGGCCTGCCCGAGCTCCTCTTCGAGTTCGACGAGCAGCGACGAGAGAAAGCGACCATCCACGAAGAGCTTCGGCTCGTTCATCAGGACGGTATCGGGCCCGAATCCGAGCCGGACCAGGAGATCGATCGGCGAGGCGCATTCGGGTCGGTCGGCGGAGTGGGAGGGTTGACGCACGCTGGACCTTCGAGGCCTAACCTTCGATGAAGGCGTAGATGTCGAACTTCTGGTTCTTCGAGATGAAGGCGTCTCCCTCCTCCTCGAGCAGGCGGAGGAACGCGTCCACGACCACCGGATCGAACTGGGTCCCGGAGTACTTGCGGAGCTCGTCCACTACGACGTCGATCGAGAGCGCCTTGCGATAGGGGCGGTCGGAGGTCATGGCCTCGACCGTGTCGGCGACGACGATCACCCGTGAAGGGAGGGGAATCTGGTCTCCTGCCAGGCGATCGGGATAGCCCGCGCTGCAGCCGTCGTACCATTCGTGGTGATGTCGCACGCAGGGCACGATGCTGTGCAGGAACTCGACGGGCTCGAGGATCTTCGCGCCGATCTCCGGATGCTTCTTGATCTCCTCGTACTCCTCGGGCGTCAGACGATCGGGCTTCGTGATGATCGCGTCGGGCACTCCGATCTTTCCCACGTCGTGGAGCAGGCCGGCGAAGTAGATGCGCTCGATCAGATCCGTGCGCAGCCCCATCTGGCGGCCCAACCGCGAGGCGTAGACGGCGACCCGCTCCGAGTGGCCCCGGGTGTAGGCGTCCTTGGCATCGATGGCCTCGGCGAGGGCGCGGATGGTCTGGATGTAGGCGGTGCGGAGCTCGTGGTTCTTGCCATCGAGCTGCTTGGTGCGATCTCGAACCTTCTCTTCGAGGTTCTTGTTCATGTCCTGGAGCTTGAAGTTCTGTTCGCGCGTGATCTGGTTCAGGCGCTTGATCTCGGCCTTCAGGTCGTAGTGATCGAAGGCCTGTCGCAGCGTGGCCTTGAGCTCCTCGTCGTTCCAGGGCTTGGTGATCAGGCGGTAGATCTCGCCGCGATTGATGGCTTCGACGGCGATCGTCATGTCCGTGTAGCCGGTGAGCATCATTCGCACGACGTCGCTGTGTCGGTCTCGCACCGAGGCCAGGAAATCCACTCCGTTCATCTCGGGCATGCGCTGATCGGAGACGATCACCTGTGGTTGTCGCTGATCGATGAGCTCGAGCGCCTCGGCGGCGTGACTGGCGGTGAGGACCTCGAAGGGCTCGCTCCGGAGCAGACGCTGCAACGCCTTGAGGATGTTCACTTCGTCGTCGACGAACAAGACGCTGTGATTCTGCACGAAAGCTCCCACGCTGGTCGCGAGGCCGAGCGGGACTCGACTCGCTCTCCTGGTCTCGACGGCCCGCCTCGGGCCCCCGCCAGCTTTCGAGCCTATCGGCGTGCGAGGGCGCGATCGTTAGGACAGGCGCTCTGCGAAATGCGACGGAATCCGTCTCTGGACGGGCGGGAATGGCGTCTCCGGCAAGGGCCCTGCAGCGCGGATGCACGGCACGGACCGCGGCGGTCGGGCGGCAAGCGCCGGCCGCGGCGAGGTGGGGAAGCGATTCGCGACGACGATCGAGGGTGGCGTCTCGGCGGACCTGCGCGATACTCCGCGGTTCGCGCGTCCCCATCGTCTAGCGGTTAGGACACCGGCCTTTCAAGCCGGCGACACGGGTTCGATCCCCGTTGGGGACGCCAAAGCAGCCATCCATTCCGACCCCGTCGACTCGCCGCGCGCGCTCCTGCGATTCCGCCCGCGAATCGTACGGATCGATTCAAGCCCGGCGGCTCATCCTCCGATGGGCCGGGGAGACTCGTCTCCGCCGCCTGGAACTCCCTGGGCGCCGCGTGGCCTCACTGGGCCGCGGATCTCCTCAGCCGAGGATCTTTCCGATCGCCTCCAGCAGGCGATCGACGGGCTCGGGGCGCGCGTTCTCCCCCATCAGTCCGATGCGCCAGATCTCGCCCGCGAGCGGACCGAGGCCCGCACCGACCTCGATGCCGAACTCGTCCAGCAGCCGCGCACGCACCGAGGCTTCGCCGAGACTGTGGATGCGTTCGGGGAGGCGGATCGAGGTCAGCATCGGGAGCCGATACGGCTCCTCGACGAGGGGGACGAAGCCCATCGCCTCGAGTCCTGCGAGCAGGCGGGCGGCGGCCTGGCGATGACGTTCGAAGCGCGCAGGGAGGCCCTCCTCGAGCACCCGATCGAGTCCGGCGGCGAGTCCATAGATCGCCGTGATCGGGGCGGTGTGGTGATAGACGCGACGGGCCCCTTCGTAGTAGCCGGCGAGCAGGGAGAGGTCGAGATACCAGCTCTGGACGGGCTGCTCGCGAGCGCGCACCCGGTCGAGGGCGCGCTCCGAGAAGGAGACGGGAGAGAGACCGGGCGGGCAGGAGAGGCATTTCTGCGTTCCGCTGTAGGCGGCGTCGATGCCCCAGGCGTCGAGCTCCACCGGTCGGCCCGCCAGCGACGTGACGCAATCGAGCACGACGAGCGCGTCGTGCTCCCGGGCCGCCTGCGCGATCGGCTCCACCGGCTGACATACGCCGGTCGAGGTCTCGGCGTGAACGAATGCCACGGCTCGCGGATGGACCCGGCGGATCGCCTCGACCATTGCCTGCGGATCGAGCGGGCTGCCCCAGGGCGCCTCGACGACGCTGACCGAGGCGCCCGCGCGCCGCGCAACCTCGGCCATGCGCCCGCCGAAGACCCCGTTCACGCCGATCACCACCGGATCCGCGGGCTCGAGCAGATTCACGAGCGCTGCTTCCATGCCCGCGCTGCCCGTGGCCGAGAGCGGGAGGGTCATCGGATGGCTCGTTCCGAACACGACCCGGAGGCCTTCCTTGACACGGTCGAGGAGCGCGAGGAACTCGGGATCGAGATGACCGAGCAGCGGTCGGCTCATGGCCTCGAGGACCGACGCATGCGCGTTCGAGGGACCCGGGCCCAACAGCAGGCGCGCGGGAATCGGATGCAGGATCGGCATCGGGAGACGTTAGCGGGACGGAGGCGGCCGGGCGTCCCAGAGATCACGAGTTGACATCTGTCTGGTGCCGTCGTAGGTTTCTGGCGCCCCCCAGGGAGCGAGGCGGCTCATCGTCGCCTGATCGGAGAGTCCGACGACCCGGTTGGCAATCCGGATCGCCTGGACGCAAGGCTCGAGGATCGCCTGGAGCATCTGCGACTGCTCCGCCCGTTGGAGATCCAGCGAAAGTCCGGGTCCGGCGTGCCGCGAGCGAGTCGCTGCGGCGGATCGGATCCGGGTGTCGCGGACGACGTGGGGGGAAGACAGCCGATCGGGGGAGGCGGCGAAGCGTGGAGCCGCTACCCGCAGAGGAGCTGGCCATCGTGCGTGGGCTGAGATGGGTCGTGATCGGGGGAGCGCTCGGGCTCGCGGCGGTGGCGTTCTACCTGTTGCTGAGCGCGAGGGAGCCTCGCCTGCCCGAGCGGGAGCAGCCCGCGATGGACGCGATCGACGACGAGTCGCGTGAGGCCATGCGAGACCTGCTCCGGGATTTCGAAGAGGATTAGGATCGACGAGGAAGATGGGCTGGCAGACCAGGGAAGCCTACGAGGAACAAGAACGAGCACGGCTGGCAGCGTGGGCCGCCTTTGCAGGCGACTCGGCGGGTCGGCTCGTCTCCGAGCCCGAGCATGCCTATCGCACCGCCTATCAACGGGACCGCGACCGCATCATCCACTCCCGCGCCTTCCGTCGACTCGAGTTCAAGACCCAGGTCTTCGTGTACGTCGAGAACGATCACTACCGCAATCGCCTCACCCACACGCTGGAGGGCGCGCAGGTGGCGCGAACCGTCGCCCGCGCTCTGCGTCTGAACGAAGATCTGGCCGAGGCGATCGTGTTGGCCCACGACCTCGGCCACACGCCCTTTGGTCATGCCGGTGAGGCCGTGCTCGATGCCCTGATGGAGGAGGACGGCGGCTTCGATCACAACCGTCAGAGTCTGCGGATCGTGGACCTGCTCGAGAGCCGCTACCCGGAGTTCGATGGCCTGAACCTCACGGCGGAGACCCGCGAGGGCATCCTGAAGCATGGAAGTTCCTGGTCGCATCCGGTCGAGCTGCCGCCGCTCTTTCCGCAACGCAGCCTCGAGGCGCAGCTCGCCGACGCCGCGGACGAGATCGCCTATCTCCACCACGACCTGGACGATGGACTCCGCTCGGGAGTGCTCTCGAGCGAGATGCTCTCGGAGACGAGCCTGTGGCAGCGAGCCGAGGCCGATCGCCGTTCGACCGTGGCCGCCGCGGCCCCGTCCGTGCAGCGCTCCCAGACGATCGGCACCCTCGGCAACGCGCTCATCAGCGATCTGATCGAGGAGACCAGCCGGCGTCTGGACCTCGATCCGCCCGCGGATCTCGCGGACCTGCGGTCCCGTTCGGAGCCCGTGGTCGGGCTCTCGGCGGAGGTGGACACGGCCAAGCGCGAGCTCAAGAGCTTTCTGTACGAGAACTTCTACCACCATCCGCGGGTCCAACGCCGGACGCACAAGGCAGAGTGGATCGTGGGGGACCTGTTCCGAACCTATCGGGATCATCCGAAGCTCCTGCCCGCCCATGTCTGCGCCCGATTCGGGCACGAGGGCAGCGCTCGGGCCATCGCTGACTACATTGCGGGCATGACCGATCGGTTTGCCATGAACGAGCATCGCAGCTTGCTCGATCCCCATGCGCCGACGTAATGGATCCCAGTGCCACCGGGCGTCGAACGACGCCCGGGAGCCAGAACGAGTCGAGAAGAAAATGAGCCTACCCGAGAGCCTCGAGCACGCGGCCATCCAGCTGACGAACCTTTCCGACCGCATCCGCCCGGCCAACGGAGATCCCCATCGTCTGCTCGCCGAGCTCGAGGCCGGACAGGCCAGCGAGCTGCTCGGCTGGATCCTCCGCCACGAGCCCGAGGTGGCGGAGGATCTGATCGACGCCTGGGGCGAGACGGAGGAGGGGGCGTCCGTG
>CAYWGW010000228.1:0-6778 GCA_964457385.1 uncultured Spirochaetaceae bacterium
GGGGCGACTGGATTCGAACCAGCGACCTCTTCGTCCCGAACGAAGCGCGCTACCAAACTGCGCCACGCCCCGACCGAGCCGCGGAGTATGACGCCTCCGACGGTCCGGCTCAAGGCGAAAGCCGCTGTCATTGCGATGGATTGCGAGTCGTCGCGCCCGCGCGCCCGCGGGAGAGGAGCTGCGGGCGAGGCCCGGGCCCGGCCGGGCTTCTAGCCCTCGTCGCCCCCTCCCCCCTCGGCAGCCTGGCGCAGGGCCTCGATCGGGCGCTTGCGGTCGGCGTGGCGGAAGACCGCGGTGCCCGCGACGAAGACGTTGGCACCGGCGGCGGCGGTGCGTGCGATGTTCTGTTCGTCGATGCCACCATCGACCTCGAGGTCCACGTCGAGGCCGCGGCTCTCGATCCAGCCCCGGATCCGCTCGATCTTCGGGAGCATCGCCTCGATGAAGGACTGGCCGCCGAAGCCCGGGTTGACGGTCATGACGAGGACCTGATCCGCCTGCTCCAGCACCCACTCGACCGCCTCGGCGGGGGTCGCCGGATTCAGGACGGCGCAGGAGCGGGCGCCGAGCTTTCGGATTTCGGCCAGGGTGCTGTGCAGATGGGGGCAGGTCTCGGCGTGGACACCGAGGATGTCGGCGCCCGCCTCCACATAACGTTCGAGATAGGTCTCGGGCGACTCGATCATCAGATGGACGTCGAGGGGCCGCGGGGCGACACGCTTGAGGGCGGCGACGACCGGGGGGCCGATCGTGAGGTTCGGGACGAAGTGGCCGTCCATCACGTCGACGTGGACGAGGTCGGCGGACTCGATGCTGGCGAGCTCGCGCTCGAGGTTCACGAAGTCCGAGGCCAGGATCGAGGGGGCGATCCGGATCGGGCGGCGTCGGTTCGACTGGCTCATGTCATGGCTCCTGTTCTGTCCGGTCCGGTCCGTCCTGTCCGTATTTCCCGGCCCGGTTTCGTCCTGCTCCGTTCCGTCTTGTTCTGTCCCGCCCAGCTCCGTTCCGCCGTCCGGCCCGCGGTCAGGCCGGCTTGATCAGCCGCACGGCGAAGAAGCCGTCCATGTCGTGGCGATGGGGCCAGATCCGCAGCGCCCCGCCCTCATCGACGAGCTCGCGCAGCGAGTCGGGCGCCTCCTCTCGCGAGGCGATCCGCCAGCGGCTCCGGGTCGCGAGGAAGCCGCGGACGACCTCGTCGTTCTCCTCTCGGGTCAGGGTACAGGTCGAGTAGACCAGGCTGCCTCCCGGCCGCAGGACGGCGGCCGCCGACTCAAGGATTGCACGCTGCACGACGGCGAGCTCGGCCAGGTCGCGGGGCTGGATCCGCCAGCGCGCATCGGGATTGCGGCGCAGCGAGCCGAGGCCCGAGCAGGGTGCGTCGACCAGGATGCGATCGAAGGGACCGCCGTGCTCCAGCAGGTCTTCGAGGGATTTCGTGGCATCGCGCTCGAGCGTCGCGACGCCGCCGATCCGCAGCCGCCGGATGCCGCGGGCCACGAGCTTCAGCCGCCGCGGATGACGATCGAGGGCGAGCACATGGCCCACGCCGCGCGGGCCCTCGCCATCGAGGCGCTCGGCGATGGCGGCCGTCTTGGTGCCGGGCGCGGCGCAGGTGTCGAGGATCCGGTCGCCGGGCTGCGGATCGAGCAGCTCGACCACCAGCTGTGAGGCCTCGTCCTGCAGGCTCAGGCGACCGCCCAGGAAGGCGGGATCCTGGCCGGGATCGCCGCGACCGCCGAGCACGATGCCGTCGGGCGCATAGCGACACGCGACGGCGTCGGGAAAGCGCGCGTGAAGCTCCTCGAGCAGCGCCGCGCGGGTGATCTGCGTGCGGTTGGCGCGCGCCGTGACCGGGGCGGGGGCGTTCAGCGCGGTCGCGAGCGCCGCCGCCTCCTCGGGACCGAGCTCCGCAAGCCAGCGCTCGGCCAGCCAGACGGGCAGCGAGCAGGCGTGCACGAGATGGCCGAGGGGATCGCTCGCGAGCTCGGGCAGCGCGATCTCGGCGCCCTCGCGCGCGAGCCTTCGCAGCACGGCGTTGATGAGGCCCGTCGCGCGCTCGAGTCCCATCGCCCGGGCACAGCGGACTGCCTCGTCGACGGCGGCGCTGGCCGGGATCCGATCCGAGAAGAAGAGCTGATAGGCGCCGACCCGCAAGGCGCTCGCCACGAGCGGCTCGAGCTTTGCCGGATCGCGATCCAGCGCCTGATGGATCAGATAGTCGAGACGTCCGCGCCAGCGGAGGGTGCCGTAGACGAGCTCCGTCGCGAGGCCGCGGTCGGCGGCGGGCAGATGGCTCTCGACCAGCGCGTGATGGAGCGCCAGGTCGGCGTAGGCGCCGGCGCGCTGGACGCGTTCGACGACGCGGATGGCGATCATGCGCGGCAGCGTCGGGCCCGCCGTCCGACGCGGCCCCTGACCGCGCCCGGGCCAGCGTCGTCCGCGTCCGCCCCCGCCGTCCTTGCGTCCGCCGCCCTTGCCGCCCTGGCCGCCTTCCTGGGTCGGGGTCGTCATCGTGCCTCCGCTTCGTCGTCGGGGTCGGGCTCGGGGTCGGGCTCGGGGTCGAGCAGCGCGAAGCGCACCCCGTCCGGAATCGGGAAGCCGCGCAGGAACTCCCCGATCGGGAGCATCCGCCCACCCGGGCGCTGCAGCGTCCGGGGAAGGAGCCAGCCCTCGCCGGTGGCGATGCGCAGCGGCCCGCGGCTCGCTGCCGCGTCTGCCCCCGCCCCCGCGTCCAGCCCGTCGATCTCGATCGAGCCGGGCGCCGGTCGTTCGCCCGCTGCGAACGGGACCGAGTCGGCGCGGGAGACCTTGAGGATCTCGTCACGGACGCCGGGGATGCCTCCACTCGGCCGTCCGCTCCGCGTCCCGCCTGGCGCGTCGGCGGAGTCGACCGCGGAGTCGGCAGCAGTGTCGGCAGCGGTGCCGGCGCCGGCTCGGCCTTCCGTGTCCGCCGCGGCCGGCTGAAGGAGTCGCAGCTGGCCGCCCGGGCGCGGGGAGAGCGCGTGGATGCGGTGCACGAGTCGCTCGGCGCTCTGGCGCAGATCGAGGAGGGCGTCGCCCTTCTCGATCTTGGCGGCGTGGGTCGCCTGGCGCTCGTCCTGCTCCTGCCACTCGATCGCGTCGGCCGCCACGAGATCCACGGCTCGGGCGATCGCCTCCGCCGCCAGGTCCGCCAGTCGGGCCGAGAGCTCGGCGGTGTTCTCCTGCGCTCCGATCTCCGTCTTCAGCACCAGCGCGACCGGCCCCGCATCCATCTCGCGCACGACGCGCATCACCGAGATGCCCGTCTCGCGCTCGCCTTCGAGGATCGCCCGGGCGATCGGCGCCGCGCCGCGGTACTTCGGGAGCAGGCTGGCGTGGGCGTTGATCATGTAGCCCCGGCTCGGAAGCTCGCGCACGGACTTCGGAATGAACTGACCGAAGGCGACGACGACCCCGAGATCCGGCGCCAGCCGGCGCAGCGCCTCGAGCGTCTCCGCCTCCCCCACACGCTCCGGCTGCAGCAGCGGCAGCCCCTCCCGAAGCGCCACCTGCGCGACCGGCGACGGCGAGGGCTTGCGTCCGCGCCCCCTTCCGCGATCCGGCTGCGAGACGACCCCGACGACCTCATGGGGTCCCGCGATCAGCCGCTCCAGCGTCGGCACGGCGATCTCGGGCGTGCCGAGAAAGACGACACGCAATGGACGCGAGGCTCCCACGCGCGCTCAATCCCCGGCCGCGAGCTGCTTCTTGCGCTTCTTGACGTAGAGGCTGCGCTTCAAGCGACTGATGCGATCGATGAAGAGGATGCCGTCGAGATGGTCGATCTCGTGCTGGATGCAGACCGCGCGCAGGCCCTCGGCCTCCTCCTTGATGGTATTGCCCTCGAGATCCATCGCCTCGAGCACGATGCGCGCGTCGCGCTCGACGCTGGCGCTGTAGTCGGGCACCGAGAGGCAGCCCTCCTCCCAGCTGATGCGCCCGCTGCGTTCGACGATCCGCGGATTGATCATCACCATCGGATTGCGCTCGACGCCGTCGTCGCTCCACTCCGTATCGATCACGAACATCCGCACGGCCTCGCCGACCTGGGGTGCCGCTAGACCGATTCCGGGCTCGTCGTACATCACGTCGATCATGTCCCGGGCGAGCTCGCGCAGGGCGTCGTCGACCTGGTCGATCGGCTGCGACACGTTCTTCAACCGCGGATCCGGAAATTTCAGCACTTCACGCAGGGCCATCTCGCAGGCGTTGCCTCTCGTCCTTGCTCTTGTTCTTGCTCTCGTTCATTCTCGTCGTCGGTCTGGCGTTGCGGAGTCCCGTCGACCCGGTCGCCGTTTCGTCGTACCCGGACGCTCGTATCCGGGTTCCGCAGGCTTCCGACCCGGCCCTTCTGGGGCGGCTGCTCACGCCGTTCCGATTCGGAGTTTAGCCCAATCGGGAGTCCCTCCGGCTCTGCTGGGGAGGTCTTCACGGTTCGATAGTTCCTGAAATCGACTGACCTTGCGCCGCCGGTAGGGCGGCCCCAGGAAAGACGAAGTCTTCCCGTCTAATCCCGCGTCGAGCGGATCACCTGGATCCCCCCGGCTTTGCCGGGGCAGGATGCCACTCGCCCGCCGGATACAGGCGCTGGCTGCGCGGGACGGGATAGGGCAACTCCATCGGTCCCGCGTGCCGCTCGAGGCGCTGGAAACGCAGGTCGTGCACCGTCGCGCGCTCCCCTACCCCTTGGGTGGGTGCGGATCGTTCCCGCGCGAGTCCCGCTCACGAATGCGCCCGTCCCGGCCGTGGATGTAGAGCTCGCTGCCCTGGGTCCGGGCGGTGCGCCGCCCGGCGTCGATCGCCTGCTGCTGGGTATCGTGGACCGAACTGGCCCGCCGGCTGCCCGCGCCCCGGACCGCCCAGCCATCCTTGTGCGGCACCACGTGCCGATCGCGCTTCAGCATCCTATTCCCCTTGTCTTTCGGACCGTTTCAGGTCGAGTTGCCGCTATGAAAGCGTTGACGGAATCGGCGCTTTGGTTTACAATAAAAAGATACGATAGAAGAACGTAAACCACAAGGCAAAAGCACTCGGATGTTCGGAGACCGCCTCAAACTCGCCCGCAAGCGCACCGGGTATTCCCTGCGCAGCCTCGCGGCCGCGCTGGACAACGAGGTCACCGCCCAGGCGATCGGGAAGTATGAGCGCGGCGAGATGATGCCGAGCTCGGGCGTTCTCTTGCGCCTGGCCCGGACCCTCGGCGTCTCGCTGGAGTACCTGCTGAGCGAGCAGGTCGAGGAGCTCGAGGCCGTGGAGTTCCGGAAGCTGTCCCGGACCTCGGCCGGCGACCGGGCGCGGGTGGAGGCCGAGGTGATCGATGCGCTCCAGCGTTACCTCGCGATCGAGGAGATCCTGGAACTCGACAGCGACGCCTGGAAGGAGCCCGGCTGCAAGGACTGCTGGATCGGTCGGAACGAAGAAGGTGAGATCCTTGCCGACGACCTGCGCGACGAATGGGAACTCGGGATCGATCCCATCCCGAACATGACCGCGCTGCTCGAGGACCGTGGCATCAAGGTCCTGGTGATCCCCCTCCCGGACGGTGTCTCCGGTCTCACCTGCCTCGTCCGGCGGCCCCGCCGCAAGGACAAAGTGCCCGTCATCGTCGTCAACCGGAACATCACCCTGGAACGGCGGCGCCTCACCCTCGCCCACGAGCTGGCGCACCGGCTGATCGACGACAGCTCTCCCGTCGACCACGAGAAGGCGTCCACCGTCTTCGCCGGCGCATTCCTGGTGCCGCGGGACCACCTCATCCGGGAGATCGGCAAGAGCCGAAAGGCCCTCGGCTACAGGGAGCTGGTCCATCTCAAGCGCATGTACCGAATCAGCGCCGCCGCGCTCCTGATGCGCCTGAAGCAGGTGGGCATCATCGAGGAGTCCACCGCGACCTATGCCTTCCAGACCTTCGCCCGCAGCTGGCGTGCGCAGGAGCCCGATCCGCTGGAAGTTGCCAACGAAGAAGGCAAGCACGAACTGCCCCGGCGGTTCGAGCGCCTGTGCTACTGGGCGCTGGCCGAACGGCTGATTTCGCCCGGCAAGGCCGGCGAGTTGCTCCGGCAACCCCTCTCGGAAATCGAACGTGGTCTGAAGGGGCCTGCCGATGCGGATCATCGTCAGTGACACGTCGTGCATGATCGACCTACGCAAGGCCGAGCTGCTCGAGCCCCTGCTCGCCCTTCCCTACACCTTCGTCATGCCGGACACATTGTTCGAGGACGAGTGGCTGTGCCTCACACCGGCCGAGAAGAAGACCCTTCGCGACCGCGGCTTGGAGGTGCGGGAGCTGCCGGGCGCTGCCGTCGAGCGCGCTACGGATTACTTCAACCGGCACCGCCGCCTGAAGCTCAACGACTGTTTCGCGCTCGCGCTGTCCGAAGACATCGACGACAGCATCCTGCTCACCGGCGACCGACTGCTGCGCCGCGTCGCCGAGGAAACCGGCCTCGAGGTGCGCGGCGTGCTCTGGATCATCGACGAACTCGAGGCCCGCGCGGTCGTACCGGTGCGTAGGTTGCATGAGGTTCTGCAGCTCTTCCAAGAGGACGATCTTGTCTTCCTCCCGGAAGCGGAGATTCTCCGCCGCCTCCGGCGGCTGGCGAAGCTGCTGTAGCAAGTGGTTGGACGTCGTCGAGCCGTTCCGCGTGGCCCCGATCCGCGGGATCGATCCGAGGGGGACGACGAGGTCGCCAGGCAAGACCGCTACAGCATGTTGAAGGGGCGCGCGTCCAGCGCGAACTGGACGCTGCGGGGCAGG
>CAYWGW010000229.1:0-6764 GCA_964457385.1 uncultured Spirochaetaceae bacterium
GGTCGAGGCGATCTTCCTGTGGCTGTGCGCGAGCAAGGGCAAGACGGTGGCGGCCGCCGTCGCGGACCTCCCCGTCGATCTGGACGTCCTCAGCGCCGCCCGCGCCGCCTTCGGGCATTCCGGCGCCTACCGGGGAGACACCGCGGTCTCCCGCCAGAGCCGATTCCATGAGCAGCTCGACACCTCGAGCACAGTCGCGCTGGCGCGGATGCCCGAGCGAAAGCACTTCATCGACGACGGGACGGAGCCATGGTCGGGGACGCTCTACGCGAAACTCTATGCGTCGGTTGTGCACACGAAGGGGCTGCCGGCCTTCCTCCAGGGCAGCCGCAGTCGTCGCCCGTCCGAGATGTGGGCGTACAGCCCGTACTGGAGCGATGTGGCCGAGCAGGTGTCTGCGTGGGGCGCACGCAAGACCGTCCTCGTGCCCGCGTTGCCCAGGACGGGGCCGTTTCCTCCCCGACGGGGGCTATTTGTCAGAAACAGACCTATCGGTCGTGCCGGAAACGCGGCTCATATCGCCTATCCGCCACGGGTGGCTTGACGCCGAGCAGCTCGAAGGCCCGTCGCGCTGTAGCGGTGTGGGGACGGATATCTGGTCGAAAGGAGGGCACGTCGCCCTCAGGCCGGATCGTGCAGGCGGGACGGGCGCAGGCTGCATACACCCACCGCGCACGCCGTCCTCGGGGTGACCGTCGGGCCGTGTGTCGCTTCACTTCTTGGAGTTGGCCACGCAAATGGTTGTGAGATCGGTGCATTGGGGACTTGCGCGGCGGGTTGGGAAAAGTGGGTTTGCTGATGTTATCGAGTTACGATAATTTCGGTATGTGATTGAATCTTTCGGCAACGCCCTTGCTGAGGACCTGTTCGATGACAAGAGCAGCAAGGCGACAAAGGCGTTTCCGCCGGAACTCCGCCGGGCCGCGAGGCGGAAGCTGCAGTATGTGCACGAGGCGGCGGATGTGAGGGACCTCAAATCACCGCCCGGCAATCGGCTCGAAGGCTTGAAAGGCGACATGAAGGGGTTTCACTCGATACGGATCAATGATCAATGGCGAGTGGTTTTTCGATGGAGCGGTGGCAACGCGTTCGACGTGCAGATCGTCGACGATCACTGACGGAGTGCCGAAACATGGCGAAGCAACCGAAGAATCCGTTTCACCCCGGTGAAATTCTGCTGGAGGAGTTCCTCGAGCCGTTGGGGATGAGCCAAGCCGCGTTTGCGGAGAAAATCGGCTGGACGAAGGCGCGCCTCAACGAGCTGATTCGCGGTAAACGTGGCGTGACGGCCGAAGCAGCGCTCGATCTGGCCGAAGTCCTGGGAACCTCGCCGAAGATCTGGATGAACTTTCAGGCCACCTACGATCTCGATCGCGCGAAGCGGGCACGCGCCGCGTAGGCTCGTCCGAAGAAGATCGCGACGGCAGACCCAACGCAATCCGCGCACGCGCTTCCCCCACTATCGCCACGCCGGAGGCCGGATCGTCGTGTGGGAGACGGCTCGAGACGCGATGCCGATCCTCCCAGTGCGGGTCTATAAAGACCCGCACTGGGCCCGCGGCCTCGTCCGGGGTCGGCTGCCGAAGCCGGTTTCGGAGGAGCAGCTCGAGCAGGCGATGGCGCAGCTGCAGAACCCGATCGGAGTCGACTATCTGCGTCGCAACCGGCTACCGGACGTCTTCGTGGCTGCGGCCGCCGACGGTGCAGAGGCCAGCCTGCGCGAGGCGATCGCGGGTCAGGGCCTCGAGGTGATGCGGCTGGTGGACGGCCTGACCGACGTCCTCGCCATCGCTCCCTTCGCCAGCGGTCGCCTGGGCGCCGCCGGAGCCCGGAGCGCAATGGCCCTCGGCCTCGACGAGCCCCGCCTCGAGTACTTCGTGCTCCAGCTGAAGGCGCTCTCGGACCAGGTCCGCGAGCTGCTCTGAGGCTCGGAATGGGCTGACCGGGCGCGTCAGACGTCCGCTTCGTGCTTCGTGCGGAAAGGAAAGATCGTGTCCCTGGACACCACCCCACTCTCACTTGTCAGAAACGGACTTACTGGACGTGCGGAATAAGGGGCCTTCTCTTTCCTACTCCAAACGGGCACCCGTGAACCTCGCGAGGCTCTCTCGATGGAGCCGGTCTACCTTCTGATCAGGTATCCCTTGGCCGGCGTGGTCGTAACGCGGAGCTGCGGTGGGGGCCGCTTCAGAGGACGAGTTGTGTCTGCATGATCATGGCCACGAGCCGGTCTTCAGGATCGGTGATCCGGGTCTGCCAGACGGAGAGACGCTTTCCGATCGACACCGGCGTGGCGACGCCGGTCAGCTCGGTGCCGACCCGCGCACGGCCAGTGAAGTTCGTCTTGCTCTCGATCGTGGTCGTTCCCATCGCGCCGTCCGGGAGGGTGAGGACTGCGCCGATCGCACCGAGGCTGTCGGCGAAGGCCATGAGCGTTCCGCCATGCACTGCGTTGCCGACGGTGCAGAACTCCTGCCGGATCGTCAGGGTTCCGATCACCTGATCCGGGGTCGCGCTCGTGACCTCCAACCCGAGGAGGGTCGCGAAGGGCATGGTGGCTGCTACGTTCGACATGGCGCTTCTCCAGCGAGTTTGCTCGAGAACCCTACCCGCCTGGAACCATCGCTCAATGACCTGGCAGGTCATCCCGTGGAACTCCTAGCGGGACCGGCTCGAAGCGAAGGGAAACACGTCCTACACGTCACACGAGCCGCTTCTCGACGAGGTGGTTGGTGAGCCGAGCCCCATTGCGCTCTACGGTCCGGGTCTCGTTGAGCGTCCAGCCGTGGCGTTGGAAGAAGCGGCGGGCGAGGTGGCTTGCCTCCGAATACAGCCGCGCGATCCCTCGGGCCCGGGCCCGGGCTTCAAGGTGCAAGTACAGGCGTGCTGCCACGCCTCGTCCGGCTACATCCGGGCGAACGTAGGCGAAGTCGATGTGTCCGTCGGGTTCGAGTGTCATAAAGCCAGCGACGCCATGCCCGTCTTCTGCAACGTAGGTCTCCAGAACAGAAAGGCGCGCGTGCCACTCGCTCGCCGGCTCCAGAGCGGGAGCCCATGCGCGCCGTTCCTCGGCGTCATAGAAGCCTGCCGCAGTGTCGTGGACCGCGTGGTAGAACAGAGCCGAGATCGGGCCTGCATCGTCTCTGCGGTAGGCACGAATCCGTAGGAACGGAGCGGCGCGAGACTCCGGCATGGATGTGCTCCCTCGTGATCCCGCGTCTAGGACTCTCATAGCACTTGGATCGAGTTCCGGGAGGCATGCCATCGGCTCGACGTCCGATGAGTCCGTTTCTGACGAGTAAGCCGAGATGGGTCTAGAAAGACCCGTACTGGGCTCGAGAGCCGGCGGTTCGTGGCGGGCTCGGAACCACGCCAGGAGACCAAGCGGGCAGCATCGGGATGCTCCGACGATTCTTCGACCAGACTCTGACGATGTGCGATGCGGTCGGACTGCATCTGTTGACTGCATCCGTTGAAGGAAGAGGCCGGCCGGGCTGCTGGTCGACCGACTCCCACTGCGGACTCACGGGCGCCCCGCCCGCAATCCCCCGATAACGAGCCGTGGACGCACGAACCTCCTGCCGCCAGTCGGGCTAGGGTACGCAGACAGAGCCTGAAACCGACCCGCCGCCCCGTCCGTAGGTCCGTAGGTCCGAGGCAGCCCCGCTCCGCCGAACCTCGCCTGTCGAGAATGGCGCTCCGGCAGGGTCTCGAGGAAGGGACGATGACTTTGATCCGACGATTTCTGGCCGCCCTCTCGTGCGCTTGTCTGATGTCGATCGGGGCGCTGCAGGCCGCCTGCTCCGAGCCGACCGCCGGACCGAAGGGCGTGGGGGAGCTGAAGCCGAGCGAGGTGGTGCTGCGCGAGCGACTGACGCCGCGGCAATACGCGGTGACCCAGGAGGATGCCACCGAGCCCGCCTTTCGCAACGCACACTGGGATCGCAAGGAGCCCGGCCTCTACGTCGACGTGGTGAGCGGCGAGCCGCTGTTCAGCTCCACCCACAAATATGCATCCGGCACCGGTTGGCCCAGCTTCACGCAGCCTCTCGAGCCCGGAAACGTCTACACGAAGGCGGATCACAAGCTCCTCGTACGGCGCACCGAGGTCCGCTCGCGCGGCGCTGACAGTCATCTGGGTCACGTCTTCGAGGACGGCCCGGCCCCCACCGGCCAGCGCTGGTGCATGAACTCCGCCGCACTCCGTTTCGTGCCCGCATCGGAGCTCGAAGCCGCGGGCTACGGCCATTATGCGAAGCTCTTCGAGGATGAGGCCAAGGGAGCGGCAGGGGACGCGACGGCCTCGGTCTCCGCCCCCGGACCGTCCGACGAGCGACGCGCAAAGGCCACTTTCGCCGGCGGATGCTTCTGGTGTGTCGAGGAGGCCTTCGATTCGGTGAAGGGCGTGCTCCGCACGACCTCGGGGTTCACCGGCGGCCACGTGAAGGATCCGAGCTACCACCAGGTCACCGCAGGCGGGACCGGCCACACCGAGGCGGTCGAGGTGGTCTACGACCCACGGACCGTCCGCTACGAGACACTCCTCGACGTGTTCTGGCATAACGTGGACCCGACGGATGCGGGCGGGCAGTTCTGCGATCGCGGCGACTCCTACCGAACGGCGATCTTCGTCCACGACGCGACCCAGCGAGCGACGGCCGATGCGTCGAAGGCAGCCATCGAGGAGCTCCATGACTTCGATGTCGTGACCGAGGTGCTCGAAGCCGGGCCCTTCTACCCGGCGGAGGCCTACCACCAGGACTACCATGAGAAGAATCCTGCCCGGTACAAATACTACAAATGGAACTGCGGGCGGAAGCAGAGGCTCGAAGAGGTCTGGGGCGAGAACGCGTCCTGACGTGCTCGTCCGGGGAGTGACGTCTCGGCGGTCGGGCGCTCACGCAAGCAGCGCGATGCCGGCGACCAGCAGCAGGCCGAAGACGACCCGGCCCAGTGCGGCACTGAAGAGCCCCGTCGCAATCTCACTTGTCAGAAACGGGCTTATCGGACGTGCTGAAAAGGGGCCTTCCTTCTCCTACCCGCCACGCCGATCGTCATGCTATGCTCCACGCTAGTCGGATATTGTCCGGCTCACACGGACTGCAATGTCCTGCGCAACTCCCGGGAAGGGGATTCAGCACGGTGTCTTGCGCTCTCAATGCACGATCCGCGCAAAGGTAGACCCATGCAGCATCTCGATCGACTCTCGCTCCTGCTGCTTCTCCTGCCCCTCTTCATTGCCGTGCCCGGGAGCAGCGCCTCGGCGCTCACCATCGTGTACGACTTCACGGTTTCGTCCGGCGGCCCCGCTCCGTCGGGAAGTGTCACGCTCGCGGACCCGGTGCCGACGGACGGCGTCGCGTCGACGATCGACTTCGAGTTCACAGACGGCATCAGCACCTGGAGCCAAACGGACGACCAGATCGAGGGGTTCAACCTCGTCGGCTTTTCCGGAGGCAGTTATGCGTTCACGTCGCTCAAGGTGACTGATCTGGCGACGGACCGAACGCTCGAGCTCTTCAGCTCGGTTCCGGGCGACTACAGTGTCTGCGGTGCAGGACAGTTCGACGCGGTCTTCAGCGCATGCTCGAGCTCGGTCACGACCGGTTCCTTCGCGCCCGTTCCCGAGCCCGGGGCGGCCCTGCTCCTGGGCCTCGGTCTCGTGGGCCTCGTTCGCCAACGCGATCATCGCTAGTCCCGGGCGCATCCCCAGTACGGCGCTGAAGAGCCCCATTCCAATCTCACTCGTCAGAATGAAGAGGGTTCTATGGGATAGCGAGGGCAGAGGCGTCTCGCCCTGTAGCTCGTCGGCCGGCCGCGGTGTGCATAGAACTCGTTGAACCAAGCCGCCTGCCTCGCGGGTTCGTTCGTGGGGATTCGATCGCAGGGGTGTCGATCCGTACCGGCTGGGACCGCGGCCGGAGTGCGGGTCGTGGGCATGTCGGAGGCGATTTCGGATTGCAAGCGGCACGTAAGGCGACGGTATGCGGTGAGTTCCGAGGCGGAACCGGGCATCTTCCCACAGCTGTGACGTTGCGGCGCGAACCTTGCGCCCCAGATCGATGGTTGAAGTCGGAGTCGCTTCGCGTGGACGATCATGACGAGGCGTTGACCTCGACACTGCGAACGCGCAGGCTGAACCGAGAGAACGGGTCGATCTGATCGGCGGTTTCCATACGGCCTTCGCGGCATGGCGGACAGCGTGCGATCTTCTCTTGCAGAGTAGCGTCGAGGATCGCGAGCAAGGGTGGAGAGCGTTGCGGCGGCCGCCCGGAAGAGCAGATCGTAAACGACGTGGGGTCGGTAGAGCGCGAGCGGGCAGAGGTCATGGGGCGCCGTGAGGACGACGTGGAAGTACTCGACCGGGAGCAGGTCGGCCCGCCGGGCCTCGAGCCAGTCGACTTGAGCGAGCGACTGGCACTTGGGGCAGTGCCGATTGCGGCACGAGTGATAGATCGGACGGCGCGGGCGAGATCGAGTCCTATGTCTTCGAAAACCTGGCGGGGGATCTGCGGATCGAAACGCTCGCCGAGATCGCGGCGCGATATGGGTATTCGTCGGTCAATGGGCTGCGGCTCGCCTTCGAGCGGAACCCGAGCGTCTCACCGCGGTCGTACCGGAGTCGGTTCTCCTCGAAGACCGGGATCGATGGGGATTCGCCGGCTCCGCCGATCCGTGATCGCACGATCGACGCGAGTCGGTCCGCCTGGTCGTTCCGGCGCCGCATCGTGACTACCCCGACCCGAACCCTTCTCCCTCAGCGC
>CAYWGW010000230.1:0-6691 GCA_964457385.1 uncultured Spirochaetaceae bacterium
GTCCAGACCTGGCGGGCCAGACGGGAGGAGAGCGGAGACGGAGACGTGAATGGCGGGACGACGACCTGGCGGCTCGATGCGAACGACGAGTTCCTCCGGGTCACCGTGACCGTGCACGACGAGCGCTTCCCGCATCCTCTCCGGTACACGACCACCTATCGCCGATCCGGCGACCCGGCGACCCGAGCTCGAACCGAAAGGACCAGACTACCCGCGCACGCGCGGTGATCCGAGCCCCATCGCGGTAAGCCCCAGCCCGATCAGCAGCGTGGATCCCGGCTCGGGGATGGGGGCTGCGCGGATCGAGTCGATCTCGAACTCGATCTGGAAGCGGGTGATGCCGCCAAACGCGTCGGGCTCGCTCGTCGCGCCGAAGACCCGGGGGCTGAGTGCACCGACTCCCGGGAACAGATTCGCCGGCGACAGAAGCTCGAAGGAACGGGGCAGCGAAAGGTCGGGGAAGAACTCGCTGCCTTCCGGCGCACCCAGATCGAACTGGAGTGCCGTCAAGTCGAACCTCTCCGAGCTGATGGCGTCGCTCAGGCTGACGCTCATCGAGAAAGCGTCCCGCCCGATCGAGATTCGGTCGGAGAAGCCATCCCTGAGCACGAACTCGAGAGCGCCCACCCGGACATGGGCCTCGATGAAGGGATCATCGAACTCCGCGCGATCCGCGCTGCTCCCGCTCGCCGCCGGAGTCTCGGAGTCGTACACGATCCGGGCCTCGAGTGGCGTGAGCACCTCGACGCCGAAGGCGTCCAGGGACGGCATGACGGCCGAGACCGTCCCGCGCAGAAGCAGCTCGATCGGCGTCGCCGCGGCGGGCGACACCGGAAGCAGGAGGCTCAGCGCCCAGGCACCCAGCAGCCCCCGGAAGACTCGAAGAGCCGTAGCCTTCTGGCCCCGCAAGCTCCTCCCCATCGATGGACTCTCGAACCCCAAGCCCGGCATCCTTCCACCCTCCTCACGCCACCTCAGCCTCACTCCATCTCATCCGCCATCCCTCGCCGCGAGGGAAGCGGAGTCTCTTCTGGGGTGGAGGCCAGTGCGCAAATATGTCCTCCGATTGATACGTCGTATGTACGATCTCGATCCTCGGGAGGTGTGCACAGGGCGATGAGCATGAGAATCCCGGGGCCTCGAACACCCCATGAGGCAAGCACCATCCGGGTGATTCGCCGACTCTTCGTGAGCTGCCTGCTCGCGACGCTGCTCTCCCTCGCCGTCGTCGGACTCGGCCCCGATAGCGGGCTGGAGGCGTTAGGCGGCGTCCTGGTCGCGTACTTCGCCCTGCTCTTCCATCTCGCGGCGGGACTCGTCATCGCGATCCAGGCCTATCGCATCCGGCTCTTCGACTGGATGATGGCCGTCCTCTCGGTCTACTTCCTCGGGATCTACGGACTCGGTGCGTACGCCTTCATCGTGACCAGCGAGCTCGACCAGGCGGCGCGGGAGGTCTTGGACGCACGACGGGATCCAGTCGGTTTCGAGCTGCGGGAGATCGCGCAAGGCCTGTACCGGGACCAGCTCGGGAATCGACCCGTGGATCCCGCGCGCGTGGATCGCATGGTCCGCCTGCTGGATCGGCTCGAGGACATCGACGGCCACGAAACGGCTCATCGACCCGTTCTCTGGTACGCCGCCGGAATCGGCCACACGAAGCTCGTCGAGACGATCCTCGAGCGGGGGGCCTCCGTCGACGATCCGACGCTCTACCCGACGTCCCCCCTGGTCGAGGCGGTTCGAAGGGGGCATCTGGCGGTCGCACTCGAGAAGGGCGATGTCGACATGCTAGGGATTTCTCGCGCTGGCGGCCCGCAACGGCGCCAACGACCTGCTGGACTTCGGGCTCGAGGCCGGTCTCGACGTGAACGAGTGGCCATCCGGCCTCAATACCTCGAGTCCGCTCTACGAGGCGGTCGATCAGGGGATGCTCGAGACGGTGCTGTATCTGTTCGAGCAGGGCGCGACGTGGCCGGACGCGGAGATCCGGATGCACAACCTCTACCGTGCCGCCGCCAAACATCCCCCGGTCCTCCGAACCCTGCTCGAACGATATGCGGAGATGGATCGGAACGAGACCCTCGACCGCGCCGTGTCGCGGGGCGTCCGAACTCGCGACAACCCCGCGTCGATCGAGCTGCTGGACGAGTTCGGGATCCGCTGATCGTCGTCGAGCCCGCGGCGGATTCCTGGTGGCAGCGAGCTGCGATCAGAAACGACGGGGGGAACGCGCTCTACGTCGCGGAGCGCCGAATCGCGCCAGAGGCCTTCCAACGGTCCCACGCCGGCGGATCCCCGATGTGCTCGAGGACGTGGTCCACGAAGACGCGCACCTTCGTCGAGAGCTGTCGGGTTGGCGGATAGACGGCGTA
Organism: uncultured Spirochaetaceae bacterium; assembly: GCA_964457385.1. GTDB lineage: Bacteria > Myxococcota_A > UBA9160 > UBA9160 > UBA4427 > UBA4427. Next base: position 2,376 of record CAYWGW010000230.1, read on the forward strand.
GACGGCCGAATCCGGAATCGTGCACTCCGGCAGGACCTCGACCAGCTCACCCGAAGCGAGGCTGCGACCCATCACGAACGTCGGAGCCAGGGCGATGCCCATCCCCGCGAGCGCAGCATCGCGGACGGCATGGGCGCTGTTTACGTGAAGTGGTCCTTCCGGCACGATCCGGTGGAGCCCGGAGCCGCTCTGGATCTCCCAGGTGCGGGGCGTGTTCCGATCGACGATGCAGGCATGTTGGGCGAGATCCTCCGGCACGACCGGCCTGCCGACTCGCTGGACGTAATCGGGGGCGGCACAGAGCGCGAAGCGACAGGTCGCCAGCCGACGGGCGACGAGACTCGAGTCGGCGAGGCGACCGATGCGAATCGCGACGTCGATTCCATCGGCGACCAGGTCCACGAAGCGATCCACGAGCTCGAGATCGACCACCAGATCGGGATGGCGCGACAGCAGCCCGGGCAGCAGCGGGACGATCTGCTCCATACCGAAGGAGACGCCGGTGGTGATGCGCAGCCGACCGCGGGGCGAGCTGCGCTGGTCGGCGATCGTCGACTCGAGATCGTCGATCTCCTCGAGCACGCGCTCGCAGCGCTCGAGGTAGGCGTGGCCTTCCTCGGTCAGGCTGAGTCGACGGGTCGTCCGCCGGAGCAGCCGAGCACCGAGCGCCCCTTCGAGGTCGGACACCCGACGGCTGACGGCCGTCGTCGACAGACGCAGCTCGCGGGCGGCGGCGGCGAAGCCACCGAGCCGCGCCACCCGCGTGAACACCCGCATGTCGGTCAGCCGATCGCCCATCAGGCCCTCTCATCGCGCCGAGCACATCGTATCCAGATTATCCCGATTATCGGGATTAAATATCTGATTTTATGAACATTATCATGAAGAACGCGATCAAATACGTTTCCTCTCGTCCAGGGCGGCCTGAACCCCCCGCCCGAGACGGACCAAAATCAAATAGAGGAGACTGATCCATGCGAGACGAAATTCGAGACACGATCGAGCGGATCGAGACGATCCTGGACGGAGAGAGCGCCCGCGACCTGGCGCTGCTGGCGCTTCGCACCGGGCTGGCCGCGGTGTTCGTATTCCACGGGGCCCAGAAGCTCTTCGGCTGGTTCGGGGGCTACGGCCTCGAAGGTACGGCCGGCTGGATGGGTGGGCTCGGCATCCCCTTCCCGATGCTGTCGGCCGCGCTCGCCGGTGGGACCGAGTTCTTCGGCGGCCTGGCCCTCGCGGCCGGCCTCCTCGCCCGACTGGTCGCCCTGCCGTTGATCTTCACGATGATCGTCGCGATGGCGACGGCGCACAGTGGCTTCGACGCCGCAGCCGGGGGCATCGAGTATCCGCTCACACTGGCGATCGCGTTGGCCTCGATCGCAATCCAGGGGCCCGGACGGCTGACGCTCGGGCGACTCGCCGGGGAAACCGACATCGCCCGGGACTCCCGCGCGCAGGGATCGGCCTGAGCCGCCGGCACCCCCCTGAAGCGCACCGCAATCGCCGTACTCGTCGCCGCCGCGCGCCGATCCCCGGGCCTCGGGAAGAGCCGGGGATCGGCCTGCCGCCGAAGGAGAACACCATGTCCAACCGCGCGTCCAACCGGAAGCGATCCGACCGCGCAGGGTCCGACCAGATCGACAGACACCACGAATCCGACAACCCGGATTCGGGCGACTACCCGCCGATCCATGGCTTCCATGCCCACATCTACTTCCGCGACACACGAGAGAGGCATGCCGCCCTCGCTCTCCGTGAGGAGATCCCAGAGACCCATCCCGAGGCTCGCCTCGGAAGCGTCCACGACCGGGCAATCGTCGTGCACACCGCGCCGATGTACCAGGTGTCGTTCCCTCCCGAGGTGTTCGGACGCATCGTCCCGTGGCTGATGTTGCATCGAGGTGGGCTCTCGATCCTGGTCCATGCGCTCACGGGAGACGTCGTGGCGGAGCATCGGGATTGGCCGCTGTGGCTGGGGGAGCCCCTGCCGCTCGCAATCGACCGTCTCGAGCCCGCCGTCCACCGACGCCCGATCTCGTCATCCCAGGGCTATGCTGGCGAGCGCGAACCGATCATCGGGGAGTCCGCCATGGCGCTCAGCGAGAGCCCGCATCAGCGAGACGGGTTTCCTGAGCGGAACGACCTCCATGGAGACCTGGGCGTGCGGGCCTCGGCCGACACGGCGGCAATGGAGTGGACGCCCAGCCCGAGCGGAAGCGTCTGGCGCAAGCGCGTCCATCTCGTCGGCCCGCCCGAGTCGGGACAGGTCACGTCGATCGTCCGCTACGAGCCGGACTCGAGCTTCCCGGCCCACGATCATCCGGAGGGCGAGGAGATCCTCGTGCTCGACGGGGTCTTCTCGGACGAGCACGGCGACTGGCCGGCCGGAACCTATCTCCTGAATCCCGAAGGGTTCCGTCACGCGCCCTTCTCGAAGCCGGGCTGCCTGCTATTCGTGAAGCTGCGCCAGTACCCGGGCGCCGACCGACACCACGTCGTGATCGACACGCGGCATGGCGCGTGGCAGCCGACCGGAACGCCGGGCATCGAGCGCCAACCGCTCTACGAGCAGGCGGGCTTCTCCGACGTCAGCTGCCTCGAGCGCTGGGCGCCCGGCACGGCTCCCGGCGAGGTGACGCATGCTGGCGGCGCGGAGATCTTCGTGCTCGAGGGCGAGCTTGCCGACGAGACCGGTCGATTCGGCGCCGGAATCTGGCTGCGCCTTCCAGTCGGGGAGTCGCATCGTCCGCACTCGGAGGCCGGCTGCACCCTCTACGTCAAGCGCGGCGGAATCGCCTATCTCCGATCGGGAGTCGGAGACGAGTAGCGTCGGAACGGGCTTCGAAGCATGCCCCCGATCATCCGAGTGCTTCGTATCCGGATACGATGTCGAGCAGCTCGCTGGTGATGGCGTCCTGTCGGCGCCGATGGTAGGCGGAATGCAGATCCTGCAGCTTCTCGTCGATGTTGCGTTCGGCGGCCTGCATGGCCTGGAGTCGACTGGCGTGCTCGCTCGCCCCCGACTCTCCGAAGGCCCGGAAGAGGGCGACGGCGAGGAGCTCTCGAATCAACGCGGAAAGAAGGCGCTGTGGGCCCATCGTGAAGACGGGAAGGCGTCGAGAAGGCCAGGGGGCGTCGGCGGATCGGCGAAAGCGGGAGAGCTCGATCGGGAGCAGCTGGCTGCGCTCGATGCGAAGCGTAGAGGCGCTTTCGTGTAGATGATGGATGAGCAACACCCTCTCGACGCCCTCCCGGAACCTCCATTCGTCGATGGCGACGAGAAGGTCGCGAACCGCGCTCGCGATGCCCCCGACCGAGCTCGGGGGAGCCAGATCGAGCTGCGGTGCTGCATCCCGCGCCCGGAGGGCCACGCTGGCTCGCGCGCCGATGGAGGCGACGAACGGCTCCACGCCACGCGACGCGAGCTCCCCCATGGTTTCGAGGGCATCGTCGGCCAGCTCGGCGTTGAACTGCCCGCAGAGACCGTAGTCGGATCCGAAAAGGATGATCGCCGTTCGCCCCGATCCACTTCGACGAGAGGAATCCGGACCATCGAAGGGATGGGCATGCAGCAGCGCTCGCAGGCCGAGCCCGACGGTGCGGTCGTAGCGTCGCAGCGATCGGACTGCGCTCTCGTACTGCCGGATGTGGACGGCGGAGAGGGACTTCATCGTGCGCACCACGGAGCCGAGGCCTTCCGTGCTTTGGATACGGCTCTCGAGGGCTTCAAGAGTCTCCATCCCGTGCCTCCGAGTGTTCCGGTTGCAAGCCGTGGCGGGCGGCCTCGATGAGGCTCTCGCGATCCTCGTCGGATAGAGCCTCGCCCGACTCGATGCGTTCACGAATGGAGTCGAGGGAGTCTCCGACCGCCTGGCGGAGATTCGTCGCCCTGCTCGTGACCTCTTCGAGGGGGATGTCGTCGAAGAGCCCCTCGGCGAGGGCGAGCAGGACAAGAATCTGGTCCGTCGGCTTCAGGAGCTCGGTCTGGGGCTGCTTGAGGATCTCCCGGACCCGCCGCCCGCGCTCGATCCGGCGGCGGGTCTCCTCGTCGAGCCGCGTCCCGAAACGGGAGAAGCTCTCGAGTTCTTCGAACTGGCTGTAGGAGAGACGCAAATCGCCGGCCACGGCCCGATAGGCCGGAAGCTGCGCCTTGCCGCCGACTCGCGAGACGGATCGGCCGACGTCGATCGCCGGCAGATGTCCCTTTCGGAAGAGATCGGGGGAGAGATAGATCTGTCCGTCGGTGATCGAGATCAGGTTGGTCGGGATATAGGCCGAGATGTTCTGCGCCTGCGTCTCGATCACCGGCAGGGCGG
>CAYWGW010000231.1:0-6682 GCA_964457385.1 uncultured Spirochaetaceae bacterium
AGATCCAGAAACACCATCCGCGGAAACGAGAGACCGGTGCCGGGCCCCTCGATGCTGCGCAGCGGCGCGACGTTCCCCGCCGCGGTGCGCGCGAAGACCCAGACTCCGGCTCCCGCGTCCGCGACGAAGATCTCGTCGTTCACCGGGTCGACGGCGATCCCGACCGGTTGCATCAGCCCGGTGCTCGCGCCGGAGAGGGTGCGCAGCGGCGGGCTGTCGCCCGTCGCCAGGAGGGAATGCACGGTGATGGACGGTCCGCTCTGGTTGGTGACGAAGAGCTCCTCGTTCTCGAGATCGAGGGCGACTGCGTTCGGCGTGGCCAGGCCCGTCGCAGCACCGCTGATCGTTCGCAGCGGCGCTGCGGCCCCCTCCGCCGTCTGCGTATAGACGGTCACCGTGTTCCCGGCGGAGTTCGCGACGTAGACTTCCGCGGCGGCGGGAAATGGCGCAAGGACGAGCACGGCGGCGACGAGGCCGAGCCGACGGGAAAGGGTCCGGCGCCTGGGGTCCAGGCGTGCCGGTCGAAGGTCATCGTCAGGGTGAATCATGATCGGGGGCTATCACAGCCCGGCTCCCCTCTTTCCAACACCTCGCGCAGGGGCCCAGCGGCCGGCTGGCCGAGGGGCGCCGCCTCCGGAGTGCCTGCCGCTCGCGCGCCCGCGGGCAAAGCGAAAGAATCCGTGGCGTGGACCGACCGCGACTCGATCGGAAGCGGCCGGCCGCCACGGCGGCCGCGTCAGCGGCAACTTCCGTAGTCTGCTGCTCGTCGTCGAGCAGGCGAAGCGGACCTGGTACAAGTGGCTCGGCCGTCGGAGCCAGCGCAAGCGTCTCAAGTGGGAGCGGTTCGCGGACCTGCTTCGCGACTTCCGCTCCCCAGGCCTCGGATCGCGGTCCGGATCTGGGGCCCGTAGCCACGAGCCGCATCAGCGGAGGAGCCGGATGGTGGAAATCTCCTTGTCCGGATCTGGAGAGGGCCCGGGGTGGGTTCGAGTCGACCGAGATGGGTAGGGTCGGCTCATCCGAAGGACCGGGCCACCCCGTCGATGAAGTCGCGGATCGAGCGCCGGCTGATCTGGGCACCAGGCACGAACGCCATGAGGCCGTGGAACGTTCCGGGATACACGTGCAGCTCGCAGCGCGCGCCGGCCGCCGTGAGGCGGCCTGCATACGCCACCGCCTCGTCGCGGAGGAGATCCATCTCCTCGACCAGCACCGTGGCCGGGGGCAGTCCCGACAGGTCCTCGGAGCGACCCGGGGCCGCGTAGGGCGACGGCGTGCCAGCATGCGTCGGACCGAGGTACAGCCGCCAGGCCGCGTCGGCATTTGCGCGGTTCCATACCCTCGGATCATGGATCCTCTGCGCGGACGGCGTTTCCAGACGGTCGTCGATCACCGGAATCAGCAGGTGCTGATGGCAGATTGCGGGGCCGTTGCGATCGCGGGCCATCAGTGTCATCGCTGCCGCGATGCATCCCCCGGCACTCGCCCCGCCGGCCGCCACCTTCGCCGGAATCCCGCCGAGCAGCGGAGTGCCGATCGTGGGAATCATGTCTCCGGGGGTCGCGGCGCCGCCATAGAGGATGCCCTCCTCGGGGAGCCAGACCTCCAGCGCGTCGTCCACCTCCGACGGCGCCCACAACAAGTCCACCGGGCGATCGCCAGGGAGTTGCCCTGACCGGGCAGCACCAGGATCCCCGGGGCGATCTCCTCCCCCGCGAGCGAGCTGTCGAGGATCCGATTGGCCTGTCTCATTTCCATCTCGTCTCCGCCTCGGGTGAGTACCACGGCTCGACGTCATCGGCAGCGCCTCGATGGATCGGGAAACGGTAGACCGAGCGCCGCCGCGGCCGGCGGGCCGTCGACGTGGCCCGGCTTCCGCGGGTCTCGTCCCGGCGCGGTCCACGGCGGACGCGACAGGACGTGGAACCCCTGCCAACACAAGAGTTGCAAGATCGAATACGGCCTCGCGCCCATCGCTACCGCTCCGTGCCGACCCGACCGAACGGGCCCTCGTAGACCTCGACGAAGCGCAGCATCCCGTCGATCGGCACGTTGCGGTTCGCTTCGCGGGACCCCGTCGACTCGTTGTTCTCACCGGACCCCGCGAATCATGGCTGTCCATATTCTTTCTTCTTCGGGCGGGTGAATCCGAGTGCTCGTTGACGAGCAGTATTTACGGTTGTACGGTTCTCCGCATGAAGACGACCTTCGACATTCCGGATGAACTCTTGATCCGCGCCAAGAAACGGGCAGCGGAGCTGCGTCGCCCGCTGCGGGCGCTCGTGACCGAGGGCCTGCGCGCGCAGCTCGAATCCACCCGCCGGGCACCCGGGACGAAAAAAGAGGCGAAACGAAAACGGATCCGCTGGGTGACGGTGGCCGGTGACCTGGTGCCGGGCATCGACCTCGCGGACCGCGAGAAGATGACCGATTGGCTGCGGCGCAACCCGTGATCGCGGTCGACACCAATCTTCTCGTTTACGCGCACCGAAGCAGCCTGCCCGAGCACCGGAGCGCACGGGCCGCTCTCGAACGTGCAAGCGACGACCGTCGCGGCTGGGGCATTCCCCTTGCGACCGTTGCGGAGTTCTGGAGCGTCGTCACGCATCGGGCAGCAGCGCGGCCGTCGACCGGCGAGGAAGCGACGACCTTCTTGGCGGCGTTGAAGACGGACGGAGGCATGCAGGTCTGGACCCCGGGGCCGGGCTTCGACGATCGGTTGCTGCAGTTGGCGGTCGACTTGACGGTAGCCGGTGGGCGCGTCTTCGATCTGCAAATCGCGCTGACCGCCTTCGAACACGGGGCGTCGGAGATTTGGACCCATGATCAAGGGTTCGCCACGCTTCCGGGTCTTCGCGTCATCGATCCCCTCGCTCGCTGAAGCCGCAAACGCTCGATCCCTAGCCAGCCCGGCACTGGCACGTCGTTGCAGTCGCATAATTGTGCCCCTGCCGACGGAGTCGAACTGAGCGGACCCCCACTGCTCGACACAGCGCTGCGTGATCGAAGTTCGAGAAAAATCGGAACTTTTTCTTCCTGAGCGCAAAAGACCGCGACTGCCGCCAGGGTGTTCCTCACGGCGAAGTCGGGCGAGGCCACTGTGCTCCACCGTCGAGCGACAGCTGCTCGAGACGCTCCATCCGGCGCCCCACGAGCGCCACCTGGATCGAGAGATGGTCGGAGAGGAACTCGGGGACACCGGAATCGGGGGCGCTCCTTCGGAGAGGAACCTACGGCGCGCTTGCCATGGGGAGCGCACTCGGCAGGACTTCGCCGCGGCGGCGCGCGATGCCGACCAGCGTGAACCAAACCAGGTCGTCGAACGCCGCGTTCAGGCCCGGAAGCCCCGCGCGCTCGAGCCTCCCCAGGATGGGCAGCTCGCCCGGATGGCTCGCGAGGGCATCCTGGAACAGCCCCCATTCGTCGAGGCCGGCCTGCGCCTCTTCCACGCGCGTCGCCTCGATCTGCGCGCCGACGCCGAGGCTGAGGAGCGCGATCTGAAGGAGGGCGTAGACGGCCTCGTCGCTGCTCAGGCCGAGCTCGGTGAGCTGGCCGAGCACGCGCTCGGCGAAGCGCAGGGGCCCGCCGGCCAGCGGCCGCGCGACCCGGACGGCCGGGTAGCGCTCGATCATGCGACGGGCGTTGCGCGCGAACGCGAGCAGCCAGTGGGACCAGTGGGTCCCCGGCGGCGCCGCTGGGAGCACCGCCGCGTCGAAGATCACGTCCACCGCCAGCTTCCGGAGCGCCTCCTGCCCCCGCACGTGGCTATAGAGGGTGGCCTGGCTCACGTCGAGCTGGCGGGCGAGGCTCGCCATGCTGGGAACCTCGCCCTCGATCGCGAGGACCGCGCGCCGGAGCCGTTCGGGGGTGACCCGCGGCGGACGTCCGCGCGCAACGGCTCTGACTCTGAGGGTCGACGTCTCGCCCATGAACGAAAACTATCACAGTTTCTTGAACTATTTTCTATAAAGTGGTTTAGAATGATGCGGCGCGCCTCGAGGACAAAACCGGAGTTTCCCATGCCCAACGCCTACATCATCGACGCCTGCCGCACCCCCCGCGGCGTGGGCAAGCAGGGCAAGGGAGCCCTCGCCCACCTCCATCCGCATCACCTCGGCTCGACCGTCCTGCGGGCGCTTCGGGAGCGCAACGGCCTCGAGACCGGCGACGTCGACGACGTGGTGTGGGGCACGAGTTCCCAGGTGTCCGAGCAGTCGGGCGACCTCGGCCGCATGTCGGTTCTCGATGCGGGCTACGACGTCAAGGCCAGCGGCGTCACCCTCGACCGCTTCTGCGGCTCGGGGATCACGGCCAACAACATCGCGGCCAACGCGATCATGGCCGGCATGGAAGAGCTCGTGATCGCGGGAGGCACCGAGATGATGTCGCTCCCCAAGAAGGGCATGATGATGATGGGGGCGGGAAACGAGCATCTGCGAGAGCTGCACCCGCAGCCCCACCAGGGTGTCTGCGCGGACGCGATCGCCACGATCGAGGGGATTCCGCGTGAGGCGCTGGACGCCCACGCGGCGGAGTCGCAGCGTCGGGCTGCCGTCGCGATCGCAGAAGGCCGCTTCGACAAGTCGCTCGTCCCGGTCCGCAACCTCGATGGCTCGCTCGCCCTCGATCACGAGGAGTTCCCGCGGCCCGGCACCACGGCGGAGTCGCTGGCGCGACTGGCGCCGAGTTTCGAGAAGGTGGCCGACTATCGGATCGAGGGTCATCCGACCTTCCGCGAGCTCGTGAACCAGAAGTTCCCAGATTTGAAGATCCAGCACGTCCATCACCCCGGCAACTCGTCGGGCGTCGTCGACGGCTCGGCGGCCATCCTGTGGGCGAGCGGGAAGTACGCCAAGGAGCATGGCCTCCGTCCGCGCGCTCGCGTCGTCGCCACCGCCAACATGGGCGATTGCCCCACCCTGATGCTCAACGCGCCGGTTCCGGCCGCGCGCAAGGTGCTCGAGCGCGCCGGCATGACGCTCGCGGACATCGACCTGTTCGAGGTCAACGAAGCGTTCGCCGCCATCTCGGAGAAGTTCCAACGCGACCTCGACCTCGATCGCGACAAGGTCAACGTGAACGGTGGTGCGATGGCGCTCGGCCATCCGATCGGGGCGACCGGCGCGATCCTGATCGGCACCGTGCTCGACGAGCTCGAGCGCCGGGACAAACAGACGGGGCTCATCACGATGTGCGCAGGCGGTGGCATGGCGCCCGCGATCATCATCGAACGCGTCTGAGCGCAACCAGGATCAGGAGTACACCGCAATGTCGATCACCGACGGCCTCGATCTCGTCAGCTCGCGCGCCTACGCGGAGAAAGGCGTGCCCCACGACCTGTGGGCCCGGCTGCGCGCCGAGTCGCCCGTCCACCGCTGCACTCCGAAAGGCTTCGACCCGTTCTGGGCGATCACCAGGCACGCGGACGTCTGTGAGATCTCGAAGCAGCCGGACGTGTTCTCGTCCGCGAGCGGGATCGCGATGATCTCGCAGGCCAAGGAGCAGATCGCCCGCGGCGAGGCCCTGGGCGGGTCGATGCGGGTGATCATCGAGATGGACCCCCCCGAGCACCGGAGCTACCGCAAGGTCGCCAGCCCGATCTTCACGCCACGGGCCGTCAAGGCCATGGACGACGCGATCCGGACCAGCGCCCGGGAGATCGTGGACCGACTGGCCGGCGACAGCGGCGAGGGCGAGTGCGACTTCGCCAACGACGTCGCGACGGCCCACCCGCTGCGCATCCTCTCCACGATGCTGGGCGTGCCTCGGGAGAGCGAGCCGGACATTTTGCGGCTCACCAACCAGCTCTTCGCCTCCGACGACCCGGACCTGCAGCGCGAGGGCGCGGATCGGCGTCATGCCACCATCGAGATGGGCCTCGAATTCTTCCAGCTCTTCGACGGGATCATCAAGGACCGGCGGGCGAACCCACGCGATGACCTGGCCTCGGTGCTGGCCAACGCCAAGATCGACGGCGAGCCGATGGGGATGATGGAGACCCTCGGCTACTACCTGATCACCTTCAGCGCCGGGCACGACACCACGAAGAACGCGCTGGTGGGCGGCATGCGAGCCTTCCTCGAGAATCCCGACCAGCTCGACAAGCTCGGACGCGCTCCCGGGCTGCTCGACGCCGCCGTGGAAGAGGTGCTCCGCTGGACCTCGCCGGTCAACCACATGAAGCGCAAGGTGATGCGCGACTACGAGCTCCGCGGACAGAAGCTCCGGGCTGGCGACTGGGTGGTCATGTTCTACGCCTCTGCGAACCGCGACGAGGAGGTCTTCGACGCCCCCTTCGAGTTCCGCATCGATCGCACACCGAACCCCCACCTGGCCTTCGGGATCGGCCAGCACTTCTGCCTGGGCGCCAACCTCGCGCGCCGCTCGCAGCGCGCGCTGCTGCAGGAGCTGGCGCAGCGCCTGGAGTGGGCAGAGTTCGCGGGCGAGCCCGAGCAGATCCACTCGGCCTTCGTCGTGGGTCTGAAGAAGCTGCCGATGCGCTATCGCATCCGGCCGGCCTCTTGAAGGAGGACCCGTCGGCCACTGCCAAACGCTCGCTCGGCGCCTAGGATCTCGCGTCGTAGTGGGCGAACGGCTACGTGGTCGTCCCTGGCCTGTCCCCCCGGCACGACCTCGACCGCTGGCTCGCTCGCTTCGACGACATCGTCCACGAGCGCGTCCC
>CAYWGW010000232.1:0-6629 GCA_964457385.1 uncultured Spirochaetaceae bacterium
CGGGGGGCGGTCCTATTTCCAGTATGACGCGGGAGAGCTTCGGGCGGACTTCGAGGCGCCGGCGGGAAGGGGCGAGGCGTATCGGGAGCTGGCTCGGGAGGTCGTGGAGCTACGGCTGGGGGAGTATCTGGCGCGAGCGGCGGCGGGAAGGGCGGGAGCGGCAGCCGGTGGGGCGATCGGGGCTGCGGAGGCTGGGGTCGAGCTCTGGCATAGCTACGCGAGAAAGGAAATCGCGGAGCGGTTCGGGCATGAGTACTCGCGCTATTGGGAGCAGGGGGTCGTCAAGAAAGGAGGCTGTCTGTACTTGTTCGTCACTCTCGAGAAGGCGAATCTCCCTGAGGCTCATCGCTTCAAGGATCGGTTCCTATCGCGCGACGTCTTCGAGTGGCAGAGCCAGAATCGGACTGCCCGCGACTCGAATGCCGGAGAGGATATGCGGCTACATGAGGAGCGAGGGATCCCGATCCATCTCTTCGTTCGAAAGCAGCCGAAGATCCAGGGGAAAGGAGCGCCGTTCTTCTATTGCGGGCCGCTCCAGTTCGTGGACTGGGAGGGAGACAAGCCTATCACCGTGCGGTGGCGACTCGCCGAGCCGATTCCGCAATCGCTCTGGAGTGTGTTTCGGCCGGCGGCTGAGACGTAACCGGAATCCGGGGTCGAGCTTGGGGTCGGCGAACGAGAACAGGGAGATTCTACTCGATGAGGGGCGAGTCGGTCATTCACGTCGTGGGCGCTGCGATTATCGAGAAGGATCGATGTCTCGTCGCTCGGAGAGGGCCGGGGATGGCGCTGGCCGGGTACTGGGAGTTTCCGGGCGGGAAGGTCGAACCGGGCGAGAGCCCAGAGGTCGCCCTTGTCCGGGAGATTCGGGAGGAGATGGGGATCGGGATCGAGGTCGGCGCGTGGCTCGGGCGCGGGGAGTCGGTGGTCGGCGGGCGTCGGATCATACTCGACGTCTATTCGGCAACGAGGGTCCATGGCGAGCCGCGGCTCGATGAGCATGCTGAGATACGGTGGATTAGCTCGAACGAGATTGAGAAGCTCCGTTGGGCGGAGGCGGATCGGCCCGTTTTGGGGAGGGTTTCGGAACTTCTAGAGCATCTCGGCAGCGAGCGGAACGGAACGGCGCGGGGAAACCCATGAGAGTTGCGTCATCCGCGCACGGAGCGTCAGTCGCAGGCGTTGAGAAACGTTTGCCGCCGAAAACGGCGCTTCATCCGGTCCGGCCTAAACGAATAGCTCCCGCCGATGCGCTCGCTGAATACGCACGACATCGCGCTCGGGCAGGCCGGCTTCGTCGGCGAAGCGTCTCCAATCCGATATGGCTGCGGACAGCTCGGCCAGGATGGTCTTCGTCTTCGTTTTCTTGACGCCCCCGACGCTCGCAAAGGCGATCAGGTCGTCGAGATCGAAAGCGTCGCGCTTGCCGTTGAGGCTCATCTGGTGCTGACTCGTCCAGGGTCCAGACGGGTTGTACGAGTAGGCGACGTCGAAGGCGGGCGAGAGGCGCCAGACGCCTTTCCGGTTCATCAGGAAGGCGATGTTCTTGACGTGGTCGTCATGGTTTCGGGCGAGCACGTTGAAGAAGCTGCGGCGCACCTGCTCTTCGACGTCTTCCATGGGCAGGCCGAGGCGCCTGATCGTCTGGAGCGCCTGCTCATAGGCGTAGGCGCCGGCCATGTTGAAGTCGTAGTGCATGAGGGCACCGAAGGACTGCATGTGCAGCTTGCCGCCCTTCGATGTGCGGTCGAAGCGGCGGGTCATGAAATGCGCCTGCCGCCTTCCTCATGCAGACGGCATTCCTCCATCTCGATGCCCGCCGCGCGAGCCATCCGATGGTAGGCGTACTCGATGCGTCCGAAGCCTTGCGGATCGGCAAGCTCGCGATCCTTGTTGCCGTGTACGCCGTCGAATTTCATGAGCCATTGCGAGAAACCCTCGCTGGCCGGCGCCTGGCCCGACCGGAACTCGCCGGAGTCCGGATTCCAGGCGAGCACGGCCTTCGCCCTTGCGCCGCCGGCGGAAGTGCCGACACGCAGGATGTCCTCGATCGCATTCTGATCATCGTCGCCGCTCAGCTTGCTTTCGAGTGCGATGCGGTCGTCGAGTACGCGGTTCGCCAGCGCGACGAGCGCCTCGATCTCGACCGTGCGGGCGGAGCTGGGCGCTTCGTTCATCAAGGGGCGGAACTCGAGCGCGCCCATGCCGCGCGTGCCGGTGTAGCAGAGGCGTTCGACCGGCGTGAAGCTGCCGGGCTCGCGCCCGCGCGCCGACAGCCAGGCATTGATCAGGGTAGTGCCGAATTTGTCTGGCAGGCTGTCGGCCAACATGCCGGGCAGGCCCTTGAAGGTCTCGCGCGACAACGACGGGAACTCGTAGGGCACATCCGTCAGAGGCATCATCAACGGCGCGACCTGTATGCCGGATCCGGCGAACTCGGGCGTGTACTGAAACACGGCGAGGCCCCGGTCGGGGAGCCAGCTGACGGCACCGATGTCGCTGCCCCAGAGAAGGACGCGCGCCGTGCCGGTCATGCCGGGTCTTCTCCCTCGTCGCCCCATGTCCATTCGGAGGGCTCGGCGCGCTTGCCGCTGGCGCGCTTGCGTTCGCTTCCGTCGAGGCGGACGCGGTCGACGGGGCGCACGCCGGGATCGGGGAGGAGGGCGGCGAGATGATCTGCGAGGCGGAGCGCCTGCATGACCCTGACGAAGGAATCGAGCGATACGGGCTTGCCGACCGAAAGCCGGGTCAGCGTGCTCCTCGACACCCCGGCCTCTTTCGCGAGGTCGGCCTGGCTGATGTTCCGGCCGAGGCGGATCTCCTCGAGCCTCCTGCCGAGCGCCTGGATGATGGCTTCGCTCGAGGCGGCGGAGAAGTCGACTGTGTGCTTCATGTGTCAGTCTTTATAGGGTTAAAATGGCATTAATGATTGATCTCTCCATCACTGTGATAGATCCCAGAGGAAACAGCAATGAGTGAAATATGACGCGTTGTGCTGAGGAATGCACGCCACCTTCGGGCGGCAAGGTCGAGTCGGGCGGGAGTGCTCCCGCGGCTCCCGTACCCGACGCAGACGGCTCCAACCCGGCAGCGCCGACACCGACAGGCCGACCTGCTCGGCGCTTCCCGCCCACACCTCGCCCTCGGGCCGGGTCTCGCGCACGTACACCAGCACCGCAGCACGTACCTCGTCAGGAATCCGAGTCGTCTTCCCTCGCTCCCCGAACTCCCGCACCGCCTGTCTCGCGATCGTCCGCGATGTCGGCGAGGCGTGAGAGCGAGACGCGGCGGCCTGGCGCGAGCATTAGGGCGAGCGTTCGCTCGAGGGAGCAACGGCCGGCGGGCTTTGCTCCAACCCCGATGGAAGAACCATCTCCCGCAGTGCCTTGACGCTGGGGTGGTCCCAGTTGAGCAAGAGTTGCCAAGCTCCGGCGGACAGTGCGATCACGATGGGTAGAACGATCGACAGGGTCTTCCTCCAGCCCATTTCTTCGAAGGTCGACTTGCGCGACGAGCCCGGGGATGAAGGCTTCGATGACCATTGATCGTTCGCTCGGATACCTTCCGGTTGACGGGGGAGTTGCTGATTCTCTCGAGAGTTCTGGGCCTCCTCGATTACGCTGGCAAGCTGCGAAGCGAGCGCTTCGTCCAGGATGTCTTCCATCGCGGAGAGATCGAGTTCACCTTTCGCCCAGGACGTATCCGCCTGCTCGAGAGCGTCGTAGTATGGCTGCTTGTTTCGGGAGATGATCTCGGGAATCGTCGTGGTGCCAGGGATCGGATATCCGAGGCGAGCACACAGAACGAGATATGAAGCGGCGCGTGTGGTCCGGCCATTCCCATCGTAGAAGGGATGAATCCAGTTCAGGCGCCACATGACGTAGGCACCCATATGAACAGCGGATTTCCCCGCGCTGTCGTTTACGTAGTCACACAGCTCCTCGAGATGTCGCATGACGTCTTCATGCCGCGGTGGGGTATGACCAGAACCACGAATGGAGATCGCGACCGTGCGGAACGCACCCGCACGCTCATGGAGACCGCTGATTGCGAGCCGATTGAGTTCCGTGAGATGGGAGATTCTCAACCGAAAGGGCGTTTCAGGGGCGTTCTGGGTGGCCTCTGAAATGAGCTCCCGCAGTCGATCAAACTGCCGGAGCGCATTTTCCGCCTCCGTCGCTGCGATTTGTTCAGGGGTCGCCGCGACTGACGGATCGTCTTCAGCTTCGCTGTGACGGTCGGAGCTATCGTCGACCACTGTCCTTCGCCTGGATCGACGCTGCGGCTCGATCGACGGTCTCTCGCGTTACGTTCGCGTTCTCGATGTTTGCATTACCGAAGGCAAAGCTTCGGCGCTGCTCTTCCTTCTGGTCGGATGACATCTCGACCTGCCGAGCCTTTTCGAGAAGACGTCCGGCGTCACGCGACATACTTGAACCTCCAATGATCGTCGAAGGTGGAAGGCGGTATTCTTACACAGACGCGACTGGCAGAGAATAGGATTCTGATCCGGGCCGACAAGATTCCGGCGAGCGCAAGAGCGAAGGCACGGGGGGATCAGTTCCACGGCCGCGCGCCTCATCGACCGAGACGCAGAGCCATCTTCCGCCAACGGCCGGCTGCTGTTCAGGAACTCCGCTCCAATGGGGATTCTCTACCCCTGAAGTCCCCGGCTCGTCAGAGGGGACATCGTACGGGAGAGAGAGACTCTGGAGGAGAAAAGGGGAACACGGAGGAGGACGAAGAATCCTCGGAGCACTCCGGACACTCTCGCAGCCCTCCTTCACGCCGCCCAATCCGCGCAGAGCACCTCCGCCTGCTCGATCACCATCTGCGTCGCCGTTTCCTGCAGGTCCGGCGGATAGCCGTACTTGCGCAGGATCCGCTTCACCATCACGCGCAGCCTCGCACGCACGTTCTCCTTCACCGTCCAGTCGATGGTGACGTTTCGGCGGATCGATTCGACGAGCTCCTGGGCGATGAGCTTGAGCTGGGCGTCGCCGAGGACCCGGCATCTTTCCCCCTCGTCTCGTAGGGGGCGGAGGCCGGGCCGGTCTGTCCAGCGAAGTCGTCCCTTCCCCCGTAGTGAGGGGAAGATGCACCGTTCACGATCGACCGACGCACGCATTGAGGCGACGTCAGCGACAGATTGCCATGACATGTCCAAAAGGGACGCGCAGATCGACACGTTTCCCGAACCTGTCGATGACGTCGTCATGAGGACAGGACCCCCCATCAGATCGCGAATCTGCAGGATCCGCCGCCGAGTGGCGTCGGCCGTCTCGCGAAGCGTCTCCAGCATGCAGAGGACCCAGTCCGCGCAGCCGCCCTCGGCCGTCATCCCGCGCAGTCCCTCGTAGTAGCGGTCCTTCGAACGGATGAAGGCATAGCTCAGGTAGAGCACGGTCAGGTCGGGCAGGCCCTGCTCGACGGGGCAGAGGATGTTGAGGATGCGCCCTCTGCGACCGTTTCCGTCCGTGAAGGGATGGATCGCCTCCCGAGCCTCATTCCAGCCAGACCAGCTTGCACGGCAATACTTCATCCTCACGCGGGAGGCCGGCCCGGCAACCTGCTGCCTCATTCTTCTTCTGGGCTCCGAGCCTCCGGTCAAGGTCAGGGGCATGAAGGGAAAAGTCGATCCCATCGACGCAATCCGGCAGACCTTGCCCCGGGTCTACGCGAGCTCAGAGGCGCATCCGGTGCCGCTGGAAGAGCTGCTCGCGCGAGTGGAGCAGCACCTGCTCTGGACGACCTGGCAGCGACTCGAAGAGGTCGTTGCAAGGGCAGCCAAGAGCTTCTCGACGGGTGACCGCTCGGTCGATGCATCGATCGCGAGGACGGTGAAGCCGATTCTCGGCTGCGTACGGCGTCATCAGCGCTAGATCGGACGCTGCGCTGGAGTGCTGGAAACGGACGGCAATCGCGTGCGACGCGATTGTTTCAGAGGCTCTGATCAACGATCATGGCGAGCATGGCAATCTACGAGATCAGCTCCGACGCGATCCACCCCGTTACGCAGACCACATTCCGTGAGGCGCAGATCCGGGAGCGAACCGACCTGCAGCGGCTGCTCCGAGATCGGATCGACGTAATTGCCCCGGATTGTTTCGTGCTCGCCGAAGAGTTCAGTGATTGGGACGATTCTCGCCGCAGGATCGATCTACTGGCGCTGGATCCCGATGCCAAACTCGTCGTGATCGAGCTCAAGCGGACCGAGGACGGCGGGCATATGGAGCTGCAGGCCGTCCGCTATGCCGCAATGGTCTCCACCATGACCTTTGATCAGGCCGTCCGAGCACACGAGCGGTATCTCTCGGCCACAGGACGCGATACCGAGGACGCAGCGGCGAATATTCTGGAGCACCTCGGCTGGGACGAGGTCGACGAGGATGCTTTCGCCCAGGATGTTCGCATCGTCCTCGCGTCGGCTCAGTTCTCGCGCGAGCTGACTTCTGCTGTGATCTGGCTCAACGACCGCGGGCTCGACATCCGCTGCGTCCGTCTGATCCCGTACGCCGACGGCGACCGGGTATTGCTCGATGTGCAGCAGGTCATCCCGTTGCCCGAGGCCGAGGCCTACCAGATCCGCCTTCGCGAGAAATCCCGCAAGGAAAGGGAGTCTCGGGGTT
>CAYWGW010000233.1:0-6622 GCA_964457385.1 uncultured Spirochaetaceae bacterium
GGACATGTGGATGCCCGCACAGACGACGACCCCACCCTTGCGCACGGCCCGCAGCGCGGCCGGAACGAGCGCACCGACCGGCGCGAAGAGGATCGCGGCGTCGAGGGGCTCCGGGGGCATCTCGTCCGAGCCACCCGCCCAGCAGGCCCCGAGATCCCGGGCGAAACGCTGGGCCTCGTCGTCCCCGGGCCGTGTGAAGGCCAGCACCGAGCGATCCTCGAAGCGCGCGACCTGGGCGATCAGATGCGCCGCCGCGCCGAAGCCGTAGAGACCGATGCGACGGGCGTCTCCGACCATGCTGAAGGCGCGATGACCGATCAGGCCTGCACAGAGCAGCGGCGCCGCCTTCACGTCCGGGTACGCCTCCGGAATCGGAAAGGTGTAGCGGGCGTCGGCGACCGTCGCCTCGGCGTAGCCACCGTCGATCTGGTAGCCGGTGAAGCGCGCCTCGTCGCAGAGATTCTCCTGACCCCTCAGGCAGAAAGCACAGCGCCCACAGGTCCAGCCGAGCCACGGAATGCCGACGCGCTGGCCGATCTCGAGCCCCTCGACGCCCTCCCCCAACGCCTCGATCCGCCCCACGATCTCGTGTCCGGGCACGATCGGCAGTCGCGGGTCGGGCAGCTCGTCGTCGATCAGGTGCAGATCGGTGCGACAGACGCCGCAGGCCGCGACCGCCACCCGGACCTGTCCCGCCTCCGGCTCGGGCCGCGGGATCTCCTCGAGCACGAGTCCGCGGCCATCGCCGTGGTAGCGCATCGCCTTCATGAAGCCCTCCCCTCTCTCTTCTCCTGCGCTCTGTCCGCCGTCTCGGCGGACTCGACGGGATTCGCTTGCGCTTCGAGTCCGCGCTCGGACGACCAGCCCAGCAGCACGTCCTCGCGACTCACCCGATCCCAATCGAAATCGGCGATGAGCTCCGACGGACGGCATCGCTCACCCCGCGGCAGCAGCCCGACGAAGCCGGCCAGCAACCCGCAGAGCTCCTCTGGACCGTAACGTTCGCGCAGCGCGCGAACGTCGACCGCCCCGTGCAGCTTCGAGAGCTTCGTGCCCGCGTTCTCCAGGAAGAGGCAATGATGTCGATAGCGCGGCGATTCGAAACCGAGCAGCTGCTGCAGCCCCACCTGGATCGTCGTCGAGGGAGCGAGATCGCGGCCGCGAACGACCCGATCGACACCGGCCGCCGCGTCGTCCACCACCGAGGCAAAATGATAGGCGAAGGCCCCGTCGCGCCGGCGCAGGATCGGATCGCCGAAGAGCGCCGCTGGGTCGCCCGAGAGATCGAGCCCGCTCTCGTCCCGGAGCTCGACCGGGACCCGGTCCCAACGCAGTCGCAGCGACTGCTCGCATCCGTGCCAGTCGGCCCTCCGGACGCTCCGTGCGCGGCACGTCCCGGAATAGCGATGGCTGCCGTCTGGAGCCCGGACCCCGACCGCGCGGATTCGGGAGCGGCTGCACTCACAGGCGTAGACCCGGCCCTCCCCGACCAGCCGATCCAACACCGCCTCGTGTCGGCTTCGCGACTCGCTCTGTCGGGCGACCCCGTCCCAGTCGAGCCCCAGCCAGGCGAGATCTTCGATCATCGCCTCGACGAAGCCAGGCTTCGTCCGCTCGGCATCGAGGTCCTCGAGGCGCAGGATCACCTCGGCCCCGCGCGAGCGGGCATCGAGCCAGCAGAGCAGCCCCGCCAGCAGCGTGCCGGGATGGGCGCGTCCCGTCGTCGAGGGCGCGAAGCGGCTCCGCCCGCCCCGCTCGCCTGTGGCGGCGGGCGGGCTCTCGTGCCCTTCCCCGTTCCCCTCGGCGCTCCTCCCCTCCGCACTCATCGCGATGCGTCGCCCTTCGGCGCGCGTCGCCGACGATCGAGCCACTCGCCCCGGAAGACGACCACCTCGGGATCGCGCAGAAGCGAGAGATCCCGCAGCGGATCCCCGTCCACCACCAGGAAGTCGGCCGAGCAGCCCACCGCGATGCGGCCGGTCTCTGCTTCCAGGCCCAGCGCCCGAGCGGACTCCGAGGTGGCGGCCCGCAGCACGGCGACCGGCGGCAGCGCCGCATAACGGGCGAGCGCCTCGAGCCCCGCGACGAGATCCGCGTGACCAACCCCGGGAATCCCCGCGTCGGTCGAGGCGATGAAGCGGACATCGTGATCCCGCTGCAGCCGCAGGCAGCCCGACATGCGGCGAAAGAAGTCCGTCGGCTCACCCGACTCGTTCTCGATCCGCCGCCCCCAGCCTCCGTTCACCGTGGGCGAGACCCATAGCTCGGCCTCGGCCATCGCCCGCATCAGCGACTCGTCGAGCTGCGTGCCGAAGCCGTCGACTCCGGCGAAGGAGGCGTGCTCGATCGTGCGGACACCGGCGCGCAGGGCGTCGGCGATGCCTTCGGTGCCATGGCAATGGGCCGCCACCGGGCGACCGTGGCCGGCCGCCGACTCGACGATCGCGACGAGCCGGGCGAGATCGAATTGGCGGTCCCGGGCCCGGCTGCCAGGGGTGAAGACGCCGCCGGTGGCCATCACCTTGATCCAATCGCTGCGCGCCTCGACCTGCCGCGCCACCATCGCGTCGATCTCGAGACGCGTCGAGACCGCGCCGCCCCAGAAGGCACAATGGCCCCCGGGCGTCGTCAGGGGCTGCCCACAGCAGAGCAGCCGCGGCCCGAGCGCCGTGCCGCCCGCGATCCGCTCTCGCAGGGCGTGCTCCGCGTGATCCCCGCCGCCACAGTCCCGCGCCGTCGTGATGCCGGCGAAGAGCATCTCGCGCGCCCGCCGCTCCATCGCCCCCACGCGCTCGGCCACCGGCACGGCGAGCTGCTCGGCGGGTGTGCGCAGAGCCGGATCGAGCGCCAGATGCACGTGGGCATCGATCAGCCCGGGCACGATCGTCCGCCCCGCGAGATCGATCGTCCCGCTCGACGGGGACGGCTCGGAGCCGCGATCGGAAACCGGATCGAGGATGAAATCGGGGGCGGGTTCGGAGTCGGGCTCGATCGCGACGATCCGGCCTTCTCGTACCCGTAGATGCCACGAGAGCGGCTCATAGTCCTCCGAAACGCCGTTCCATAGACGCGCCCGACGGATCGAATAGCTTTTTGAATCCAGCGACTTGGACTCCTGCTGGAGGCTTCGGGCAGCGATCGGGGGCGCGCAGCCCCGTTGCGCTCGCTCCGATCTTGGGCATTCTCCCTCAGCGGCCCGTTTCATCCCAGCGGGTGACCGCCTAAATCGCAGCAGGGGGATCCTGGGCTAGAGGGCTCTCAGCGAGCATGAGTAGACTCGCCACGAGTGAGAGCGCCCGGGACCGACTGCCTACGCGACACGGAAGGACGCCTGAGAAGATGTCGGATTCGAACGAAGTGCTGGTCGTCGCCTCCAAGGTCAAGAACTACATCAAGGATAGCGGCGACATGAAGACCTCGGCGGGCGTGCTGCAGGTGCTCTCGGATCGCCTGCGAGCGATGTGCGATCAGGCCATCGAGAGCGCCCGCGCCGAAGGCCGCAAGACGGTTCTCGACCGCGATTTCAGCTGAGTCCCCCCGATCGCGACGCCTGATCCGATGACGACCCGGACTCGACCGGGGACGTCGGACATCGCTCGGCTCGGTCTACGGCGCGGGCTTGGGCGTAGGCGTCGATGAACGGGCGCGCGCTCGCCGAGCGGAAGGTCTCGATCCGGCTCGCATCGCAAACGGACGTGGGCCGACTGCGGGCGGCCAACGAGGACAGCTGCGGCCTCTTCGATGGGGCTGGCGGCGCACGCCTGTTGGTCGTGGCAGACGGCATGGGCGGCCACCGGGGCGGCGCCACCGCGAGCCAGCTGGCCGTCGCCACGATCGGCGAGTTCTTCGAGCAGTATTTCGGCCGGGCGGCCTGGATCGAGGGCGATCCGGCGGCGAGCGGCGGCGAGAAAACGCTGCGTCGCGCAATCGGGGAGGCGAATCGGCGCATCTTCGCGCTGGCCCAGACCGATCCCGAACTCGAGGGAATGGGAACCACCGTGGTCGCCTTCCTGCTCGAGCTGCGCGAGCCCGGACTGCGAGGCGCCGTAGCCCACGTTGGCGACAGCCGCGCCTATCGCCATCGCCAGGGCCGACTCGAGACACTCACGACCGACCACAGCGTCGTCGCAGAGATGCACCGACGCGGCCTGATCTCCGCCGAGGAGGCCCTCTTCCATCCCAGGCGGAACGAGATCCTGCGCTCGGTGGGCCTCCTGCCGACGGTCGAGATCGAGGCAAAGCGGGTCGACCTCGAGGCCGGTGACTCGATCCTGCTCTGCTCCGACGGTCTTTCGGGCGTCCTCGACGAGGAAGAGATCGCCGCCGTAGTCGCGAGAGAGAGCCCGGAGGACGCGGTCGAGACGCTGATCCGGCTCGCCAACGAACGCGGCGGCCCCGACAACATCACCGTCCAGCTGTTCGCCCTTCCCGCCGTCCCCGCCATCGCGGAGGCGGCCGGCCTTCCCGGCGAGGGCCACGGGCAGGGGCGGGGGCGGGGGCAAGACCAGGGGCAGAAGACCGCGGCAGCGCCCGGGCCGTTGGCGGCGGGCGCGCTCGCGGCGGTGGGCGCCGAAGTCGGCGCCGGCACCGGAGCGGGCGACGCGGCCCGCAACGGAGCCCAGGCCGGGGCCGAAGCGTCGAGCGGCGAGAGCCCAGCTCATCGCGACCTTCGCCGCAAGCGACGCGTAGTCTGGGTCGCGGCGGTCGCGCTCGTTCTCGCAGCGGCCGGACTCTTCCTCTCGCGATAGCTCCTGCCCGCGCCGAGCAATCCAGGAATCCCGCCACGGGACGATGCCCGGTCGCCGCACGCGGCGGGTGTCCAGCTCGGGGGGGGGCGGCGGCTCGATGATCCGAACTTCGCGATGGGATCGTGATGCAGACCTCGCATCAGATGCTCCGTCTGCTATCATCATGCATCATGCCGAGGACCACGATCGATATCGAAGCCACAGTGCTCCGCGACCTCAAGCGACTCCAGAAGCGAGAGGGCAAGTCACTCGGTCAGCTCGTCTCCGAGCTCGTGGCAAGCGCTCTGGCCACGAACGAGATCGAGGATTCGAGCGAGCCCTTCTCATGGATATCGCGTCCGATGGGAGCACGCGTCGACCTCGAGGACAAAGAAGCGGTCCGGGCAGCGCTCGAATCCCCGTGAGTCATGCCCTCGATGCCAACGTGCTGCTCTACGCATCCGACGCGGCGAGCCGATTCCACGATCGAGCGCGTCGTGTCGTCGACCGATGCGCCGAGGGACCGGAACTCTGCTGCCTACCCTGGCCCGTGATCATGGCCTATCTGCGCATCTCGACGCATCCTTCAATCTTCGAGCAGCCTCTCGCTCCACGCGAAGCGGTCATGAACATCGAATCCCTGCTCAACAGACCGCATGTTCGGTCGCTTGGCGAGATCGAAGGATTCTGGGAGATGTATCGCCACACCACGAACGGTGTCGTCGTCCGAGGCAACCTGGTGCCGGACGCGCACATCGCCACACTGCTGTTCCAGCACGGCGTGATGACTCTCTGGACCCACGACCGCGACTTCCGGAAGTTCGCGGGGTTGCAGATTCGCGATCCGTTCGCGGACGCAGACGCGTCGGCATAGGCAGGCCGCCGGTACCGGGGGTAGCTTCGGTGCCCGCGAGGAACGCTGCGTTCTCGCTGGATCGATCCTGAGCCTGCATCGCCCGCATCCGAAGCCCGAGTTCCGAAAGTACGCCGTCGAGGACGTACGCGACTTCCTGGCGGTGCGCGGCATCGGGCCCCAGGAGGACTGAGATGAACACAATGGAGTACAAGGGATACCGCGGGGTCGTCCACTATTCGGCGGAGGATCACGTCCTTCACGGCCGGATCGTCGGCATCGCGGACGTGGTGAGCTTCGAAGGCGCGGGCGTCGAGGATCTCGAGAAGGCCTTCCGCGACGCCGTCGACGACTACCTGGCTCTCTGCGAGAAGCTGGGACGCGATCCCGACCGGGAGTACTCGGGCCGAATCCCGCTCCGCATCGACGCGGGCCTCCACCGCTGCGTGGCCATCGCTGCCGACTCTGAGTCGAAGAGTGTCAACGCCTGGATCGCCGACACCCTGGACGCTGCGACCAGGCGCAGACCATCCGACGCTGCCGGGAGACGGAAGAAAGAGCGCGCCTCGGCTCGGAAAGCGACTGGCTGAACATCGGCTACTCGAGCAGTCCCGGTCGGGTGGGCCGTCCCGATCGCAGCGCTGCCACCCGACGAGTGGCTCGAGCCAGGCAACCCCATCTCGAATCGGCGTGGTCTCGACGATGCCCAGGGCGGCTTCGTCTCTCCGACGGGCGGCTGCCCGCTACCGAAGAACCGGTCCCCGGGCCTCCGGTTGCTCGATCACCGCCCTGAAGGCCTGCTGCGCCCGGAGCGCGCGCAGGCTCTGCTCGACCTGCTTGCGCACGGCCTCCAGCGGCCGGGGCTCGGCCGGCAGGATCTCGACGAGCTCGACCAGCGCGTGGCTTCCGTCGCGCGAGACCCGCACGCGATCCCCGGACGCCGCGAGTCCGAGGATCTCGGGTCCGAACTCGCCGGCCAGCGTGGTACTCGCCAGCGGACCGATCTCCTCGGCGTGCTCGGGATCCAGCCGCCCCCCGACGC
>CAYWGW010000234.1:0-4696 GCA_964457385.1 uncultured Spirochaetaceae bacterium
CGACGATCGACTGCCTGAGTCGCTTCCCGGGCTTCCTCGGGAGTCCCCTCGTCGGTCGCCGCCCCGACGACGGCGGACTCATCGAGCTCCACGACGTGACCCCGGCGCCCGATCCACGGCGGCGGGAGCCGCTTCGAGACGGCATACTCGACGGGCGCGTCGCGCGCGGAAGCGCGATGACCGATGGCGGCCCGAGCGTCGAGGAGAGTCCATGCCGCGTCCCGACGAGTCCGCAGTCCATGAGGTCACGACCTTCTGTCGCGTCTGCGAGCCCGCCTGCGGTTTGAAGGCCGAGGTCGAGAAGGGTGAGCTCGTCCGGCTGCGTCCGGACCGGGACAACCCGATCACGCGCGGATTCGCATGCCACAAGGGGCTGGCGGGAGACGAGATCCATCGCGATCCCGACCGGCTGGATCATCCGCTGCGTCGGCGCGAGGACGGGGGCTTCGAGCGCGTGTCCTGGGATGAGGCCCTCCGCGACATCGCTGCGCGACTCCGGTCGATCTTCGAGGCACACGGTCCGAACGCGATCGCGCCCTACGTCGGCAACCCGACCGCCTTCAATACGCTGGCGGGCCCCGCGATCGGGGCGCTCTTCGCGCAGCTCGGCGCGCGGCGATCGTTCTCCTCGGGCACGCAGGACTGCGCGAACAAGTTCGCCGGCAGCGAAGCCGTCTTCGGCTCGAGCACGATGCACCCCGTACCCGACCTCGCGCACACCGATTTCCTGCTCTCCTTCGGATCGAACCCGCGCGTCAGCCATGCGAGCTTCCTCTCGATCCCGGATCCGATCGGCGCGTTGAAGGCCGTCGTCGCCCGCGGCGGCCGCGTCGTCCACGTGAATCCACGCCGGATCGAGAGCGAGCGCACGCGTGCCGGGGAGACGCTCCTGATCCGCCCCGACACGGATGTGTACCTGCTGGCTGCGCTCCTCCACGAGCTCGATCGGCTGGATCTCTTCGACGAGGAGATCGTGACGCGACACGGCAAGCACGTCGCGGAGCTGCGAGCCTTCGTAGCCGACTACCCACCGGAGCGCGTGGCCCCGTCGACGGGCATCGAGGCCGATAAGATCCGCACCCTGGCACGAGACTTCGCCGCCGCGCCGTCGGCCTCGGTCTACATGTCGACAGGCGTGAACATGGGCCGACAGGGGACGCTCGCCTACTGGCTACTTCACATGTTGAGCTTCGTGACCGGCAACCTCGATCGACGCGGTGGCAACATCCTCTCGGTCGGCTTCTACGAGAGCGCCAAGGCCGGCCGACGCGCCTTCGAGGAGGGCTTCGTCGACACGGAGGACTACGGACGTCTGCGCAAGGGCAGCCTGCCGGGCAACCTCATGCCCGATTTCGTCCTGCAGGAACACGATCCCGTGCGCGCCATGATCTGCGTGGCCGGCAATCCAGTGCTCTCGATCGGCGGGGAGGCGCGACTGCGCGCGGCGATGGAGAAGCTCGAGCTGCTCGTCGTGATCGACCTGTATCGCAATGCCACGGCGGAGTACGCCGACTACATCCTTCCCAGCACCGACGCCTTCGAACGGGCCGACATCAACATCACGGGTCTGGGCCTGCAGCACGAGCCCTGGATCCAGTACACCGAGCGGGTCGTCCAGCCGCGCGGCGAGCGGCGTGAGGAGTGGTGGATCCTGGGTCGGATCGCCCAGAAGCTCGGATTGAAGTCGCCCTTCGACGAGACGGGCGAGGCGCGCGGTCTCTGGGGCCGGATCGACCACATGCTCCAGTCCCGAGGCCTTACCCTCGACGACGTTCGAAGGCAGCCCCACGGCATCGCCTTCGAGGGCCTCGCGCCGGGACGCTTCTACTCGCATCAGCTCCAGACGCCGGACGCCAAGGTCGACTGCTGCCCGCCCGCCTTTGCCGAAGCCATCGCGCGCTGTGGCGAAGAGCTGAGGCAGCTCGACGCCGAGGGCCCGGATCGGCTCAAGATGATCAGCCGACGCGATCCCCATATGCACAACAGCTGGTATGCGAATCTGCCGCGGATGAAGCGCGGGGCGAAGGACCGGAACTACCTCTACGTGAATCCCGAGGACGCACGGGTTCGTGGCCTGTCGACAGGAGACGAGGTCCGCCTGTTCAACGAGTGGGGGCGGATCCGGGTCGAGCTCCGGATCGACGAGGACCTCGCGCGCGGCGTCGTCGCGCTCACCCACGGCTGGGGCAACGCGAAGACCCCCGGCATGCGTTTCGCCCAGAGCACCCCGGGTGTCAACCAGAACGCGCTGCTGCCCTCGGGCGCCGGGAGCTTCGATCCCCTCTCGAATCAGGCCTTCATGACGGGTGTGCCGGTCGAGCTCGAACCCGCATGAGTCCGTGTGGACGGTGTTGTGCGGCCACGAAGCCGCGGTCTCGCTCCAGGCCCGCCCGGGGGGCCGACCGCCGCCGACCGCCCCGTGTCCGGCGATCGCCGCAGGCGTGTGTGAAGCAGTGGATTCGAGGGTCGTAGACCGAGTTCAGGATCGATTCCAGTCCGGCGGCAAACCTTCTATTCCGGATCTGCCGGAGCTACATTCCGAATCTGCCGATCATTGATTCCGAATCTGCCGGAGCCCCATGCCCGATCCGTCCACACCCACCCCGCCGATTGCACGCCATGCAGAAGCGCGCGTCCGCGATGCCCTGATGGATACGCGGATCGTCGCCCTGGTCGGTCCGCGGCAGTCGGGCAAGACGACGCTTGCCCGCAAGATCGCCGCGGATCGGGGTCTGGGTTTCGTGACGCTCGATGACGAACAATCCCGTCAGTTCGCCAACGAGGATCCGAGTGGATTCATCCGGGACCTCGATCGGGCCGTGATCGACGAGATCCAACGTGTACCCGGCCTGATCCTTGCGCTCAAGAAAGCGGTCGATGAGGATTCGCGGCCAGGGCGATTCCTCATCACCGGCTCGGTTGACCTGTTCAAGGGAACGATCTCGCCCGACTCGTTGGCGGGGCGCGTCGAGGCCGTCGAGCTCCTGCCTTTCAGTCAGGCGGAGATCGAGCGGCGGGCACCGTCCGACTTCCTCGTCCGGGCGTTCGATGCCGACTTCCCTCCACTCGCAGAAACAGGGCGCATTCCGGATCTGCTCGAGCGCGTCGTTTCGGGCGGTTACCCTGAAGCG
This sequence comes from uncultured Spirochaetaceae bacterium, assembly GCA_964457385.1. GTDB lineage: Bacteria > Myxococcota_A > UBA9160 > UBA9160 > UBA4427 > UBA4427. The sequence goes on from CAYWGW010000234.1 coordinate 3,132, forward strand.
CTGGCGCGGGCCCGGCCGGCGCGGCGGCACGCCTGGCTGACGGCTTACGCCCGTGCGCTCGCGACGCGTGACGTCGCCGAGATCGCGGAGATTGCGAAAGTATCCGAGCTGTCGCGGTTGGTCGACCACGCGGCCGTCGCATCCGGCCAGACGGTCAACCTGTCCGCCCTCGCCAGTCCGATCGGCGTCGATGGGAAAACCATCGACCGATGGCTGACCCTGCTCGAACAGATGTTCGTCGTCCGGCGGGTGCGGTCATGGCATCGCAACGACCTGAAGCGTCTCATCAAGACGCCGAAGCTGCACTTCCTCGACAGCGGGCTTCTTGCGGCGCTTCGGCGCGTGACAGAGGAGGATATCGAGGGCGACCGTTCGAAGCTCGGTTCGTTGCTCGAAGGCTTCGTCTTCTCGGAGCTGTCGAAGATCGTCGGATACGGCGACCACCCGACATCGATCAGTCACCTCCGCGACCGGGACGAGATCGAGGTCGATTTCGTTCTGGAGCAGGCCAGTCGAGTCGTCGGCATTGAAGTGAAGGCCGCCGCCTCGGTGAAGCCGAAGGACTTTCACGGACTGAAACGACTTCAGAGTGCCACGGGCAGGGACTTCGCGTGCGGGATCCTCTTGCACGATGGCGAGCGCATCCAGCGCACAGGCGACCGACTCTTCGCCATGCCGGTCAGCCAGCTCTGGGCTTGACTCCATCGATGGGTTCTCGGGCTTCGCGCTCGAGTCCGGCTCGCCAGAAGGCAAGGCGTGGGCAGGAAACCGAGCGGGATCCCATCGCCCGTGACCGACGTGGAAGACCTCGAAGCGCTGTCGTATACCCTCCGATCGACGCAACGACGCAACGATCCCGAGGAGTCCCCCGAATTGGAGAAGCTGATCTACCTGTCGTGGCGATCGCCCGTCCCCGAGTCGAAACGGCTCGAGCGGATCGCGAGGCCGCTCGTCGACATCGCCCGGGCGTGCGGTGCGTCGGGGATCTCGATTCTCCTTCCGGATCGAACAGAGCCGATCCGCGACCGGTCGCCGGCGCGGCTCAGCCCGGGCTTCGACTCGGCCTCGATGCTCTTCCAATGCTGGCTGCCGTCGCTGGATCGGCGAGCGCCGATCGAGGCGGCTCTCGCGAAGCAGTCCGACGCGATCTGGGGCTACCTCGTCACCGAGTCCGACGTCCAGCCCGAGATCCGCGCCGTCGCCGAGGGCGAGCGGTTCCCGGGCATCACCCAGATCACGTTGCACGAGAAGCCCGGAGGCGTCGCGGACGAGGACTTCTACCGCGAGTGGCAGGAGGTCCACTCGAAGCTCTCCTTCGACCTCCATCCGACCCGGACATCCTACGAACGCAATGCCGTCGCCCGCCGGTTGACCCCGGACGCCCCCGACCATCGGGCGATCGTGCTCGAACGCTTTCCGACCCTCGAAGACTTCGTCGACGAGTCACGCTATTTCGGCAACCCGAAGGTGGCGCGGGCGGTCTTCGCCCACGTGCCCACTTTCTACCGCTTCGATACGGCGATCACGGGGGGCATGGGCGAGTACCGGTTCCGCTGATCGGATCG
>CAYWGW010000234.1:4796-6611 GCA_964457385.1 uncultured Spirochaetaceae bacterium
CGGCGTCTCGGGGCTTGCGGAATCGCAGCGTCATGCGGTCGCTCTCGCCGATCGCCACGTACCGCTCGCGATCCTCGTCGCCGCGTCGCAGGGATGGGGGCAGCGTCCAGACGCCGCCCGGGTAGTCGGCGGTATCCCGGGGATTCGCGTTGATCTCGGAGCGTGCCTCGAGCTCGAAGCCCGCGGACTCGGCCATGGCGATCACGCGTTCCTCGGGCAGGTAGCCGATGAACTTCTCCGGGTCGCTTCGCGGGCCGGCGCGATGCTGCACGATGCCGAGCGAACCTCCGGGCTTCAACACCTGGTAGAAGGCGGCGAGGACCTCATCTTCTACTCCATCCCGGACCCAGCCGTGCATGTTGCGGAAGGTGAGCACCAGGTCGACGGAACCCGGGGGACCCAGCTCTACCGATTCGGGCGGCGAGAGCTTCGCGATGCGCGCCCCCCCGAAGGACTCGGGCTCCGACTCGAAACGTGCGAGCATCGCCTCGTGGAGACGGGTCTGATAGTCGGGACGATCGGGCAGCGTGACGTCGTAGCTGGCGGCGATGTACTGGCCCTTCTCGCGCACATAGGGGGAGATGATCTCGCCGTACCAGAGGCCGCCGGGCAGGGCTTCGAGCACGGTCATGTCCCGCTCGAGCCCGAAGAACTCGAGGGTCGCGAGGGGATGTCGGGCCGCGTTGCGGGCGATGTGTTCGGGGCTCCGCTGCGGACCGATCACGAGCGCGGCAAGCGCGGCTCGATCCAGGGCCGCAACGATCTCGGGCGAACTCGCGGCGGACTCCGGACCGCCAGCGGTGTCCGACCGTCCGTGGGTACCGGTCGTGCAGGCCGCGAGGCCGGCCGAGAGCATCACCAGCACGGCCATGCCCAGAAAATATCGGAGACAGTGGTCGGGGTCGAGCTTCATGGGATCCTCATGTCGTCGTCGTTCGGTGACTCTTTCGTTCGTTCGTTCGTTCGTTCGATCTGCCGACCTGTCCGGCTCAGCGCTCGAGAGCGATCGTCTGTTCCTGGCCGCCGAACTCGTGGACCGAGTCGCCCGCGCGGATGCGGACCCGCTTCACTTCGAGCGGCACGTGAACGCCGCGAAGCGAGCGCGTGAAGGGCTGCTCGTCGACGTGGGGATGGTGGAGCACCCGGGTGGCCAGCACCTCGCCTTCCGGGCCCAGGACCTCCCAGCGGTTCGCATAATGCGACCAGCCTTCGTCGGCGTGTCGGACGCGAACGCGGAAATCACAGACTTCGCCCTTGCAGACGGCCTCCGCTTCCACCACGTCCGCCTCGCCTGCCAGCGAGGCCAGAGCGTGGAGTGCCGCGAAGGCGACGACGCCGAGCCGGCAGGCTCGAAGGATAAGGGCGAATCGACCGGTCGGGCGGACCCGGAATGGGTAGAAGGGCGCGTCCATCGTTCTCTTCATCGCTCTCGTCTTCGTTCAATGGTTCCTGGTACCTTCCCGCTGGAACCGACACCAGAGCCTAGCGGATCGCCAGCGGGTTGATCGGCGAGCCGACGGCGCCGGTGATCGGGAGCGGTGGTGCCGTGAAGAGGAATGCATGGCGCTCGTCCTCGGCGCAGGCCCGGGCCAGCGCGTCGAGCTGGAAGATCTCGCCGAAGAGCACGCCCGTATTGCGCAGCGAGATCATGTGCAGCGGCTGAAAGCAGTCGACGGTCTCGTTGGGGATCACCTCGATGCCCCAGGTGTCCGTGCAGACGGCGGCGACCTCGCGATCGTAGAGCCAGGCGGCACAATGCACCGACAGTCCGGGGGCGGGACCACCGCAGTAGCCCTCCCACGATCGCTCTTCCAG
>CAYWGW010000235.1:0-6588 GCA_964457385.1 uncultured Spirochaetaceae bacterium
ATCCCATGGATGACCACACGTCGCAGGACGACGCATGACATGAAATGGCATGACATGAAGAGCGGGCTCGACCGTTCGAGCAGCCCAGCCAAAGTAGGCAGGCCGAGGCGAGGATCAGATCAGCAGGACGACCGAGAGCCGCAGGGGCGAGGTCCGCAGGGCGAGATCGCCCGGGATCGGCGGGGGCTGTACGCGCTGGACGACCGGCGCGCGGGGGCAGGCGGCGACCACGATCGGCTGGGCGCCGGGTGCATCGAGGGATCGGCTGGCGGGCGGCGGCGCCGAGGCCGGCGCGACTTCGCAGCAGGCGACATCGGAGAAGGAGAGGCAGGGCGCCTCAGCGGGATCGCAAGGGTTCTCCGCCGCCGATTGCGGACAGCAGGGCGAGCACGACGCCAGCTCGACGGCGCCCAGGGCCGGGGCCGTGAGGAAGGCGAGGAGCAGGCCCAGACCGGCGATGCGTCTCTTCATCACGCTCGGAGACATACCAGGACCTCCGAGACCCGTCAAATCGGGGCGGAGAGGGAACCACGATCCCGAGTCTCATCGGAAGGTCGGGGCATTCGGTTGAATCGGATCGACTGGATCGGGTCGACCTGAGACCCAGCGATGGGAATCGAGCGGATCCGCCGGTCCACCGGCGCGCTCACCAGCGATAGGCGACCCCAGACGCGATGAAGAGGTCCTGGGCGCTGTCGTCGAGGCCGACGCCGGCACTCAGGTCGAGCTGCAGGCCGTCGGTCAGGAGATAGGTGAAGCCGCCGTCGAGGACCTGGCTGGCCGAGACGGCTCGATCGTCTTCGACGGAAACGAAGTACTCGATGAAGGTCCCGAGTCCGCCACCGAGGGCGAGGCCCAGGCCGGCGGCGTGGGTCGTTTCGAGGAGGTCGTCGCCATTCCCGGCGTCCTCGTCGCCACCCCGCCGCGCGAGGGTCGAGGTTCCGAAGAGTCCGAGTCGTGAGCCCAGGGGATGGCTCCAGGCCAGCGCGCCGACGACGTCCGCTGCGTCGGAGCCCGTACCCTCGCCGACCGGAAGCGCGACGTCGAAGATGAATCCGAAGCGGGGCAGGACGGCGCTGCCTTCGTTGATCTGCCATTTGAAGCCGAGGGTCGGGTCTGCGAGCTCGTTGCGACTCCGGTCGCCGATCTCGATCTGGGAGGTCCCGGCCCAGCCCAGCCGCAGCTCGAGGCGATCGACGACGCCCATGCGAAGCAGCCCGAAGGGCAGCGTCACGCGGTGGACGTCCTGCGCTCCCTGCTCCTCGTGGCCGTACTCGATGCCCGCCTCGACGTTGAAGCGGCCGATCGGCGTCGCGTCGGGGCTGCTCGAGAACCCGGGTCGTTCCGAGATCACAGTGCCCTCGAGCGCCTCGACGCGGCCGCCGAAGAGCCAGCTTTCTCCCGTGCGGGCCCCCGTCCGCGCGTCTGTTCGCGCCTCCGTTCGCGCGTCGGCGGAGGCGGTGATCGGGGAGAACGAAGAGAAAACGAGAGTCGAGGCGGCGATCGTGGTTGCGGCGAGGCGAGTCCCGTCCTTGAGACATCCGGGCATCTGCATCCGCGTCTCCTCGGATCCCGTCCGGCCCTCGAGCCGGCTCCGAATCGTCCGGACATCCAGCACCGACGGGTGGCTGGTGGTGGTTCGTCTGAGCGACCCGGCCGTGGCATCCGTGGGCTCAGAGCGCCAGCCCGGGCTGGCCCGCGCACTCCGGATGCTGCGCCAGGAAGGCGGCCTTCACCGACCTCGTGTCACCGCGGCTGCCGTCGTGGCTCCAGCCCGGCGGCCCGAAGAGATAGCCGAGCCGCGCGCGCAGGGGCAATCCCGGTCGGAAGACGTCGTGGAGGAGCGCCGCGTACTCGTGGAAGGCCACGCGCAGCGGATTGAAGCTCGCGACCGGATGCAGGATGCCATAACGCACGGGATCGTCCCGCCGCTCGTCGACGAAGCTCCCGAAGAGCCGATCCCAGACGATGAAGACGCCCGCGTAGTTCGCATCGAGGTAGCGCGGGTTGGTCGCGTGATGGACACGGTGATGAGAGGGCGTGTTGAAGATCGCCTCGACGGGCCGTGGCAGACGATCGATCGCCTCCGTATGGATCCAGAACTGGTAGATCAGGTTCAGCGAGCCGCAGAAGACGACCAGTCCCGGATGGAATCCTACGAGCACCAGCGGCACGCGCAGCAGCACGAGGCCCGAGAGCTTGCTGATCCACGGCTGCCGCAGCGCCGTCCCCAGGTTGTAATGCTCGCTCGAATGATGAACGACATGGCTCGCCCACCACCAGCGGATTCGATGCGAGAGACGATGGGACCAGTAGAAGCGCAGATCGTCCAGCACGAAGCAGGCGATCCCCGCCGCCCAGGTCGTCGGGATCGTCGCCAGCCGCCAGTCCCAGGCCAGCCAGAGCACCCCCAGCGCGAGTCCCCCGAAGAGCAGCGCCTCCACCAGGTTACCGATCCCCATCGCGAGACTCGTCATCGTGTCGCGACCCTGATACGCGCCGCGCACGAGCCGTCGCCGCACGAGCAGGGTCTCGAGCACCAGCAGGACGAGATAGGCGGGCGCGGCCAGGAACTCGACGTTGGGAAGTAGGGGCTGGGATTCCATGGCGGAAGTCGGGCTCCGAATGGATGGCGTGAGGCGATCGATGGCTCGGGGCGGAAGATAGCGAAGGCAGCAGGCCGGGAATCGATGCACCGCCGGCCCGGCCCGGCGCAGCCCGATTCCGCCGCCTCCATCGTTCTCTTCCCGCGTCCGATTCCGTTCAAGCCGAAGGCTCAGGGGCGACTGCGTCCCGCGGTGGGGTTCGTGGTCGCCCAACGACCGCGGACTCCGATTCCCAGCGGAATCTCGTCCCGATCGACGCGCATCGAGGCGATCTCGAAGCGGTCGAGATAGCCGCGGAGATCCCGGGAATCGAAGAGTCGTTCGTCGAGGAATCGATCGGCCGACATCGAGATCGGCTCGGTCGCCTGCTCGAGGATCCAAGGGGCGTCGTACTGCCCCTCGATCTTCCAGTCGACGGTGGGTGCGGCGAGCTGGAGCTCCCCCGCGATCTCGCGATGGAGGTCGGGCCGGTAGACCGAGTCGATGATGCCCTCGAGATCCGGAAGCTTCTCGATCTGGCCCCAGCGGATCATCTGTGCGACGAACCAGGCCGCCTGGGATCGCCAGGGGAAGGTTGCCGCGTGTCGGAAGAAGACGTGCATCGCAGGGAGCTCTCTTGGTCCGCCGTCCGCTCCGCCGATCCGGCCACTCATGGAGCGGGCCACGACGTCGACCGGGGCGTCGACGAAGCTGAGCCCGGCGATGACGTGGACGGCCTGCTCGCGGTGGGTCGGGTCGTCGAGCCAACGGCAGGCGCGCATCAGCGCGCGGCCGATCGCACGGACGGTGGCCGGATGCGATTCCGCCCAGGCCCGACGCAGAGCCAGCACCTTTTCGGGTCCGCAGGGCCAGACGTCGAAGCTCGTCGCCACGATCCGACCGATCCCCTTCGCCCAGGCAAGCGAGTTCCAGGGCTCGCCCACGCAATAGCCATCGATCGATCCCTGCTCGAGCATCGCGACCATCGCAGGCGGCGGTGCGACGACGATCCGCACGTCGTGGTCGGGATCGATGCCCGCCGACGCGAGCCAGTAACGGAGGATGTAACCATGGGAGGAGAAGGGAAAGACGACCGCCAGCACCAGCGGAGGAAGTCCCCTCCGCCGATCCTCTTCGATCAGCTCGCGCAGCCCGGCGGCGATCGCCCCGGCTGTGATCGCCGCCGGACCGGGACCGGTTCCCCGGACGATTCGCTCGAGGCGCTCGCCGAGCGCACGGGAGACGGTGATCGCGTTTCCGTTCAGATCGAGGCTCATGGGCACGATCAGGGGCACGTCGACGCCGTCGATGCCCAGGCTGGTCGAAAGACTCATGGGAGCGAGCAGCTGGGCTCCGTCGAGCTCGCCGACGGCGAGCTTGTCGCGCACGTTGGCCCAGGACGGCTCGCGGGAGAGCGTGACGTCGAGCCCCTCTTCGCGGAAGAAGCCGCGTTCCCGCGCGATCACGAGCGGGGCGCAATCCGTGAGGGGCACGAAGCCCAGGCGGATTCGTTCCTGCTCGACCTCGACGCTTCCAGTTCGATGCGCCGGACTCCTCTCCACCATCTCTACGTTCCCCTCGTACTCGCCGACGTTCGCAGTCAGAGCAGGTCGGCCATCCCGACGAGCTGTCTCGCCACGTCCGCGAGACGCATGCCGCGATCCATCGCCGTCTTCCGGAGCAGATCGTAGGCCTGGCGTTCGGAGAGGGCGCGTCGATCCATCAGGATGCCCTTGGCTCGCTCGACGAGCTTCCGCTCTTCGAGCGAGCTGCGAGCCTCGGCGAGCTGGTCGCGCAGTGCTCTGTCCTCTTGAAAGCGTGCGATCGCGACGTCGAGCACGGAGCGGACGCGCTCGGGCGAGGCGCCCTTGACGACGTAGGCCGCGACGCCCGCTCGGATCGCGCGGCGGATCGAGTCGGGCTCGGCGTCGTCGACGAACATCACGATCGGCCGATGCTGCTCGTGGCTGATCCGGCGCATGTCCTCGAGGACATCCCGGTCCGGCGAGTCGATGTCGATGATGACCACGTCGGGATTCAGGCGCTGGACCGCGGCGTGGATGTCGCGATGGGCGCCTTCCAGCCGCGGGACGACCTGATCTCCGGCCGCCTCGATGGCCTGGGCGATCGCCTCGTAGCGGCGCGGCTGGTCGTCGATCACCAGCACCTTCAGCTTCGAAGCCATGATCTCCCTACCGCCGAAGAGCGGCGTGAACACCACGAGACGTCTCGACGGAGTCGGGCGTCGCAACCCTCATGCCAGACGGAGGCCATGGTTCAGGAGCGTCGGATGGTCCCGTCGAGCTTCGGCCGTTCGCGACCTGCTCAACGAGCAGACAGCGGCTGCCTGCGATCGAGGCGGCCCGAGCCTATGAGTCGATCCTTCAAGAGAAGTGCGTTGACTCATCCGAGTCTCAGCTGTGCGCCGCGTGGCACGTTCAAGCCGAATCCAATACGACCGGGATCCGCGTTGAGCCTGGGCCCTGGTTGGCAGGCTTATTGCGATCCATCCGATGCATGAGACGACGCGGACCGACTCCAAAGACGGGGTCGATCCGGACCGGATGAGCCGGTCGAAAATTCGAAGTGATCACAGCAGAGGTCGCCTGGTCCCCTGGACGAGGCGACCCACGAACGAGCAAAGGCGCTCGCGGACTCCAGGAGTTCGTCGAGCGTTTTTTCGTTTCGAGATCCGCGCAGCGACGTTCGTAACGAAGACCGGAGGAGCAGGACTGATGAAGACCCCTCGAGATCGACGTCGAGCACGTGCGTTTGGATGCGGATCTGAATGCGGCTGCGATCGGGTCCGCCCGATCCGTCCGATCCGCGGGCTCTCGATACTGATTCCCTTCAGCATCCTCCTCGCTTCGATCGGCGTCGGTCTGTCGTTGGCGCCGGATCGAGCCCTTGCAGACGGCTTCCCGGAGAAGGAAGAGCTGAAGCTCGGTTTCATCAAGCTGACGGATTGCGCGCCGCTCGTGATCGCCAAGGAACTCGGTTATTTCGAGGAGGAGGGCCTCTTCGTCACGCTCGAGGCGCAGGCCAACTGGAAGATCCTGCTCGATCGCGTCATCAGCGGCGAGCTCGACGGGGCCCATATGCTGGCGGGGCAGCCGCTCGGCGCCACGATCGGGATCGGGACGCAGGCCGATCTCGTCACGCCCTTCAGCATGGACCTGAACGGCAACGCCATCACCGTGTCGAACGCCATCTGGGAGCAGATGCAATCCGTCGACCCGGCCCTGGCGCTTCCGAAGCCCGCGCATCCGATCCGGGCGGACGCCCTCCGTCCGATCGTGGAGAGCGCCAAACGCCGTGGCGAGCCGCTCCGCATGGGCATGGTCTTCCCGGTCTCGACCCACAACTACGAGCTGCGCTACTGGCTCGCCGCTTCCGGCATCCATCCCGGATTCTATACGACGACCGACACAACGGGCACGACCGACGCCGACGTGCTGCTCTCGGTCACGCCGCCTCCGCAGATGCCCGCGACCCTCGATCAGGGAACGATCCAGGGCTACTGCGTCGGCGAGCCCTGGAATCAGCAGGCCGTTGCCCGAAAGATCGGCGTTCCCGTCGTCACGAACTACGAGATCTGGCGCAACAATCCCGAAAAGGTCTTCGGGATCACCCGGGAGTGGGCGGAGCGCCATCCCAATACGGCGATCGCGCTCACGAAGGCCCTGATTCGCGCGGGTCGCTGGCTGGACGGCAGCCTCGAGAATCGTAAGCGGGCCGTGAAGATCCTGGCGAAGAGCGAGTACGTCGGCGCCGACGAGTCCGTCATCGCCGCGAGCATGACCGGGACCTTCGAGTACGCCCCCGGCGACGAACGGGCGATGCCGGATTTCAACGTCTTCTTCCGATACCACGCAACCTATCCCTTCTACAGCGACGCCGTCTGGTTCCTGACCCAGATGCGTCGCTGGGGGCAGATCGCCGAAGACAAGCCCGACGAGTGGTACGAAGCGACGGCTCGGAAGGTCTACCGCCCGGACATCTA
>CAYWGW010000236.1:0-6514 GCA_964457385.1 uncultured Spirochaetaceae bacterium
TCTGCAGCTCGGTGTAGGCCGCGAGGTCGATGGAGGCGACCGGAACGCCGACCTCACCCGGGCGAATGCGACTGCCGGCTTCGTCGCTCCCGAACCGCCAGCCCGACCAGAGCAGCGCGATACCGACGAGGGCGAGCAGCGCCGCCGCGCCCGGTACCAGCCAGGCCCGGGGATCGAAGGCCGTTCGGCGCCCATCGCCCGGTCGACCCGTTCGCCGGCTCACGGGGCACCCCCGCCCGGGAGAAAGATCTCCCGACGGAAGCCGGCGGTGGCGGAGAGCAGCCGGCGATAGGGCCGCACCGCGCGCGCCGAGCCGCTGGCGTCGGGGATCGAGTAGAGGCGGCCGAGCCCGCGTGGACCCGCGTAGGTCGGGATCGGCGAGGCCGGATTGGCGCTCTCGTCGGCCAGCGCAGGCAGCAGCGTGGCGCCGAGCGCTTCGAGCCCCATGTCGACGAGGGCGCCCTCGTCCGCGATGTCGACGAGCGTCTGGGTCATGCGGCCGGTTTCGGGATCGACGGCGCCGGATTCGCGGCTGGCCAGCAGCGCCCCCGACTGAAAGGGATAGCGGACCCGGACGCCCGCCCAGCCGCCGGCGGCGAGGGCGAAGTCGTCGCTTCCGGGGGCGGCCCCCGGATTCCCGGGCGCCGGCTCCGGCGAGACGACCGATCGCCAATGCGCCACCCCCGCCGCGGGGTCGAGCTCCGGGATGCCCACCGTGAAGACCGAGCCCTCCGAGCAGGGACTGCCGGCCGACACGCCGTCGCTGCGGGCGAGCAGCGCGCCGGGGTAGCGGATCATCGGGAGCTCGCCCAGACGATCTGCGATCATGAGCGGCCTCAGCAAGCGGTTTCCGATCGGCATCTGCTCCACGAACAGCTCTTGCAGCCCCACTTCATGTCCCGGCTCCCCGAAGAGCGGCTTGCCGCAACGTGCCAACAGATTCGAGTCGATCACCAGGAAACGCGTGTCGAGCACCGCCCGGATCGCCTCGTCGAAGGAAGCATCGTGTTGGAGCTCGAGCTGCGACAGCTCGCGCGCGATCGTGCGAGAGGCGTGCTGCAGGATCTGCTGGGCCGAGAAGGCCCGGCCCAGCTCGAGCACGCCTGCGAGGATCAGCCAGACGACGAAGGCGAGCAGCGCGAACTCGACCAGCGCGCTGCCCCGGCGGCGATCCCGCCTGCCTTCGTCGCTCCGCATCCTCCGCTCTCCCGCCCGGAGTCCACCGCGGCCTAGCGGTGGAGCGATCGGTCGCCCAGCTGGTAGAGATGGCCGACCTCGTGGCCCTGCATGTTGAGGGCCTTGCCCATGCGGTTGCTCGGTCGCTGTGCGTTGCTCTCGAGGGCTGCGTTGTCGAGCACCGTCTCGAAGACTCCGTCGCCGTTCGAGTCGGTGGTCCGGGTCTCGATCAGCTTGCCGACCTGAACCGGCCCGTTCTCCTCGGCGCTCGCGCCCGGGAGCAGCGTGGCGACCGAGGCGATCATGCCGCCGACCTTCCCGCCGAGGACGCTCACCGCGACCATCGACGAGAGCGCGAGACCCGCCAGCAGCAGCCCGTACTCGGCCAACGCCGCCCCCCGCTGTCGGCGGCTCGTCCTGAATCGATCGATCTTCTCGTTGCTGGGTCGCATGCGTCCCCTCCTTCGTCTCTCTTCGTTCTTCGTTTCGTTCTCTGCTTCTCATCGAGCTTCGTGGGTGTGTCTCACCATGGGCAAGCCCATCCGTTCCGGTCTGGATCTTCTGCCCAGGGCCGTAGGTCCGGAGACACCCTTCCGATTGACCTTGCCGGCCGGGCATGGGGAGTTCCCTCTTTCTTTGGATCGCTGACGGTTCATGACGGGTCTCCTCGTCACGGGGCACCCGAATCGTCTTCGAAGCCCGGCTCGGCCGGCAGCCGGGCCATCTCCGCGATCGGGAGCGAGCGCAGGATCTCCATTGCGCCGGGATAGGCCCAGAGGGAGGCCCTGGAGTTCCGCTCGTAGACGATCGACGGGCTCAGCACGACCACGAAGTCCAGCTCGTCGCGCTGGTCCTCGCGGCTCTTGCCGAGCCATCCCAGACCGGGGATGCGATGGAACCAGGGCGTGAAGTCGCTGCCCCGGCTCATGGACGTCTGCAGCAGCCCTCCGACGACGAGGCTCTGGCCGTCGCGCAGTCGGGTCGTCGTGCGCAGCGATCGGGTCTGGAAGGCGGTCGTCGTCTGCTGGGAGCCGGTCGAGCCGACGAGATCAGCCGTCAGGTCGAAGTCCGGCTGCGAAATGCTCGGCGTCACGTCGAGCGTGATCACGTCGTCCTCGGCGACGAGCGGACGGACCGAGACGTTCACCCCGAACTCGGCGAAGACGGTCGAGGAGAGCAGGGTGCCCGAGGTCGCCGAGGTCGTCGTGTCGACGGTGACGGCGATCGGAACCTGGCCGCCCGCGTTGAAGCTTGCGATCTCCCCGGACAGCACGGAGAGCGTGGGTCGGGCCAGGGTCCGGGCGATGTTCTCCCGCTCGAGGAGGCCTAAGGCCAGATCGATCGCGAACAGGTCGCCGACGTATTGAAGACCGCCGAGCAGGGTGCCGCCCTGGAGCAGGGAGAGGGCCCCCTGGATGTCGCCGCGGGTGAGCCCGGCCGGATCGCCGTCCGGGCCCTCGATCAGCAGCGAGGTGACCGAGGGCACGATCTCGACGTCGCCCGTGTTTCCGATCAGGACGTTCAGATTCGGCGCCCAATCGCTCAGCCGCGAGCGGTTCACCTCGTAGATGCGGGCCTCGAGCCGGACCTGGGGCAGCCGGACGACCTCGAGGAAAGAGAGGATCCGACCGTCGGCCAGCGAGAGGACCTTGGCACGCGCGACGTTCGATCGGAGGTTGTTCCCGCCGACCGCGCCACCGCCGCCCCCGACGCGGCTGCCCACGCCGGCGATCGTGGCGCCACCTCCGCCACCTCTGCCCCCGCCTCCGCCGCTTCCGCCCCCCGCCCCTTCGAGCGAGCCCGCCTCGTCGGCCACGACCCGGATCTGATCGGCCGAGGCCGCCGGATCGAGGAGGCGGGCGGCCGAGATCAGCGCGCGGACGAGCGTGACCTGGTTCTCGACCTGGCCTTCGAGCACGAAGGTGTCGGCGGAGTCATCGGGCAGCGAGCCCGCCGTCAGCCGCCGCACGTCGATTCCCTCGCCGCCCGAACCGACGAGGGCCTCCCGGATCCTCTCCTCCATTCGTTCGGGCACGCGGTCGACCCGGATCAGGTTGATGAGTCGTCCCTCGCCGCGGTCGTCGGGGACGTCGAGCAGGAAGTCGTCGCCTCGATCCGCGCCTTCGCCCTCGCCCCTGCCCGGCTCGCCGGGCTCGCGCCCGGCCGCGTCGGCGCCCCGCTCTCCTGAGCCTGAGCCTGAGCCTGAGCCTGAGCCCGAGCCGACGATCAGCGATCCGCCCCGGCTGCGGCTGCGCGTACCACCGCGCAGATAGTCGCTGGCGATGGACTCGGCGGCGCGCAGTGTGCGCACGTCGGGGACCACGCCGCGGAGCACCACGGCATCGCGGTCGGGCGCGCTCAGGACCTCGATCGCCGGATGGACGTCGCGGAGCGCCCGGGCGAGCAGCGAGAGATCCCGCTCGACCCGGATCCGCTGCTCGGTGACCGTGCCGTCGTCGAGCCAGAGGATCAGATTCGTCTGGCCGGGTCGGCGTCCGAGGACCAGCACCTCGCGGTTCGAGATCATCTGCACCGAAGCGATCCCGGGGTCACCGACCGCGATGCGCAGAGCCTCCCGGGCGAGCACGATCCGCTCGTTCTCACCGACGAAGACCGTGTCGATCGGGGCCGCCCGGCCGAGGGTCGGTAAGGCGAGGACCGCGACGACGAGGACCACGACGACGAGGACGAGCAGCAGGATCGTGCGCGCGACGCGACTGAATGCCCGCGCCTCCGATACGCCGATCCGGCGGGGTCCGGAAGCCTCCAGGCTCAGGTCCATTCGCGGGGCATCCGGTCGCGCAGGGCGCGCCGCGCGCGGTTCAGTCTCGACCGCACCGTGCCGACCGGCAGCTCCAGCCGCTCGGCGATCTCTTCGTACTCGAGCCCCTCCGCGCGCAGCGCGATCACGATCTGATGCTCGGTCGAAAGCCGGCCGAGCGACTGCTCGAGGGCAGTCACGAGCTGGCGGCGACCGAGCTCGTCCTCGGGATCGCAGAGCGGGCAGCTCGACTCGAAGTCGACGGCGGCCCGGTCCTCCCAGCGTCGACGACGCAGCTCGCTGCGGCGACGGTGGAGGCTTCGGTGGACGACGGTGCGCACGAGCCAGCCGCGAATCTGCGGGGGTCTGTCGCGCATTCGCCAGAGCGCCAGGATCGCTTCCTGGACCGCGTCCTGGGCCTCCTCCGGGCAACCTAGAATCCGCACGGCGACGCGCCGAAGCAGCGCGAGATGGGGCTCCACGAGGCCGCGGAGCTCGAGGTCCGGCTGGAAGCTGTCCCGTTCCGGGTGCCGTCTGGAGGCCGGAGGGGGGAGATTACTGCGCCGATCGGCACGGCGGACCGGCGACGCGTCTGCGCCGCCTGAATGAAGTGTCGGGGACATGAGATCGATCTCCCGAAGCCCGCGCCACGCGATGGGTGGGCACGAGGCAATCCGGTGGCCAGCAGGTCCTGCACGGGGAGGGCGCCGACCGCGCGCAGGCGGATCGGTGCGAGGCAGGAGACGAGTTGCTCAGGCCTGGAGGCGGGGCGGCGCTCGGGGCGCCTGACGATCGAGCGCGGGGCTCTCGGTGGGCGGAGGCCCGACATAGCAGGGGATGGGCGGATCGTTCGCGGGGATCGTGAAGGTGTGAAAGATCGGCGACGCGAGGCTGGCACGACTGGTTCGCTGGGCCAGCTCGCAGAGACGACACTCGTCGCGGGCGGACTGCCCGTCCGGCGCGCCCGGGCCCGATCGGACCGTGAGAGCGTCCGAATCGGCGACGGCCTCGGCGCCGGCTGAATCTGCGGTGGTCCCGGAATGGACGGCGTGGGCCGCCTCGGTCGTCGAGACCGGAGCTCCATCCCGGTGGACGTGGACGGAGACCGCGACGGAGCTGCCCAGATAAAGGAGCATGCCGAGCACGCCGAGCGCGCTCCGGATCCGATCCGACCATCCATGGGACCCATGGGACCCATTCGGCCTACGCGACAGAAAGGGATGCGACGGGCGCTCGGTGCTGTGAGTTCGACGCAGGCCCGAGGGAGCCGCCTCCGTGTTGGCCTCCCTGGCCTTTCTGGCGTTCGGGATTGTCGCCTGCCTCACCACCAGCCCTCCGCCGGATCCCGGGGAACCGCCCCACAACGTCTAGTCGATCCCGATCGCGATGGCAATCGGGCGACACCTCGATGCGTCGAGCGGGGCCGGATCGCAGATCCGCTGGAACTCCGGCGGGCGGAGCGGCACAGGCAGGGTCAGAGCGCAGAGCGGGTGGGATGCAACCTGGGAAGGAGCTGATGATGGGTCGAGGCGCGAGAGCCAGAATCGAGGTCGAAGAGATGCAGTTGAATAATGAAGAAAGAAGTTTTGGGGTGTGTGGTATGGGCGGCATGAGAGGCAGAAGAGAGGGCGTGCGAGTCCCGGGGTCGGAATCGGGACTCGGCAGGACGCGGGAAAAACGAGCGGGGAGGGGCCCGACGCTGCTGGCGCTCGGCTTGCTCTTCGCCGTCATCTCTGTCGTGGGGTCGGCGCAGGCGCAGGAAGAGGGCCATTTCGACGTGCTTCTCTTCGACGACGGCGCCGGCAACCTGCGGGCGGGTGCGATCGATGTCGACGATCTGATCCCGGAGCTCGGCAATGTCGCGATCGAGGGTGAGCTGTTCGGTGACACGAGCCTCGCCACGCCGACCTTCCAGGGCGAAGATCCGGGGTTCTTCAGCGTCTCGGATACGAACGCGGGCCTGCTCGGGGGTCTGAACACGAATCTGCCGGGGAACGCGCAGGTGACCGTCGACTTCCTGGTCGAGCCGACGCTGAACATCAGCCTGGCTTTCTGGGATGACGCGGCGGGCAGCTTCGGCGCGACTCCGGCCGGAGAGGGGCTGACACTCACGAAGGGCGCGAGCTTCTTCGGAACGCTGGCAGGGACCACCGAGATTCTCGGTGTCGCGATCGGGACGACTTCTGCGACGGGCTTCCTGGACGATCATCCCGACTACGATCTCGGGGCCGCGACGCCGGGCGTCTATCTGGCCTTCGGTCAGGCAAACGTGGAGGGGCTCGAGGGGCCTTCGAATCCCTTCTGGCTGATTTTCGGGACCCTCGACGTCTGTGAGGAGACCGCGAGCTGCTCCGCGATCCAGGAGGCCTTCAACGAGGGCATCGAGGAGCAGATCGAGTCGGCAATCGACTACGTCAACACCGCATTGGTTCCCGAACCTTCGACGGCGCTGCTGATGTCGCTCGGGCTGATGGGGCTCAGCCATTCGGCTCGGCGCGCCCGACAGCGGGAGATCCAGGCGGCCTGAGCCCGATCGGAGCCTGGGCCTGGGCCTGGGTCGGGAAGTTCATGTCGAGG
>CAYWGW010000237.1:0-6420 GCA_964457385.1 uncultured Spirochaetaceae bacterium
TGCGACTCGGCACGAACTCCGCATTCCCGGGAGCGATGTCGGATGGCGACGCGATCCGCTGAGTGGGCGATTGGCTCGACGCGGGTCTCGAGATCGTTTTGGATACCGACGCGAGCTGGCCATCATTCGATGAGCTCGTCATGGCGTCGCCGCGCGCGCTTCGGAATTCGATCGATGATGCGCATCTTGCGGCGATCGCGATCTCCCTGGGAGCGACACTCGCGTCCTTGGATGACGATTTCCAGACTTCGTAGGTCATGGGCTTCGGTGGGAGGAATTACGGGAGCGCCGATGGCGCGGTCGGCCGCTCACGACCGCGGATTCGCGATTTCGGGTCGTGCCCGAAGCCCCAGAATGGAGCCGATGCTCAGAGGAGACCAAGAGCGGCCGCGGGGCATCCCCGCGCGTTCGGGCGGGCTATCCTCACACCCATGCGTTCCCGCGACACCTCCCTCGATGCCCACCGTGTCCAGCTCGAGGCCTATCGCCAAATGGGCCCCGCGCGCCGCGTTCGTCTGGCGATCGAGATGTCCGAGCGTGCGCGTGAGATCGCGATCGAAGGGATGTTGGCTCGCTCTCCCGGCATGAGCCGCGAAGAGGCCCGCGATAGGGTCTTGCGCCAGATTCTCGGCGACGCGCTCTTCGAGGCCGCCGCGGCGAACCGTCGTCACTCGTGATGCTGGACCCGCTTGCCGTGATCATCCGGGAACTCGATCGCTTCGAGATCCCGTACATGCTGGCCGGTTCCTTTGCGAGCACGTACCACGGAGCCCCTCGGACGACGCATGACATCGATGTCGTGATCGCTCCGAGTCGAGAGAAGCTCGACCAGCTCGTCGAGGGGCTCGATCCGGATCGCTTTTACGTCAGCGAGGCCGCCGCGGAGGAGGCCTGGCGACGTCGCGGCATGTTCAACGTCGTGCTCTTCGATTCGGGATGGAAGGTGGACCTGATCCTCTGTAAGGATCGCGCGTTCAGCCGCGCCGAGCTCGCACGCCGGCAGCGTGTCGACCTCGGCGGCCTCGAGGTCTGGATGGCGACCGCGGAAGACACGGTCGTCGCCAAGCTCGAGTGGGCGCGAGCGGGTGAGTCCGAACGTCAGATTCGCGACGTGATCGGCATCCTCGAGACGAGCGGTGAGCAACTCGATCGTGCGTACATCGAGAGGTGGGTCGAGGAACTCGGGCTCGTCGATTCCTGGCGACGCGTCGACCATGAGAGAGCTCGCTGAGACCGATTTGGCCGGAACGCTTCGCCCGGGGGCGCGCATGAGACCTTTCGGCGCACGACCTCGGATGGAGACCGTCCGCCACCCGACCCCGAGCAAGCCGAGTTCGAGCAGCATCGCCGTGCCGGGTTCGGAGATCGGGGCGTAGCAGGCGGATCCGCCCACAGCGGAAGGGAGCGCGTCGTCGATTGCCGGTGCGTTCTGGTCGAAGACCGTGCGCTCCGTGACGCCGCCGCCGGCCCCTTCGGACGCCGCCGGGCTCGAAGGGAGCCCGGCAGGCTCGGTCTCGACGGTACGAGGTGCGTGGGTTTGCCAGCCGTCGAACCTGGACGACAAGGCTCAGAGGAGACGTGTTCAGGAGCGCGCAGAGCGCGAGAGCTTCAGGCTTCGATCCTCAGCGTCGCAGAGGAGATCTGCTGGTCGATCTGGCTGCGAAGCTTCTTTGGAAGAACGTCGACAGCGTCCAGAGTCTTCCACGCGTCGAGGGTTCGCTGTGTGGTCTCGCGGACGTTCTCCCAGACGGGGCTGGCCG
This sequence comes from uncultured Spirochaetaceae bacterium, assembly GCA_964457385.1. Classification (GTDB taxonomy): domain Bacteria; phylum Myxococcota_A; class UBA9160; order UBA9160; family UBA4427; genus UBA4427. Next base: position 1,761 of record CAYWGW010000237.1, read on the forward strand.
CAAGTCCGGCGCTGTCTGCAAAGCGGCGGATCTGGTCGCGGGTGATCGAGGAAAGACTGCGACTGCGCCCGAATGTGAGTCCGAGTTTGTCGTCCGGCAGGTAGGGCGTCTTCGAGACGAAGTCGTAGGCGGGAGAGATCGTGGGTGTGCGTGTGTCCGGATAGACGAGCGACCAGTTCTTCAGATGCATGTCGCCGTTCCCGATGAGAACGGAGAAGACGAGCCGGCGCACGAATTCGTGGGCTCCAGCATCGCCGGTTTCGGCGTGCAGGACGGACGCGATATTCGCGTAGGAGCGGTGGCGGTATTTATCGTCGGGGAAGAGCGCAAAGACTTGTGCGAAGTCTTCCATGTGGATGCGCCCGCCGTCTTCCGCGCGATCGAAACGCTCGACACAGAGAGCCTGGCCTTCGAGGCGGCGTGTATCGCGCGGCAGGCCGCTGATCTGATCGACCGTGACGAGCTTGATTGCCGGGACGTCGATGCCGATCGCGCGGGCGAGCTCCATCATGGCGAACTCGTTTTCGGGCACGGCCGGATATTCGGTGGACGGAAGCTTGACGATCCAGGAGCCGCCCATGCCGTCCGCGGGAATGGTGAGGCCCCCGGTGGCATCGACCCTCGCAGAGAATTTCAGCTGGACACCGGCGAGCGAAAAGCGCAGGAGGGTGTCTGCGTCTTCATCTTTCGTGTCTCGTCGTCGGTCGTCCGCGTCTGGCGTCGCGGCTTGCGTATCGAAGGGCGCAACGGTGATGGCGCCGGGCAGGTCATTGCCGAGGGCGGCGAGGAGGAAGAACTCGCGCTCAGATTTGACGCCGGCCTGTGCGGCGAGGTAGGTACGAAGCGGTCCTTCTGGAAGGAGGTTCGAGAAGAACGGGGGCAGGCGTGTGGGATAGGCACGGGCGGGGGCGACGATCGTGCCGCGCGGGCCTTTGAACGAGAGGCTGAGTGTCGGGCGTTCGGGATCTTCGCGGTAGTCGTCTTCGAAGGCGAAGATGTAGCTGTCACCCGCGATGCGGTTGATGGCGCCGATCCGGCGACCGTGAAGGCGGACGGCGAGGGCGCTGAGGCTTTTCGGATCAAGACTCATCGGCGGCATCGTCATCGTCGAATGAATAGAGCGACCGGGCCGTGTCTTCGTCGGGGCTCTTGCTGTCGCGGATCAGGGCCTGCACGGCGGGCACGAGCGCGCGCGGGACCATCACGAGGTCGAAGTCCAGAACGCGGACGAGATCGAGAAGGGTGTCGTAGCGGGGAACGGTCTTGCCGGTTTCGATGCCCGAGATGTGGACCTGGGGGAGGCCGGCGCGCCGGCCGAGTTCGAGCTGGCTCCAGCGGCGCGCGAGCCGCGCGGCCTTGAGCTCCTCGCGGAGCGTTTCCGGGAGGCGATTGAGCCTGAGGGCCTTCATATGCGATTTTTATCGTCAGCCATGCTTCAGATAATAGAACATATTTACCCGTGGGGCAAATAGAAAACTATATCAAGTTTGTTCTATCATATATTTTTACATATTGAATTTCACTGAAGGCCTCTGTTTGATCTCAGGCGTCTCAGGAGGCCCCGGAAAGGGCCTGATCCGCCTCAGCGGTGCATACTTGTCAGAAATCTCCCTGAGGCGGGTGCGGCTCCGTGAGACGCGACGGACGCGAGAGAGGATTCGACGATGGATTTCGGACTTTCGGAGGATCAGCGGCAGCTCGAGCAGACGCTGCGTTCGTTCCTGGCCGATCGCGTACCGATCGAGCGGGTGCGGGCGCTGCGGGAGGCGGATTGCCCGAACGATCGCGAGATCTGGCAGGGGCTGGCGGAGCTCGGGGTGACGGGCATGCTCGTGCCGACGGCCCAGGATGGCTCGGGCCTGTCGCTGCTGGACGCGGCGCTGGTTTCGCAGTCCCTCGGTCATGCGGTAACGCCGTGCCCGTTTCTGTCGTCGTCCGTGATGAGCGTCGTCGCTCTCGCGTCGATCGGGACGCCGCCGGTCGGGGATCGGCTCGCGCGGATCGCTACGGGTGACCTGGTCTTCGGCGTCGCCTTCACGGAGCTCTTCTCCCGCCGCGAGGAGGCCGGCGTGAGGCTCGAGAGCGATCGTCTCTTTGGCAAGGCGATGATGGCGATCGACGCCTGCACGGCGGATCGGCTGCTGGTGGCTCTCGATGGCGAGACCCTGGCGGTCGTGCGTCGGGACGCGGCGGGCGTCGAGACGACGCGGCTGCGGACGACGGATGCGACCCGCTGCACGGCCGAGGTCGTCTTCGAGGGCGTCGTACCCGAGGCAATCTTCACCGACGTGGGTCGGGCGATCGAGCGGGCGCTCGTGGCCGGCCGGATCGCGCTGGCGGCCGACGCGCTCGGGGCGTGTGAGTCGATGATCGAGCAGGCCGTCGCCTATGCCGGACAGCGGAAGCAGTTCGGTCGGCTGATCGGCTCCTTCCAGGCCGTGAAACATATGTGTGCGGAAATGGTGGCGGAGCTCGAGCCGGCGCGATCGCTGCTCTGGTATGCAGCGCATGCCTTCGACGCCGCGCCCGAGGAGGCGCCGCGGATGGCCTGCCACGTGCTCGCCCACGTTTCGGAGATCGGTCGCGAGATCGCGAGCGTCTCGACCCAGGTCCACGGCGGTATCGGCTGGACCGACGAGCAGAACCTGCATTTCTGGTTCAAGCGGATCTCCCTCGCCCGACATCTGCTGGGCGGACCCGAGGCCCTTCGGGAAACCGCCGCTCGCTTGCAGGCCTTCGACGTAGCCTCGTAGAATCCCGCCGAGGCTTCGCGGCGCGAGCGTCCGGACCTCTTCGGTGTCTGCAAAGGGCACGCGAGTTGGGGAGGGCATCCGTTTGGAGCTTCATTACGCGACGTTGTGGGAGGCGATCGCCGACTCGATCGGGGATCGGGAGGCCGTCGCGACGGGCTCCGTGCGCCGGACCTGGACCGAGTACGAAAATCGGGCGGCCCGCCTCGCGCGGGTCTTCGAGGAGGCCGGCCTCGGCCCCGACTCGAAGATCGGTCTCTACCTCTGGAACGGCAACGAGTACCTCGAGTCCCAGTTCGCGGGCATGAAGATGCGCGGCGTGCCCATCAACATCAACTACCGCTATCTCGACGACGAGCTGCTCTACCTGCTCGAGAACTCGGACGCGGAGGCGCTCGTCTTCCATCGCAGTCTAGGCGACCGGGTGGCGCGGGTGAAGGATCGGGCGAAGGGCGTGAAGCTGTGGATCGAGGTCGACGACTCGGGCCGAGACGACTCCGGGCTGGGCGACACTGGCGGAGAACGGCGCGGAGAAGGCGGTGCGACGAGCGGTGAGACGGGCGCTGCGACGGTCCCCGGCGCGCTCGACTACGAGAAGCTGATCGCGTCGGCCGATCCGGCTCCGCGCATCAAGCGCTCGCCGAGCGATCTCTACATGCTCTACACGGGCGGCACGACGGGCATGCCGAAGGGCGTGATGTACGAGATGGGGGGCATGCTCCAGGGCTTCATCGGCATCGGCTTCCCGCTGCTCGGGCTCGGCGTGCCGCCGGCGGAGTCGATCCCGGGCCTCGTGGCGCAGCTCTGGGAGGAGCAGGGCGGGATCTGCTCGATTCCGGCCTGTCCCCTGATGCACGGGACGGGGATGTGGCTCGGCGCCATGATCCCCCACATCGCGGGCGCCCGGGTGGTGCTGCTCGAGGAGCGGCGCTTCGATCCGGATGAGCTCTGGCGGAAGGCCGAGATCGAGAAGGCGACCCAGCTGGTGATCGTGGGCGACGCCTTCGCCCGGCCGATGCTCCGCGCGCTCGAACAGGCGAAGACGCAGGGGCGTCCCTTCGATCCGAGCAGTGTACGCTTCATGATCTCCTCTGGCGTGATGTGGACCCGCGAGATCAAGCAGGCGCTGCTCGACTGGCACGAGTTCGTCCTGATCGACGCCATGGGTAGCAGCGAAGGCTCGATGGGGAACCAGATCACGACGCGCGGGAACGTCGGCCAGACGGCTCGATTCTCGATGGGACCGGCCACGAAGGTCTTCACGGAGGACGGGCGCGAGGTGAAGCCCGGCTCCGAGGAGATCGGCATGGTCGCTGCCGGCGGGCTTGTCCCGGTCGGCTACTACAAGGATCCCGAGAAGTCCGCCGTCACCTTCCGCGAGATCGACGGCGTCCGTTATTCGTTCCCCGGCGACTGGGCGCGGGTCGAGGCGGACGGCACGTTGACGCTGCTGGGGCGCGGCTCCCATTGCATCAATACGGCGGGCGAGAAGGTCTACCCCGAAGAGGTCGAGGAGGTCGTGAAATCCCATCCCGAGGTGCAGGATTGCCTCGTCGTGGGGGTCGAGGACGAGCGACTGGGCCAGCGGGTCACGGCCGTCGCCTCCCTGGTCGAGGACGCGACGATCGACGCCGAGACGCTGCGGGAGTTCACGCGTTCGAAGCTGGCGGGCTACAAGGTCCCGAAGCAGGTCCATCTCGTCGATCAGGTCCAGCGCGCCCCCAACGGCAAGGCCGACTACAAATGGGCACGCCGAGAGATCGAGTCCCGGCTCGCGTCGTGCGCGTGAGTCCGATGCCTTCGATCGAGGAGCGCGTGGCCGCCTGGCGGCGGGAAATCCCGGATATCGACGCGCGGACGCTCGGGCCGATGCTCGAGACGATCGAGTTCGCGGGGGTCGTCGAGGCCTG
>CAYWGW010000238.1:0-4281 GCA_964457385.1 uncultured Spirochaetaceae bacterium
TGACCTGCTCATTGAGGTCACCTTTTGGCTGTTTCCAGCTTGGCCGTTTCCAGCCTGGCCGTTTCCAGCCGCGTCGCCCTCGGACTCGCTCGACCCGCTTCGTCTCGACCCGGCCTCATCGCCTTGCCGCTCAGAAGCTCGTGTTCCTCCCCGCAACAACCTAGTTGCGACCCCCCCAGGCTACAGGAGGAACCTCACATCCCCGTCGACGATCAAAGTGCACTGCCTACGCCGATCCGTCAAGAAGAAATCCACAAAATATTGAGTCCCTGACACCAGTAGACCACAACCCATGGTGGTCCCAAGCCCCATGACGCGCCCAGTATCGCGGACGCAGGGCCGCAAGCGTGCGGATCTGCTCGGAAAAAGACCAAAGCGGAAACGCCGTTCTCAAACTGCTGGATTCACTGCGTTTTTGGGATCCGAGCCTGTGCGACCCCGGCGAGACTTCTTCGGGAGCCTTCAGACGCGGGATGCGATCCGCTGCACTCAGCGGTCCGCGGACTCGGGAAGACCCGTAAAGCGGATTCCCAGGCCTTCTGGACAGCGATGACGGATGTTCAGGCCAATGATCAGGGCCGTCATCGCCTCGACGATTCGCGCGTTGGAGAGCGGGCCTCCGTCGAGGGCCCGGAGGCCGGGGATCAGCGGACAGAGCGCCATCACGCGTTGACGCGGCGCCTTCGCGCCCGAGACGACGACATCGCACTCCACCGATTCCGCCAGATGCTGCAGCCGATGCGCCGAGACGTTTTGGAAGGCCGACACCACGTCGACGCCGTCCGGGACCAGTGACTGGACGAGCTCGGCAGCCGAACCCTGCCAGATGCCCACCGTGCGCACGGCTCCATCGCCCACCGCCGTCGCCAGCGGAACCGTCATCGAAACCACGACTTGTCCCGGGCGGAGGGAGTCCTTGATCCCCTTCACCGTGCTCGCCGTATGTTCGAAGGGAACCGAGAGGATCACGATCTCAGCCGCAGCCGTCGCGTCCTCATTGCCCATGCCTTCGACGTCGGCCTTCGGAACCTGCTGGCGCACGTTCTCGGCCGCCTCGTGCGCCCGCTCCGCCTTGCGGGACCCGATGATGAGGCGGCGTCCTGCACCACAGAAGCGGAGTGCCAGGCCGAGGCCCTGATCTCCGGTTCCACCCAGGATGGCGATCGTCTCGTTGGATTCGCTCATGGTGGCGCGACAGTAGCTCCGAAATTCACCGTGGTCGCGTGGCGGGGAATGCGTCGGCTGAGGGCGTGGGCGCCGGCGACGCGCGGCAAACCCCGGCAAGCCTTCTATCATCGGGGGGATGGCCCCGAACGACGCCCAGATTCCGACCACGATCCGCCAGCAGGACGGCCGTACCCTCGCCATCGAGTGGGCCGATCGGAGCTGGAGCCTGATCGACGTACGGGCCCTGCGGTTGGCCTGCGGCTGTGCCCACTGTGTCGACGAGTGGAGCGGAGCCGCCCTGCTCGCACCGGATTCCGTACCCGAGGACGTGCGTCCCGTCGCCATTCAGGCCGTCGGTCGCTACGCGATCCAGATCAGCTGGAGCGACGGGCACGACACCGGCATCTACCCCTTCGAGCGGCTGCGCTCGCTCTCCGACCGCGGCCTGCTCGCGGCGGGTGAGGCGACCCGGCATCCCGGCGCACCGGGCGCCGACCCCTCATGAAGGGCGCCGGATGGCCTGCGGGATTCCGACCGGCCCTGCCCGCCGAGCGGGCGACGATCGATCAACAAGCGCTCGATCACGCCCTCCAGGTGGCCCATCGTGCGGCGGATCGGGCGCGGGCCGAGATCCTGCCCCGCTTCCGACACGTCCCGATCGAGACGAAGCAGGACGGATCCCCGGTCACCGAGGCCGACCGGGCGGCGGAGCAGGCGATCCGGAGCGTGCTCCGCGAGGCCTTCCCCGAAGACGCGATCCTCGGCGAGGAATTCGGCGAGGAGCCCGGACAGGGGCTGCGCGGGGGCGCGCGGCCGGGACCGTCGGGCTCCGGACGACGCTGGGTGATCGACCCGATCGATGGCACGATCGCGTTCGCGCGGGGCATCCCGCTGTTCACGACCCTGATCGCGCTGCTGGTGGACGAGGAGCCCGTCCTTGGCCTGATCGACCTGCCCGCCGTCGACGACCGGATTGGTGGGGTGCGGGGCGGGGGCGTCTGGCGTGGCAAAGAGCGACTCGCCGTCTCGACGGTCGAAACGCTCGAGCACGCGCTGATCTGCCACGGCGACCTCTTCTGCTTCGATCGCTCGGGAGCGCGTCCGGCCTACGAGCGGATGGCGGCCGCGATCCCGATGCTCCGCGGCTACACAGATGCCTTCGGTCACCTGCTCGTGCTTTCGGGAGCGGCCGACGCCATGGTCGACTGCGATCTGAACCCCTGGGACGCCGCGGTGACACGCGTCCTGGCCCGGGAGGCGGGGGGCGTCTGCTGGACGCGGGAGCATCCCGGGCGCGGCAAGGTCGATCTCGTCTTCGGCAATGAGCCCCTGGTGCAACGCCTCGGCAGCTTCTTCTGAGCCCAGCTTCCGAGCTCCGCGTCCTGGTCGCCCCGCCACGACCTGACTGCCGTCCAGCGGACTCCCGTCGCCTGCGCGCTATGCTCCCTGCCTCATCAGCCCGCTCGCGATTGCCAGGAGTACACCCAGGATGACCGCCACCCTCGCCGACGCCCGCCTGATCCTCGACGCCGGATCGAAGCTCCTCGCCGACGCCGTCACCGCCGCCCGCCAACAGACCCGGGACGGCAAGAAGATCGACGATCATCAGGTGATCACCGAACGCGTTGCCTACGCAGCCACCGAGGCCGTCGCGGGCCATGAGATGCTGGCGGCCTTCGATGCGGCCGCAGCCGAGGGACATTCGACGCCGATCCGGGAGAAGACGGCGATCGCGGCGGTCGGCGAGCTGATGTCGAGCCTGCGCGATCGCCTGTCGGCGGCGGCGGACGACCTGGGCATCGGAGACGCGGCGGTCGAAGCCGCCTTTCCCGCCGACGTGCGCAGCGCCCTGCGCAGGACGACGGCGGAGGCGCTGCTGCGGGAGATTGGCGCCGAGGTCGCCGCGACCCGGGGCGCCAACGACTGGGTGCTCGACGAGATGCACGAGCAGGTCCGCGATCAGGTCCGCGAGTTCGCCAGCGTCGAGGTCGCCCCGCACGCGGAACACATCCACCGCCACGACGAGACGATCCCGGAGGAGTTCATCGAGAAGATGGCCGAGCTCGGATTCTTCGGTCTCTCGATCCCGGAGCAGTACGGCGGGGTCGAGATGGGCAATCTCGCGATGATCCTGACCACCGAGGAGCTTTCACGGGCATCGCTGGCAGCGGCGGGTTCACTGATCACGCGGCCGGAGATCCTGGCGAAGGCGCTCCTCGGCGGCGGCACCGAGGAGCAGAAGCAGCACTGGCTCCCGAAGCTCGCCTCGGGCGAGATCATGGCCGGCATCTCGGTGACCGAGCCCGACATCGGGTCGGACGTGGCCGGCGTGAAGTGCCGGGCGACTCGCGCCACGGTGGATGGCCAGGAGGGCTGGGTGATCGACGGCCCCAAGGCCTGGTGCACCTTCGCCGGTCGCGCAGACGTGCTCGCGGTGCTGCTGCGGACCGATCCCGATCTCTCGAAAGGCGCCAAGGGACTATCGCTCTTCATCGTGCCGAAGGAACCGACCCGCGAGCACAGCTTCGAGTGCAAGCAGCCCAGCGGCGGCCGTCTGGTCGGTAAGGCAGACGCCACGCCCGGCTACCGGGGCATGCATTCCTATACGCTGAACTTCGAGCGCTATTTCGTGCCAGCGGAGAATCTCGTCGGCGGCGAAAAGGGCGAGGGGCGCGGCTTCTACCTGCAGATGGCGGGCTTCGCGGCCGGCCGGCTCCAGACCGGCGGTCGCGGCTGCGGACTCGCCCAGGCGGCTCTCGAGGAGACCGCGAAGTACGTCGTCGATCGCAAGCAGTTCGATCAGCCGATCTCCGAGTTTCAACTGACGCAGTACACCCTGGGACGGATGGCGGCAAAGCTGGCGGGCGCCCGAGCCCTCACCTACAAGGCCGCGCTGGCCTTCGACGAGGACGAGCGGACGGCGGCCCCCCTGGCGGCCCAGGCCAAGCTACTCGCCTGCGACGTGGCGGTCGACGTGACCCAGCAGGGCCAGCTGATGCACGGAGGCTGGGGCTACGCCGAGGAGTACCCGATCAGTCGTTATGTGGTGGATGCGACGGTGCTGCCGATCTTCGAGGGCGTGAAGCCCGTGCTCGAGCTGAAGGTGATCGGGCG
>CAYWGW010000238.1:4381-6411 GCA_964457385.1 uncultured Spirochaetaceae bacterium
CCGATCCGGGGCTGATGACCCGGCTCGTGGCGATCGGCGTAGTTCGGATGGACGGCATGGGCCATGTCCGCCGAGATCAGCCAGGAGCGCGCGATCGCGCGGGAGAGGTCCTGGAAGCCACCGCCACCGCGCCCGGTCGCGTCGACGATCCGGCCGAGGACCTCGAGCAAGAAGGGCCCCCCGGCGCCCTGAGCGCTTCGGCTGCCCACCTCTTCGTGGTCGTAGAGCACGACGACGCGGGTGGCGGAGGTCGTTCCGGCCGCGGCGGCCTCGGAGAGAGCCGAGAGGGCCGCATGGCTCGACGCGAGGTTGTCCAGCCGCGGCGCGTGAATGAACTCGCCCCCGGCTCCGGATCGGGTCGAGGGCTGAACGTCGTACGCCATCAGATCCCAGGCGAGCAGGTCTGCGGGCGCTGGTCGCAGGCCCGGCGACGACGATGTCGACGCGAGCCGCTCGCAGAGCAGGTCTCTCAGCTCCCGCGTCCCTTCGAGTCCCAGGATCGGCACGAGATGCTGCTGGGGGTTCAGCTTGAGCCCCTGCTCGCTCAGCTCCCGGTAGAGGTGGATCGCGAGGCTCGGCACGCGCAGGAGTGGCTCGTCGAAGCGGACCAGATGGGTCTGCATGCCCTCCCCGTTCCGCAGCGTCACCCGCCCGGCGAGGGAGAGATCCCGATCGAGCCAGGTATGCAGCAGCACCCCGCCGTAGGGCTCCACCGCGAGCTGCCGGTAGCCCTCGGCAGCGACTTCCGGCGAGGGCTTGAGGCGCAGATTCGGGGAGTCCGTGTGGGCGCCGATCACGCGAAAGCCCGCCTCGGAGGCAGGGTCGCTCCCGAGCTCGAAGGCGATCAGGCTTCCCCCCGCCCGCACGACATGATGCCGGGCACCCGGCGACAACGACCAGGTCTCGCACTCCTCGAGAGGGGTCGAGCCGGTTGCCTCCAGCCGCGCGCAGGCTTCGGCCACGGCATGATAGGGAGTCGGGGAGCGATCGATGAAGCGGATCAGGTCGTCGACGGGGTCTTGCATGGCGACGGAGGATAGCCGGCTCGATCCTGAGCGGGCCGGGGACCGCCGGTCCGGGTGCGCCCCGGACGCCCCGCCTCGATCGGAGCACCGTCTAGGAGTCTGCGCGGCAGACTCCTAGAATCGCAGCTCCAGAGAGATCGTCTCCTTCGTCTTCGGGCGCACGCGCCAGCGCAGCTCCATCTCCCGCCCGCCGATCTCCATCTCCCGCTTTCCGCGAATCAGATCGAAGTCGCGTTTTCGAAACGGATTCAGGGCCTCGAGGGAGGGATCCGAGCCCGCCTCGGCCGCGGCGGCGATCTCCCGATCCGCCGCCGCGGTCTGGCTCCGATCCGGCACCTCGACGACTCGGGGAGTCGACAGGAGCGTCAGGCTTTCGAGCGAGACGACGCGCATCGTCGGCGGTGGCGCAGACACGTTGGGGAGCGGTGAGGCAGGCGCGGCCCCCGGCTCACTGCGCGCTGCCAGGGGCAGACCCAGGAGGAGGAGCAGGGCAGTCAGGGCCCGGCAGAGCGCGGTCGCTGCCGCCCTCTCGGAATCCGAGAACCGAGTCCGTCGCTGTCGTTGCATTCCCCAGCCTCCACCCCTCCGGGTTCGGGCCTTTGCCTATGAGTCTCAGACTTCGAATGCAAGAGTCGCGCCTTGCTCGGCGGAGCGTGCCGATGGCGCTCTCTGGACCGCCCAGACCCGCACCATCCGACCGGATCGGCGGAGGGAAGGCAACGGGCCCGCACTTCGCACCGCATAACGCGTCGGTGACCGGCTGCGCGTGGGCACGAAAAGGGAATGCAGCTTCCGTCCCTGGGGACCGAGGGACTCAGGCCGGACCGATCGGGGACCGGGCGAGCCAGTCGGAAGCCTTACGGGCCATTCGCGCAAGACTCTCTTCCTGCAGGATCGAGTCGAGCGTCTCGCCGCGAAACCAGGCCATGGCCTTGGACTCGGAGCGCTGGCGCCGGATCGGGACGGACTCCGAGGCCTCGAGCAGGAAGCGGATATCGTGATGCT
>CAYWGW010000239.1:0-6379 GCA_964457385.1 uncultured Spirochaetaceae bacterium
AGGGCGTCGACTGGCACCAGGCGCACTCCGCACGGGAAGCCGCGACGGCCACTCCCACGAGCGCGGCGCAGATTGCCGCAATCCAGATTCGTTTTTTCATCGTCCTTCCCCTTATGCCGCTGAATTGCGGCCGTTATACGGTCCGGAGTCGTCGCCCGACGCCCCCCGGTCCGTGGTCCAAAATCACTCGTCCACCCGATCGGCCATCGCACGGAATCGGGCATGTTGCGCACGTCACCCGATGGCCTGCTTCGGCCGATGCCGGACAGATTGCTTCCCCGCGCGCCCGCTTCTCCCCCGGATCGGTCGAGACCCGGAAGGTCGCCCAACCAAGGGCTTGCGCCGCGTCTCGCTCTTCAGCCGAACCAACGGATGCCATGACGATGCCGCGCAAGGCGGCGCCAGCGCCGCGCCATTGGTGGGTGTACCCGGTGTGTCCGGATGCGGCGCGGGCGAGCTTATGCCACAGGATCGGGTCGCATGCTGCAGGGTCGCCCCATGCCCCGATCCGGAGCGGCAAGCCCCGAACGTATTCGACGAGTTCGAAATGGAATCGAGCGCGCCGGTAGCTGCCCGCCTGGTACGCGTGCCAAACGGAACGCGGGCCGTGGCCGAGATTCACGTAGCAGCGAGATCCGCCCGACTCTCGCGCGAGCGTCGGTCGGAGCGGGCAATCCCCGCACACCGACCGATCGGCGCCCGACGCCGCGGCCGTAGCCGGATCGGCGCCGCGCGGCATGATATAGCTCTGAATCATGGCGCCGGTCTTTCGATTGGCGCCGCTCGCCGCGCCGCTACTGGCGGCAATTGCGCCGCGCAGCACGACGACGATCGGCGACCCGTCGAGGCGCGAACGAGTGTTGAAGTAGATTCCATCCGCCATGGTTAGAACTCCCTGCCCGTAGGCAATGCGAAATTATGGTTATGCATCGGGTCGGATTGCATCGACCGATACGATCGATTCCCCGCGGCGATCAGCACGTGGTCGAGCACTTGAATCCCGAGCACGTTTCCGGCGCGTGCGATCCGGCCTGTTACCGTCGAATCGGCATCGGACCATTCGAGCCGACCCGAGGGATGGTTATGAGCGAGAATGACCGCCGCGGCGCCCATGACGATGGCCGGCGCGAAGACAGTCTGCGGGTCGACGAGTGACGCCGCTCGCGTGCCTCGCGAGACCACCCGATATCCGTCGATCACGTTCGACGTTCGAAGGTAGAATGCCAGCATGTTCTCACGGACGTCGTCGCCGATCAGCTGGCGAGCGATCGCCGCTACTTGGGCCGGCGCCGTTACTGCCTCCGGAGGGAGTTCAGTCTCGACTCCGACCCCATACCGCAATTCGATTTCACGCGTGACGATGGTTTCCATTGAATTCTCCCTGCCCGTAGGCGATCGGGGGGGGCCCGAAGGCCCCCCGTGATGGTTCAGCTGCGATCGTTCCGGTATCCCTCAAGTGCCTCATCGACCGAAGGCCACACGACACCGCGACCGTGAGCGACCGAAATTCGCGTCCGATCCTCTAGCAGCCTGAAAGTGTCCGCGAGGCGATTCGCGGTCGTTTGCCACGGCTCCGGAGTGTCGGGCATACAGTCGCCCGAGAGTGAGTCAAGGTCGCGGATCACGTCGTCGAGTAGATCCCGAATCGTCGCGTAGTGGTCATTTCCCATGGCTTCGTTCTCCCTGCCCGAAGGCCTGTTTCGGATCGGATCACCCGATCCCGATTCCCACCCTACGCCCATCGGTTGGAGCCGTCAAGCGGTTGAGTCGTTTTTTTTCGCCTGCTCCCGTTCCGCCCGCGCCATCGCCGCAGTCTGCTCGCGCGCCACCCGATGCCGCCCTCCGAGCACAGGGAATAGATCCGCCGGCCCGCAGTCGAGGGCGAGCGAGATTCGAAGCAGTGTGTCCATCGAGAGCCGCAACAGCTGCCCCTGCTCGGCCGTGACGATCCGCTGCGGCGAGCATCCCGCACGCGCCGATAGATCGGTCTGGCGCCAACCTCGCGCCAGTCGAAGCTCCCGCACGCGGGATACTGTAGTCGCCGTCCGCGCCACCTCGCGACGACGAGCACCCTCGCCCTCCCGCCCCGGCAACGCCCAACGCCCATCCTTCGCCTTCAACGGTCCGCGCGGCGTCGGCTCGAAACCCGGGCCGAGGATCACTCGGGCATCCGCTCGCTCTCGTCGATCCATCGCCGCAACCTCCGACACTCCGACCGCGACACCAACCGCGCCGCAATCCACCACAACGCCCCAAACCCCAGCGATCGCCCGTCTTTCCAGCGACGACGATGCGCCCCCTGCAACGACGACCGGATCAGCAGATCCGCTACCTCGCTCGGTGAAACCATCCACTCCGCAGCCAACCGATCCAAATGCCCAGCGACCTCGCGAGTCGTCGAGATAACCAGCCGGACCTGCCGAGGCGCGTGCTCCTCTCGACGTATCCGAAGCGCCGAGGCCATCTTCCCAGCGTAGCCCAACAGCGCGAGGAAGGGACAGTGGGGGAGGCAGGACAGCCCACTTAGCTGCCATGCCCTCGACCCTGCCCTCCCCCCTGCCTCGGGCTGCGCTCAGCCTCGATCGTCACGTTTTCCCGGCAATCCGTGACGCTGAGGGCTGCGAGGGCTGCGATAGGGCGACGAGAGCAGGGGAGCGGGTCCCACCCGGGCATGGGGGGGGGCTCGAGGGGCCCACGCGGTACTGGGACCCACTCATGCAACCTGCAGGTGCACACTCCCCCCCCCTCTGGCTCCAAATTCTGGGCCCAATTTTCGGGCTTCAACCTGGTGGTGTGCTTGTGGCATAGTTTTTGCTCTTACGCGCGCGCGCGGGTGCTACACAAGGATGCCAGTTTCTTGGCATTCTTGGAGCCTGCGGGGGCGTTTTCGGGCTCTCGAGGGCCTGTGTGGCGTTTCGGGTTCAACAGGTGGGTGGATTTGGGCGATTTTGCTTGGCATCCTTGGCATCCTTGAATGACCCGGGGGTGAAATAGGCGAACATGGGGCGGAAATGGCGTCCCCTTGGGTGTTCAAGGATGCCAACTTGCAATGTTGATTGGCATTGTTGATTGGGCCGTTTTTACCCGGAGGCGAGTGGCTCTACGGCGGTTTCGGGCTGCCGGATCACCCGCGGGCGGCAAGGATGCCAAGGATGCGGCATTCTTGGGTAGCGCGCGCGCGAGGGGCGACCCGCGGGTCAGTCCTCGAGGCTCCAATACCAGCCGTCGGAGCGTTTCACGGAGGCGATTCCCATGCCTGTCTTGGAGCGCATGAGCGTCCGGAGCGGGAAGCCCTCGGCCTCGAGAATGGCCTGGACGGTGGAGGCCGGCTGGGGGCCCTCTTCGAGTAGCTCGCGCAGCCGGATGGCGCCCTGCTCGGCCTTCGAGTCCTTCCGGAGGCCCTCTGGCTCGCCGCCCAGGATTTCGCCGGGCGAGTAGGGGACTGGTCCCAGCCAGTCGACCCGGGCGGCGGGGAGCGTCTGGTGCTGGTGCTGCACGTCGACGCCCACCAGCCGGTAGCCGAGCGATGCGGCGCGGTCGGAGAGGTTGTTCTTGTTCGGTGCCATCACGCGCCGGTCCTCGTCGTCCGGGTGTTGGCCGAACACGAGACCCGCGCGGGCGAGGTTGCGGAAGGCCGTCGAGGCCGTGCCCCGCATGTTGGCCGCGCTCCCGGCGCTTTTGTTGATGTGACGCAGACTGAGGATCGTCGTGTCGCACTCGGTGGCGAGATTCTTGAGTGGCCCAAGTGCCGCGCGGACCTCGGCGTCGATGCCGCTCTTCGTGTGGCCGAGGAAGGCGAGGATCGGGTCGAAGATGGCGAGCCGAGGGCGGACGTCCCGGAAGAGCTCGGCCACCGTGTCGAAGTCCTCGCGGAGCCCCAGCCATTCCGTCGTGCCGTCCGGGCAGTGGATCTCGCCCTCGACGATCTCGCATTTCGACAGGTCCGCGTTGGCGGCGACCAGACGGGGCACGATCGTATCGGCCGCGTCGTCCTCGGCCGCGAAGATGACGATCGGCCCTTTCACGCCCGGCGACCCGTCGGGCATGACGAAGCCCTTCGAGACCCGGGCCGCGATGTCGAGCAGCACGAGCGACTTGCCCATGTCTCCATCGCCGTAGGCGTCGACGATCTTCCCGGCCGGGAGGTAGCCGGGCCAGAGCCACTCGAGCGGCTTCGAGGCGACGTCGGCCGCGCCCTGCGTGTAGAGCCGACGCTTGCTGCGCCGGAGAATCTGGTCGGTCACGTCGATCACGTCTCGACTCACTCGGCCCACCCCTGTTGCGGGATCACGCAGATGCGGATCCGACCGGCGAGAGACGGAGCGGCCTGCAGCAGCGCGTCGTGCGCGCGGAGCGCAAGCCGCTCGGAAGAGACCGATTCGCCGATGTGAAGCTCGACCCGAACGATGCCTTCGGGCAGGCCGCCTTCCGGTGGGTCCTCCAGACGCGCGAGTGCGTGCCGGCAGCGAGCGATCTCGAGCTCGACGTCCTCGCCCGTGGCGCCGCGGGTGTGCAGCCGCCGGATCTCGTCTTCGAGCGCGTCCCGCTTGGCCCACCGGGCGAGTGCGCGGGGCGCCGCCAGCTCGCGGATGTCCAGCAGCTCGGCAAGCCGGGCGGCCACGCTGCCCCCCTCGCTCGTGAACGGGTCGGCGAGCGCCGGGTCCCTGCAGATCGCCGCGCAGACCTGCAGCAGGAAGTCGTCGGCGAGCGCCGCGCCGCGTCCGAGCCGCCCGAGTACGGTCGCGACCGCGTGCGCCTCGGGTGTGCGAAGATCGGCGGGCCGGAGGTCGACCTCTTCGAGCACGGACGGGTCGAGCAGCATGGCGCCGACCAGGGCCTTCTCGCGATCGATTCGGGCGGCGTCGAGGCCGCCTGTGCGCGCCACCTACTCGGCCTCGGTGTTGGGTTCGCCCTGCGCGGGCTGCCGACTCTCCAACCACTCGAGCACGTCGCGCACGCGCCACCGGCTCGTCCGAGGACCGATCCGCAGTGGCCTCGGGAAACCCTCCGTGCGCGACAGGTTGTACACCTGCGACTTCGAGCACCCGAGCCACTCACTCACCTCGGAAAGCCGAAGCATCGAACTCGGATGCCGGTCTCGTATCTCTTGTTGTTCTTCCCTGCTCATCCCTGCCCCCTATTGGATGAATTCCTTGGTAGCCGACCCGTCGCGAGGCCGCCATAGTGAATCGGCCGATTCTCGCGCGCGTGTGCTCTCCGTGCGAGTCTGCGGCATCCTCCCGCCCACACACTGCAGGAGGGCGTCGGATGCGCCAGGTTGCGAACGGGGTACCGAATTGGGTGGTCGAATCCGTCGCCGGGAAGGGCATGATGCTCTTCTTCGACGTCTCGGCCGAGCTGAACGCGGAATGGATCGTGGTCGAGGTGCCGGCCGACCAGCCGCAGCACGTCTCGCGCGTGGCCGGGGAGCTCGGCCGACGCTCGGCGATCTCGGTCATGCAGGAACTCAGCCGCTTCCCGCTCTCCCAGGCGCTCGAGAAGCTCGGCCTGCCGCCCGGCCTGCAGGTCTGGGTCATCGCCGGCCAGGAGCCCGTGCAGGAGACGGGGGTGCGATTCAGGAAATTGCCGCCCGAGCCCGAGCCCGAAGCCCCGGGCCCCGACGTGACCGACCCGGCGCCGGCGCTCGATCCGGTCGAGATCGGCGAGCGGACCGCGGTGAACGCCGATGCCGAGTGAGCCGGCACGCCCTGCGCCGGAGCCTCACATCGATTTCCTGCGCCGATTGCGCGCCGAGCTGATCGAGCTGTCGGTCGATTTCGACGATCGCCGGCTCGATCGGATCATTCGCCTTGTCTCCAATCAACCGGGAGTCGAACGATGAAGTTCATCACCCTGCTTCTGCTGGCGCTCGTGTGCGCGTCGCCGGCCTTTGCCCAAACGACGGTCTTCGGCCAGACGGACGTCGAGAGCACCTGGTCGTTCACGTCCGCCGGTGAGTCGACGGACATCGACGTCGGCTCCTGCTCGATCGGCAAGGTGCTCATCACCGATGCGTCGGGCGCCGCCCGGATGCGCGCTCTCTCGTGTTCGTCGACGACCGAATCGGACTCGCAGTGCGCGGGTGGAGCCCTGGTCGTGGTGAACCCGGACTACGTGCAGGTCCCGGCCCCGAACCGCTTCCTGCGACTCGAGAGCCTGACGGCGCCCGCGAGCGGCACGGCCCAGGTCTCTTTCCTCTGCCGCAAGAGCGGCATGTTGCCGCCCGCGACGCTCGGGCTCGGGGCCGGAGGCGGCGGCGCCACCAACCTCAGCGCCACCCCCGGCACGACCTCGGTGGTCATCGAGTCCGACACGGGCACCGACGCGACGATCCCCGCAGCGACGACGAGCGCGGCGGGGGCGATGACGGCGGCGGATC
>CAYWGW010000240.1:0-6334 GCA_964457385.1 uncultured Spirochaetaceae bacterium
GTTGTCGGTTGAAAGACGCAGGCTCACAACGCGCCTGGCGCCGTGCTCGATCGGCTGGAGGTCCCCGAGGCCCAGTCCCGCTGCTCGATCAGCGCGACCGAGAGCCCGCGAGTTGCCGCATCGAGGGCGGTGCCGGCGCCGACCACCCCGCCGCCGATCACGACGACGTCGAAGATCTCGCGCCCGCTCCGATCGAGATCCTGGCTGCGTTGATCCGGATCGAGCCGGGCGGGGTCCATTCGCGCTCTCCTGGCCGGGACCGTAGCATCGGACCATCGTGTCCGACGCGACTCCCCGACGCATCCGTGCCCTGGCGATCGATCTCGGTCTCGATGAGCCCGAAGCCCTGCTGCGCAAACGCAGTGCGCGGGCGATCGGCGTGCCGCCGGAGGCGATCCGGGGGATGCGCATCGCGCGGCGGGCGCTCGACGCGCGCAAGCGGGTGGGCGGTCGCGGCGCCCGGCGCGAGCTTCGCTTCGTCGTGCACGTCGATCTGGAGCTGGACCCGGACCTTCGCTCCGCCTCGCTCGACCGGGCCCTGGCCAGCGGCCGCGCCCAGCCCCTCGAGTCCCCCGTCCGCTTCGAGCTCGAGCACGCCGATCCCGCCTGGCGCGGGCGTCGCGTGGTCGTCGTCGGCTCCGGACCGGCGGGTCTCTACGCGGCCTGGACGCTGGCGGCGAACGGCGTCGGGGTCGACCTGATCGAGCGCGGTCCGGCGCTTCGGGAGCGCGGTCGTGCGGTGGCGCGCTTCACGCGGACCCGCGAGCTCGATCCCGAGCGCAATCTGCTCTTCGGGGAGGGCGGCGCCGGGACCTACTCCGACGGCAAGCTCTACACCCGGACCCGCCACGCCCTCGAGGATCCGATCCTCGAGACCCTGATCGAGGCGGGTGCACCGCCCGAGATCGCCTTCGACGCCCGCGCCCACGTCGGAACCGATCGGCTGCATCGCATCCTGCCGCGCCTGCGCGAGCGCCTCGAGTCGATGGGCGTCCGCTTCCACTTCGAGACGCGCCTCGAGTCGCTGGAGCTTCTCGAGAGCGCCGGATCGCGCCGGGTTCGTGGCGTGCGCACTTCCCGGGGAACACTGGACTGCGACGGCCTGATCCTCGCGCTCGGGCATAGCGCGCGCGATACGATCCGCACCCTCGCGGACCAGGGCCTCGTCTGCGTCGCGAAGCCCTTCCAGATCGGTCTGCGCATCGAGCATCCCCAATCCCTCGTCGACCGCGGCCGCTACGGAGAGGATGCCGACGTCGCACGTCTCGGCCACGCCTACTACGGGCTGGTCGCGAAGGCCGACGCTCAGCACGTGGCCGTGCACAGCTTCTGTATGTGTCCCGGCGGCCAGATCGTGGCGGCCGTCGCCCAGCCCGGCCTGCTCTGCACCAACGGCATGAGCAACTCGCGGCACTCCTCGCCCTGGGCCAACTCGGGACTGGTCGTCACGCTGGGGCCACGCGAGTTCGGGACGGGCGCCTTCGACGGGCATGCCTTCCAGGAAACGATCGAGCGCCGCTTCTTCGAGGCCGGCGGCTCCGACTACTCCGTCCCGGCCCAGCGGGTGCCCGACTTTCTCGCGGGTCGCGCCGGGACGACGGGTACGAGTGTCGGAGCCGGCTTCGGGCCTGGTTCGAGCAGCTACAAGCTCGGACTCACCGCCGCACGGATCGACCAGTTGCTGCCGGCGTCGACGACGGCCGCCCTGCGGCGCGCGATCGAGCGCTTCGATCGCACGATCCCGGGTTATGCGAGCGAGGCGGGGCTGCTGGTCGGCATCGAGTCCCGCAGCTCCGGCCCGCTGCGCATGGAGCGGGATCCGCGGACGCGCGTAGCGATGGGCTTCGAGAACCTCTGGCCGGTGGGCGAGGGAGCGGGCCATGCGGGCGGGATCATGAGCGCCGCCATCGACGGCGCCCGCAGTGCCTGGGCGCTGCTCGGGGAGACGGGCGGCAACGAAGAGCGCGGGGGCGAGGGATAGCGTGGAGCCGCACAGCGCGGCGACGAACAGCGTGGCGACGCTCAGCGTGGAGGCGCACCGCGCGGCGCCGATCAGCGCGGCGGCGGTCGATAGGCGAGCTTGCGCTGCAGCGTCCGGCGGTGGAGGCCGAGCTGATCCGCTGCCCGCGTGATGTTGCCGCCGCAGTCCTGGAGCACGCGCTGGATATGCTCCCACTCGACGCGTTGCAGGCTCGGGCTCTCGACGATGGGGCGGGTCCGCTCGTCGCTCGTGCGGTCCGCTGCCGTGCCCGAACGCGGTCCCGGACCCGGACCCGAACCCGCATTTTCGCCTGCGCCTGCGCCTGCGCCTGCGCCCGCACCCGTATTCGCGCCAGCCCTAGCCCCTGCGCCCGCACCCTCAGCCGCGCCCGCACCCGGATCCAGGGCGTCGAGGATCTGGTCGGCGTCGGCGGGCTTCGTGAGGTAGTCGACGACGCCCAGGCGCATGGCCTCGACCGCCGTCGCGATGCTGCCGTAGCCCGTGAGGACGACGATCCGGATCGCGGGCCAGCGCACGAGGAGCCGCTCGACGGCCTCGAGGCCCGAGCCGTCCGCCAATCGCAGATCGACGACGGCGCAATCGAATCCGGTGTCGCCCTCCTCCTCGCCCTCGTCCTTGGCCGCGATCGCGGTGTCCAGGCTCGCGAGGCCCGCGACCTCCTCCACCGCATGGCCGCGCCCGCGAAGCGCTCGGCCGAGTGTGGCGCGCAGACGATCGTCGTCCTCGAGGATCAGGAAGCGCTCGCTCATGTCGCCTCCGCACCGAGGTCGCCCGCTCGCGCTGTGGGCTCGGCAGTCGCGGTGGTTGCGGTAGTCGCGGCGCTCGCTGCTGGTGTGGCCCGTGCGGCCGACGCGATCCTGGCGGCAGGCGGGATGAGGGGAAGCACGAGCGACACGGTCGTCCCGGCACGCAACTGCGAACTCAGGGTCAGGCTGCCGCCCATCGCCTCGGCGACGACGCCGACGATATGCAGACCGAGTCCCGAGGACTCGCCGCGAGGCCTCGTCGTGAAGAAGGGCTCGGTGGCGTGGGCGAGGACCTCGGGCGACATCCCCTCCCCGTGATCGATGATCTCGGCATGCAGCGATCCGTCGCGGGAGGCGAGGTGGATCTCGACCCGACCTTCCGGCAGGCTCGCGCGCAGCCCGTTCCGGATCAACGGCAGCAGCAGCTGCGCCAGCCGCTGAGCGCGCACGGGCAGCTCCCGCAGCTCGTCGTCGGCCCGGATCTCGATGCGATCCATCTCTCCTCGGAGATCCGCAGCGAGCAGCACCGTCAGATCGGCGATCGAATCCGGTCGGTCGGGTTCCTCGAGTCCCGGATCCAGCCCCTCGGCCATCCGATCGAGGATCTGGCCACAGCGGTCGACCTCGTCCCGGATCATGCGCGCCTCCGCCGCCAGCGCGCCATCCCCGAGTGCCTCGCAGCGGCGCTCGATCTCCCGGGCCGCGACCGCCATGGTCGCAAGGGGCGACCCGAGATCGTGAGCGGCACCGGCCGCGAAGGAGGTGAGCCAGGCGAGCTGGTCCGTCCGCTCGAGCCGCCGGCGGGCCTGATCGAGGACGCGCTCGTGACGGGCGAAGGCCGCGTGCAGCCGCTGGGCGAGAAACGCGATCGTGACCGCGACCAGCAGCACCGAGATCCACATCCCGAGCAGGTGCACGTGCAGCCCCGCCCACATCTGATGCCAGAGCGCCAGGTCCAGATGCCATCGGAACTGAGCCGCATAGCCCGCCACGGCGACGGCCGCGATCAGCCAGGCGAGCCGCCGACCGCCGACCATCGCGGCGGTCGAGACCGGCAGCACGTAGAGGATCGCGAAGGGATTGTCCGGGCCACCGGTCACCGCCAGCAGCACGGTGAGGGCTGCGACGTCGAGCAGCAGCACGCCACCCACGATGCGATCCGCTCCGCTGCCGGAAACGGGTCGGGCTCGCAGCAGCATGAGATTCGAGAGCGCGGTCCCAGTCGAGATCACTCCCAGGATCCCGACCACCAGAGCCTCCTCGGCCAACGTCCAGAAGCCCACGAGCAGCAGCAGCTGCAGGGCCACGAGGATCCAGCGCAGCTCGGCCACCCAGCGCAGGACGGTCTGATGCCGGGAGGCGGCGGGGTCGTGGAAGACGGAGGGGGGGTGGGCTGACATGGACTCACTCGATTCGGATCGTAGCCAGGTTCGGGCGAAACGAGGGGTGGCTCGGAGGATCCTGGACTCGCGGTTGCGGTTTTTGGATATCCTGACGAAGATCGAAGGATCTACCCTATGTCAGTTCTGGGTCAGGCGGAGGCCGTTCGCCGACGTTCCGTGGCTTCCCCGACGGGACCGTCGTGGACCCCGCTACCTCATGAGGAGCTTCATCGTGACGACCCGCTCGTGGACCGACCTCCGGCTCCCCGGCCGATTCCTCTGCGACCTGTGGATGGAAGCGATTGCCCCGCTGACCCTGATCGCCTCCGCATTCGTCGTCGGCGTGGCCTCCGCCCAATCGATCGACATCCCGGCCGCTCTCGCTCCCGATCTGAAGGCCCCTCCGACCGTGGCGACGCTGCAGTACGGCCATCAATTCGAAACCGACGTCGAGGACGACGGGACGGAGATGGCCCGCGACAACGCTTTTTTCGGCGTGGTCCATCGCATGAAGCTCGGCGACGATACGAGCTTCTTCGCCATCGGGAACTACACGCTGCACGCGTACGATTTCTCGGGTGCCAGCAACCCCTCCAACGCCTATCGCTGGGACGACGTACATCGTCTCGTGCTCGGCGGTCTCGTCGGTCATGACGTGAACGACCGCTGGCGATTGATCGGAGGCGCCCTCGTCCGGAGCTGGGGAGAGGGCGGGGCCGACTTCGGCAAGTCGATCACCGGCGGTCTGATCGCAGGCTTCGACTATCATCCGAGCGAAGATTTCTCGATCGGCCTGCTCGTCGGCGCCTTCAGCGCACTCGAGGATTCCGTCGGGCTGCTGCCGGTGCCGACGCTGAAGTGGCGCTTCGCCGAGGGCCTTCGCCTGGACGTCGGCATGGTCTCCGTGGTCGATCCCGGTGTCGGCGCCGAGCTCAGCTGGCAGGTCGGCGACGACGTCTCGATCGGCACGGGATTCGCGTTCCAGAGCCGTCGCTTCCGGCTGAGCGACGGCAGCCGTGTGAAGCAGCAGGCGCCGGGGAATCGCAATCGCTTCGACGGGGGCGGTGTCGGCGAGGAGACGGAGCTGCCCGTCTTCGCCCAGCTGCGCTGGCGGCCCACGCCCAGGTCGAGCCTCGACCTGCTCGGAGGCGTGGCGTTCGCAGGCCACCTGCGCGTCGAGGATCGGGACGGCGGTCGGATCGCCGACGATTCCTACGAGGCCGCCGGATTCGTGGGATTTCGGGGGCAGATCTTCTTTTGAGCGACTTCGAAGACCCACTTCGGCCCTGGGGATCCGACCCCGGGGCGCCGTTCGAACCGTGAGCTAACATGCAGCGTTCGTTCCACCGGGCTCCGGTATCTCTTGGACGCCTTGCATTCCGAGGAAGATCTTGCTGTCGATCGTTCTAGGGAGGCGCCAGGCGCCCATCGGACCCAAGCCGCGGGACTCGCTCGGCATCGTCTTATTCGCGTGGATCCTCCTCGGATTCGGGTGGATGGCCTGCCGACAATCGACGCCCGCCGAGCCCCCGCCCCTCGAGATCGCGGTCGCCCGGGTCGTCCAGCGCGATCAGCCCCTCGAGATGGAGATGGTCGGCGAGACCCTCGGCTCGGCCGACATCCCGATCCGCGCCCGGGTGGAGGGCGAGCTCACCGGCATGTTCTTCACCGAGGGGCGTCCGGTCGAAGCGGGCCAGCTCCTCTACACGATCGATCCCGAGCCCTTCGAGTCCGAGGTCGTCGAGGCCGAAGGCTCGCTCGCGGAGGCGAGAACACGACTCGCGAAGGCGAAGGCGGATCTCGGCCGCATTCGGCCCCTCGCCGAGATGAACGCGGTCAGCCAATCCGACCTCGACGGCGCCATCGCCCAGTACGAGGCCGCGCTCGGCGGCCTGCAATCGGCGGACGCTCGTGTCGATCAGGCGAAGATTCGGCTCGGCTACACGAAGCTCCACTCGCCGATCGCCGGCCGGATCGGGATCTCCCAGGCACGCATCGGCGAGTTCGTCGGTCAGCCTCCCAACCCCGTGGTCCTGACCTACGTCTCGAAGACGGATCCGATTCGCGTCCGCTTCTCGATCGACGAACGGACCTATCTGCGACTGGCGCGACGCCTGCGTGAGCTGCAGGCGCCGTCATCGTCATCGCCATGTAGGGGATATACTTGAAGGGATACTTTCTTAAAAACGGAGAACGGAACGCGG
>CAYWGW010000241.1:0-6332 GCA_964457385.1 uncultured Spirochaetaceae bacterium
CCGGTCACGATCTCGACCAGCTCCCGGGTGATCGCGGCCTGCCGGGCGCGGTTGTATTCGAGCGTCAGCGACTCGATCAGCTCTTCCGTGTTCTTGGTGGCCGACTCCATCGCGGTCATCCGCGCCGCATGCTCTCCGGCCTGGTTCTCGAGCAACGCGCGGAAGATCTCGATCTCGACGGCCTTGGGGACCAGCGCCGCCAGCAGCGTCTCCGGATCCGGCTCGATCTCGTAGGGCAGCTCCTGGCCCGCCCCGCTCCCGCTTGCGGCGTCTTCCGCCGGCTTCAGCGTCCCGGAACCCTTACTCTCCGCCGCCCGCGGCGGCTCGAAGGGAAGAAGCTGGGACACGATGGGCTTCTGGGTCATGGTCGAGACGAACTGGCTGTAGATGAGGACCACTTCGTCGAGCTCGCCCGCGACGTAGCGCCGCGACAGCTCGCGAGCCACGTTCGCGGCCTGCTCGTAGGAGACGTCACCCGCGATCGGACTTTCGAAGCTGATCTGCTCCGGCCGGCGGCGGCGGAAATAATCCCCCACCTTCTTTCCCAGCAACGTCAGGCCGAAGCTCTCGAAGTCACCCGCCCGATTTCGGAGCACCTCTTCCGCGGCCTTGATCACCGAGGAATTGAAGGCTCCGGCGAGGCCCCGATCCGAGGTCACGACCACGAGCTCGAGACGACGGCGCGTTTCGTGGACCTCGAGCAGGGGATGGGTCTCCTCGAGCGTGCCCTGGGAGACGGCCTCCAGCGTCGAACGCATCCGCACCGCGTAGGGACGCGCGCGCTCGATCGCGTCCTGGGCGCGGCGGAGCTTGGCCGCGGCGACCATCTTCATGGCCGACGTGATCTTCTGCGTCGACTGGACGCTGGTGATGCGTCGCTTGATGTCTCGGAGATTCGCCACCTACGCCGCCGCTCCGCTGACACGAGAGATGGCATGGGTGGGCTCGAAGATCTCACCGAACTCGTCGAGTGCGGCGATCAGCTTCTGCTCGGTCTCGGGCTCGAACTTGCCGGTCTTTCGGATCGTCTCGAGGATCTCGCTCTTCTGGCCGCGCATCCAATCGAGCAGCTCGTGCTCGTAGCGATGGATGTCGGAGAGCGCGAGATGCCGGATCCAGGACTCCCGATCCCGCTGCGGCGTCGAGGCGTAGATCGCGACGACCTGCTCTTCCATCGCCAACGGCGAGTACTGACCCTGCTTGAGGATCTCGGTCTGCCGCTCGCCGTTGGCCAGCTGCTCCTGGGTGGCCTTGTCGAGATCCGAGCCGAACTGGGCGAAGGCCGCCATCTCGCGGTACTGGGCGAGATTCAGCTTCAGCTGACCTGCGACCGACTTGGTGGCCTTCGTCTGCGCCGCGCCACCTACGCGCGAGACCGACAGGCCTACGTTGATGGCAGGCCGGATCCCCGAGTTGAAGAGATCGGTCTCGAGGAAGATCTGGCCGTCCGTGATCGAGATGACGTTGGTCGGGATGTAGGCCGACACGTCACCGGCCTGGGTCTCGATGATCGGAAGCGCCGTGATCGAGCCGCCGCCGAGCTCGTCGGAGAGCTTGCAGGCGCGCTCCAGCAGCCGCGAGTGGACGTAGAAGACGTCGCCCGGATACGCCTCGCGCCCCGGCGGACGGCGCAGAAGCAGGGACAGCTGACGATAGGCGACGGCCTGCTTCGAGAGATCGTCGTAGACGATCAGGACGTGCTTGCCGTTGTGTCCGAAATGCTCGGCCATGGTGCAGCCGGTGTAGGGTGCGATGTACTGGAGCGGCGCCGGTTCGGCCGCGGTCGCCGCCACGACGATCGTGTAGTCCATCGCGTCGTACTGCTTCAGCTTGTCCGTCACCTGCGCCACGGTCGACTGCTTCTGGCCGATCGCGACGTAGACGCAGATCACGTCCTTGCCCTTCTGGTTGATGATCGTGTCGAGGGCGATGGCGGTCTTGCCCGTCTGGCGGTCGCCGATGATCAGCTCGCGCTGGCCGCGGCCGATCGGCACCATCGCGTCGATCGCCTTGATGCCTGTTGCGAGGGACTCGTCGACGGACTTGCGGGCCACGATGCCCGGCGCCTTGAGCTCGACTTGTCGCTGGGCCTCGGCTTCGATCGGCCCCTTTCCGTCGATCGGGACACCGAGGGCGTCCACCACGCGACCGAGCAGCGCCTGTCCGACCGGCACCTCGATGATGCGACCCGTGCGACGCACGAGCGCGCCTTCCTTCACCTGATGGGAGGCGCCCATGATCGCCACACCGACGTTGTCCTCCTCGAGATTGAGGACCATGCCGCGCAGCCCGCCGTCGAACTCGACGAGCTCGCCTGCCAGGGCGTTGTCGAGTCCGTAGATGCGCGCGATCCCGTCGCCGGCGCTCAGCACGCTGCCGGTCTCGGCGACGTCGATCTCGCGGTCGTAGTCCTTGATCTCCCGCTTGAGGATGTCGGTGATCTCTCCGGGCTTGATGTCCATCTCTCAGGATCCCTTCGTGAGGTTGGTGCGCAGCCTTCCGAGCTGCGTGCGAAGACTTCCGTCGAAGACGAGGTCTCCGACCTTGGCGATGGCTCCCCCGAGCAGGCTCGGATCGACCTCGATCTGGAGGCGCACCTCCTGCCCGGTGCGCTCCGACAGAGCGCGGCGAAGCCGATCCTTACGGCGATCGTCGAGCGGGCTGGCCGATACCACCTCGGCGGTGAGGAGCCCCTCGGCCCGGTCGGCCAGCTCGAGATACGAGGCCACGATGGCGTCGAAGGCGATCAGCCGACGCTGGTCGACCAGAAAAGCCATGAAGTTCTGGACGAGCGGGCTGATCTCGATCCGGCTCGCGAGGGCACGCAAGGCGGCCTTGCGCTCGGCAGCGGGATGGAGCGGGGTGAGCAGTGTGTCCCGGAGCTCCCGGCTGCCCTCGAAGAGCGCGTGCAGTCGCTCGAGCTCGTCCCGCACGTCGCGATGACGATGCTCGTCCTGGGCGAGACCGAAGAGGGCCTTGGCATAACGACGGCCGGCCGTCCCACCCTTCATCGGTCGACTCCTTCCATTCGGGCGGCTCCTGAAGCGGGCTCCACTCGGGTGATGAACTCGTCCAGCAGTCGCTCCCGATCAGACGAGCCCACCTGGTCAGCGAGCTTCCGCGCGGCGATCTCGAGGGCGAGATCTGCAGCCTCTTCCCGCAGCGCGGCCTTGGCGCGGCGGAGTTCCTGCTCGACCGCCGCTTGGGCATCCCGGCGGATGCGGTCCGCAGTCGCCCGCGCATCCGCAAGAACTCGTTCCGCCTCGTCCTCCGCTCGCCGATTGGCCTGCTCGCGGATGCCTTCGATCTCGGAAGAGAGATCGACGAGCCGGCGTTGGAGCTCCGAGTTCCTCTGCTCTGCCTCGGAGAGGAGCTCGGCCGCCTGGCTGAGCTCCGACCGGATCCCGTCGTGACGCGTGGCAAAGTACTCGCGAATCGGACGCCGACCGAAGTAGACGAGCACCGCGAGCAGGAGCAGCAGGTTGATGGCCTCGAAGACCGTCTCCCAGAGGACTGCGTTGGGATCCGAGTGCTCGTCGCCACCGGCCGCCCAGGCCGCGCCGGTCACCGACGAGAGCAGCAGGATTGACAGGACCGGAATCATCCGGCGAGCTCGAGCGGCGAGTCGGCCTGCTTCGCAGAGGAGGGCGTTCCGGAATGCGTGCGCGGCGGTGTTCATGACAGCGCCCGTCCCAGGACCTGCTCGGCCGCGACCTGCGCGAGGTCTTCGGCGTTGGCGCGAAGGGTCGTCCTCGCGGCGTCGAGAGATTCCCCCAGCTCACGGCGAGCGCGTTCGATTTCGCCCTCTGCCTCGCGCCGCGCTTCGGCAGTGACCTGAGCCTGCTCCTCGCGGGCGCGTTCGAGCTTCGTCTGACGGCGGGCTTCGGACTCGACACGGGACTCTCGGATCGCGGTCTCGTAGCGCTCGAGCACGCTGTCCGCCTCGCGTTGGAGCTGGGCGGAACGCTTCTTCGCACCTTCGATGCGCTCGGCACGAGCGTCGAGAGCCGCGAAGATCGGCTTGAAGAGGAGCGCGTTGAGCGGAAAGACGAGCAGCACGAAGCCGATCACCATGATCAGGAGCAGCTGCGGATTCGGAATCAGGACGAGATCGCCCGCGGCCCGGGCCGGAGCCGCGGCGAAGATCGAGCCGAGCGCTGCACCGCCGATGATCCAAGCCGACGGCCCGTACCCGAAACGGGCGAGACGACTTTGGTTCGAGATGTTTCGGAATCGCACGAGGTGATTGCTCCGGGGTGGTTCTGTCGGGTGCCACCCGACATGATCTCTCTTCAGCAAATTCGCTTCAGCAGGCTCTTTCGTCCGATTCGTCCGATTCCTCGGAATCCGCCACGAGAACGGGCCCCATTCCACGCGATGCTAAGCAACACTCGCTCACGAGCCTCCTGTCGAACCGAAGCCGCGCAGCGATCTTCGATGTCGTCCCGAGTCGTCCCGACTCCGCCTCATCCCGACGCGGATCGCCCGGACGACCTCGTTCCCGGGTGCTTCAGACGACGCCCTCATCGGGTCTCGGCCATGCCTTCCCGCCGTGACCGGCGCGCGCGCGCCAGGTACGCGCCAAGTAGACGGACGGGCCCGGTTTCCGATCTCGGTTCCCGAGCCTGAACGCTCGATCTGACACTCTCGTGACCCGCTCGTGACCCGGCGGAGCGCAACGGGAGGAGATCCGTTCGAGCCTCGTCGACCGCTCCGTATCTGAAGCCGGTCAGTCGGCCCGAGCGGCGCGGAGTTTGGCATCGGAAGCGTCTGAATTCAACCGCTTGACGCGGCATCGGGCCCATCGGCGTCTCGGGTTGGGCGCGGGCTCGCCGGGTGGATGGGCTGCATTCCCACGCGGGCAGTCCCGTTCCAGACCGCGGTCGGGCAGACCTCGATGCTCGGCGCTTCCACGGCGCCTTCCACTCGCGCGGCGGGACCGAGACGCAGGCGGTGGAGGGCGTGGATCGGGCCCTGGACGACGCCCTCGCTGTCGACTTCATCGCATTCGACGACACCGTCGATCCGGCCCGTGGGCCCGAGCAGCAGCCGGCCCTCCCCGCGAACGCGACCCCGAATCCAGCCGTCGATCCGGGTCTCTCCAACGAGTGCAACCTGCCCCTCGAAGACACCGCCTTCCGGCACCAATGCACAACGTGCGGGTGGGATCGGCGCTCCAGGCGCAACCATTCGTGGCAGGCTCGAAGCGGGGACCGGCGCCTCTTCCCGGTTCTCCGAGAGGCCTCGCGACCGATCCGTATCGGCATTCGTGTCCCGTGTATGGGTCTCGCGGCTCACCCGGCGTCCCCGAGCAGAAGCCCGCCGATCCGCTCGAGATCCCCGAGGTCGAAGTACTTGATTTCGAGTCGGCCCGCGCCGCGCGGGCCGGCGTGCAATGTCACCTTGGTCTGCAGCTTTCGCTCGATGCGTTCGACGAAGGCGCGGGTGTCGGGGTCGATCGGAGCCGTTGCGGGCCGACGAGCCGACCCGGAGGCTGTCCCACCGGTGGTGCTCGCAAGCTCCCGGGCCGCCTGCTCCGTCAGGCGCACCGAGAGCGCATGCTTCAGGATGCGTTCGCGCAGGGCTTCGCGTCCGTCGGGATCGCCGACCTGGAGCAGCGCCTTCGCGTGGCCCATGGTGATCCGACCGCTCTCCAGGTCCCCCTGAATCGTCCGGCTTAGCTCGAGAAGACGGATGTGGTTCGCGATCGACGAGCGGTCCATCGAGACCTTCCGGCCGATCTCTTCCTGTGTATACCCGGACTCCGCGAGAGCGCGGTAGGCGTGCGCGAGCTCGATGGGATTCAGATCCTCCCGTTGTACGTTTTCGACGATTGCGAGCTCCAAACGGTCGTCGGGCTCGATATCGGCCACGACGGCGGGAATCGTGGTCCGGCCTGCCAGCTGACTGGCACGGAAGCGCCGTTCGCCCATGACCAGCTCGTATCGGTCGCCTGCCTCGCGCACGACGATCGGCTGGAGCACTCCGTGCTCGGTGATCGATCGGGCCAGCTGTTCGAGCGCCTGGGCATCGAACTCCCGGCGGGGCTGCTCGGGGTTCGGATCGATTCTCTCGATCGGAATCTCCCGAGGACCGGGAGCCGAGGCGACTCTCCCAGCCTGACGCGTGACTGTGTCGACACGACCCTGTGTATGCCGCACTTCCGGATCGACCCGCGACGCCTGGTCTGCGTTGGAGTTCGAGTTCGAGTTCGAGATGAGGGCACCGAGGCCCCTCCCGAGTGCGCTACGACGTTGGGCCATCGAGGTCTCCGATGTGGTCTGGCGTGTGGTCCGGGGTGGCTGAGGCGGAGGAACGGAGTCGCGGCGAAG
>CAYWGW010000242.1:0-6295 GCA_964457385.1 uncultured Spirochaetaceae bacterium
TCGGCCTTCGGGCGGATCGCGACGCGCCAGCATCTGCTCTCGCTGCTCGAGAGCCGACTGCGCCTGGAGGACCTGATCCGCCGCCATCCGGAGATCCTCGAGGAGCGCATCGAACGTCCGATCATCATCGCGGGCCTGCCCCGGACCGGCACCACCCATCTCTTCAATCTGCTCTCGCGCGATCCATCGCTCTGCTGGCTGCCCTACTGGGAGAGCCTCGAGCCCTTCCCGCGCCCCGACGAGAAGCCCGGCCGCGACGGTCGCGATCCGCGCCTCGCCCGTTGTGCGCGCTCGCTCGACTTCCTGGAGCGGATGGCGCCGCTCTTCCCCGCGATGCACGAGTTCACCGTCGAGGGCCCCCACGAAGAGATCCAGCTGCTCGCCCTCCAGCTCTCGACGCAGCTCTTCGAGGCCAGCTATTTCGTCCCGAGCTACGGCTGCTGGTACCGCGAGACGGACCAGACTCCCGCCTACGCCTATCTGAAGCGCAGCCTGCAGGCGCTGCAGTTCCTCCGCAGACGTGGGCCCGAGCGTGAGGGCACCGCGGACGGAGCGCGCGATGGGCGCGGCGACGGCCGCAGCGGCAGGCGCTGGCTGCTGAAGACACCGCAACACCTCGAGAACCTGGGCCCGCTGGTCCGCACCTTTCCCGATGCCTCCTTCATCCAGACCCACCGCGACCCCGTTCGCATCACCGCCTCCCTGGCCACCATGATCGCCTACGGCGCTCGGATGCAGCAGCACCGCCCGGACCCCCGCGTGATCGGCCACTACTGGGCCGGACGCGTCGAGGACATGCTCCGGGCCTCCGTCGACGACCGGCCGCTGCTGCCCCCGTCGCGCGTGATGGATCTTCGCTTCGACGAGTTCATGAAGGACATGGAGGGCTCGGTCGAGCGGATCTTTGCTTTCTGCGACCAGCCCTTCGGTGAAGATACGGCTCGTCGCGTTCGCGCCTTCCTCGACGACAACCCGAAAGGTAAGCACGGCAGCGTCGACTACCGGCTCGACGACCTGGGGCTCGACCCGGAAGAGCGTCGCGAGGCGCTGCGGTTCTACGTGGAGCGCTTCGGGGTTTCGTGGGAAGATCACGGATGAGTGGGGCTGGGCGGCGGTGAGCGCGGGGTGGACGCGGCGGATCCCCGATGGTGTGTATCGCGAAGCGCTATCTTGAAGCAGGGTCGACGCAGGTGGATGATCAAGCCGCTGGATGGACGCCATGCACGTCACGATCCGTTCGTATGAGGAAATCGATGCTCATGCCCTCCAGCATGCCGCCAGAGAGTCGACGAGGGAAGTGTTCCCTTGGCTCCCCTGGTGCCGTCCGGACCATTCCCTGGCCGATGCGAGGAGCTGGATCAGAGCGCAGGTCGAGGCGCGAAGAAGTGGCATTGCATACGAGTTCTTGATTCTCTCGGAAGCGGGCGAATTTCTGGGTGGTTGCGGCCTCAATCATCTTTCCCCGGAGCATCGCTCGGCCAACCTCGGCTACTGGATACGCACCTCGGCGACCGGTCGAGGGGTGGCCGCCGCGGCCGTCGCCACTCTCGCCCGCTGGGCGTTCAGGCACACCGACCTTGAACGCCTCGAGATGGTCGTGGCAGTCGGGAATGGTCGCAGTCGACGGGTCGCGGAAAAGGCCGGGGCGTGTTTCGAAGGAGTCGCACGGTCCCGATTACTCCTCCATGGTACGTTCCATGACGCGATGGTGTATTCCATCATTCGGCCCCGGCGATTGGATGGGCGATCGGATCTGTAATCGGCCGACTGGCGGCAAACCCGCTGGGATGGAAGGTGAGCCATGACCGGACCCCCTCGCGCCGAGCCCGATCCGTCGATCTCGCGAGCCGTCGAGCTGGCCATCCGGCTGGTGCTGGTCGGCGGGCTGGCGATCGCCTGTCTCCTGATCCTGCGGCCCTTCATCATTCCGGTCGTCTGGGGTGCGATCATCTCGGTGGCGATGCGGCCCCTGCAGCAGAAGCTCGCCGGCTGGCTCGGCGGACGGGCGCGGCTGTCGGCGGCGCTGCTGACCGGTGTGGGACTGCTTCTTCTGCTGCTGCCGCTGGGGCTCTTCGCAGGATCGATGGTCGAGAGCCTGGGGACGATCCGAGCACGGATTGCCGACCATCCGATCGAGATTCCCGCGCCACCGTCCGGTGTCGCGAGCTGGCCCGTGATCGGAGCGCCCGTCTTCGAAGTCTGGAATCAGGCGGCGAATGATCTCGGCGATACGGTCCGACGCTTTGCGCCTCAGCTGCGGGCCGCAGGTCGTTGGCTATTAGGGGCGGCGGCCGAGACGGGCGTCGGCGTGGTCGAGTTCGTCGTCTCGTTGCTGATCGCGGGCTTCCTGCTCGCGAGTTCGGCGGGGATCGTGAGCGTGCTCGAGGCGCTGACCCGACGTCTGGCCGGCGACGATGGTGGGCGTTACCTGCAGCTCGCCGTCCAGACCGTGCGCAGCGTGGCGGCGGGGATCCTTGGCGTGGCGATCCTTCAGTCGATGCTGCTCGGGATCGGCTTTGCGGTCGTCGGGCTGCCGCACGCGGGTCTGTGGACCGTACTCTGCCTGGCGCTCGCCATCCTGCAGCTGCCCACCGGACTCGTCGCCTTCCCTGCGATCCTCTACGTGTTCTCGGTCGAGTCGACCGTCGTCGCCGTGGTCTTCGCCATCTGGACGCTGCTCGCCGGGCTCGCGGACAACGTCTTGAAGCCGCTCTTGCTGGGTCGCGGCGGATCCGTCCCGATGCTCGTCATCTTCATGGGTGCGATCGGCGGCTTCCTCGCCTCGGGCTTCCTCGGCCTCTTCATCGGCGCCATCGTGCTCTCGCTCGGCTACGAGATCCTGCTCGCCTGGGTGCAGGGCGAGACGGGGGGAGGAGGGACGGAGGCGCGCTCGGAGGCGACTCCGGTGCCGTCGGAGGCGGCGAGCGGGAGTGGATGACGACGACCGAGCGGCAGTGCTTGTGATGGAGAGCTTCTCGCCGTCCCGGATGGAAACGAACACGCTGCCGCCCATCTCGGATCTTCGACGGAAGGCGCCGGGCTTCCCACAGGGATCGATGTGTACCTGGCTATATCCTGTTTAACGTGAAGTGAGAAATTCGATACAACTTGCGATAAAGCCCGGTCATGGGTCCGATTCGGAACCCCTGCACGCCCGGCGCGGGATCCCGGCCGCCGGCCCTCTCCGAGCGCGACTCATCGAGAAGGGCCTGATCTACAGCCCCTCGCATGGACTGAGCGAGTTCAGCGTTCCTCAGTTCGCGGACTTCGCACGCCGGGCAACACCGGCCATCCGCTGATTGTGGCATCTTCAGCCCCATGACCGAGACTACTCGCAACCTTCGCGCCGGCCGACCCTTCGACGACGATGAGGCGACCGTCGCGGCTGCGCTCGAAGAAGTGAGCGTGCCGGTTCTCCTCTGCTCGCTCGTTCACATGACGGGCGATCCGTCCTGGATCCGGGGCGCCCGCCGGCCTCGCATGGCGGGGCTCTCGCTTCTCCAGGGCGGGATGCCGCCAGAGGAGCAGGCTTCCGTCCGACGCGACGCGCTGCCGGCCGTGCTCGCCTATCGGGATCGGGGCTGCCAGCCCCACACCCTCTCGCGCGAGAACCTGGTCGAGATGATGGAGTTCCTCGCCTGCCAGCCCCTGACGGAGCGACTCCGCGAATTCTTCTTCCTGGACCTCCAGCTCGACGGAACCGATCCCGCGGCGATCGCCTGGGGCGACGAGATCGACGAGGCTGTGAAGGCGGACTCGTCCGTGCTGGTGATCGGAGCCGGCATGGCCGGCATCCAGGCCGGCATCCGCCTCGCCCAGGCGGGCCTGCCCTTCACGATCGTCGAGAAGAACGCCGGTCCGGGCGGCACCTGGTGGGAGAATCGCTATCCCGGCGCCCGGGTGGACGTGCCCAGCCACCAATACTGCTATGCCTTCGAGCCCGGCGATCATTGGAGTGAGTACTACTGCCAGCACCCGGAGCTGCGCGCCTACTTCATGCGTGTACTCGACGAGCACGGACTGCGTCCCCACTGCCGCTTCGAGACGGAGGTGATCGGCGCCGAGTGGGACGAGGAGGCGGCCCGTTGGCGGGCGTCCGTTCGCAACGCCGATGGCCGGAGCGAGGTCCTCGAGGCCCGCTTCATGATCTCCGCGGTCGGCTCGCTCAACATCCCGCGCCTGCCCGAGATCGAGGGCATGGAGAGCTTCGCCGGCCCCGCCTTCCACTCGACCCGCTGGCCCGCGGACTTCGACCATCGCGGCCTGCGCTTCGCGCTCCTCGGAGCCGGCGCCAGCGGCTTCCAGATCGCGCCGACGATCGCGGACGAGGTCGAACATCTCGCGATCTTCCAGCGCACGGCGCAGTGGGTTCTCCCCAACCCGATCTATCGCAAGCCGCTCTCGCAGGGCGAGCGCTGGGCCATGCGGCATCTGCCCGTCTACTCCCGGTGGATGCGCTTCATGATGACCGAGCCCGGCATCGGCGCGGGCGTCGAGCCCTTCCGGATCGATCCCGAGCACGTCGATTCGGACGGCCTCTCGGTCAATCCCGTCAACGCGGCGACCCGGGACATGCTGATCGACTTCATGCGCCAGGAGCTCGCCGATCGACCAGACCTGCTCGAGAAGGTGATGCCCGACTATCCCGCGATGGGCAAGCGGGTCCTGCAGGACGATGGCAGCTGGTTCCGCTGTCTCCGGAAGTCGAACGTCGAGCTCGTCCGGACGGCGATCGAGCGGATCGTGCCCGAGGGCATCGTCACCGCCGACGGCAAGCTCCACCGCGCGGACGCGATCTGCTGTGCCACCGGCTTCGAGCACAACCAGTTCCTCGCCTTCGACGTGAAGGGGCGGGGCGGCGTGTCGCTGCACGAGCAATGGGGCGACGAGCCGACGGCCCATCTCGGCATCAGCGTGCCCCGCTTCCCGAACCTCTTTCTCTGCTACGGGCCGGGCACGAACCTCGCCCACAGCGCCGGACTCTTCTTCCACGCCGAGTTCCAGACGATGCACGCCCTGGACGCCATTCACCGGGTGCTCGCTGTCGGCGCGTCGACCATCGAAGTCCGACAGGACGCCCACGACCGCTACGTCGAGTCACTCGTCCGCGAGATCGCGTCTCTGGTCTGGGCCCATCCGACGATCCGGCACAGCTTCTACAAGAATCCGGAGGGCAAGGTCTACACGCTCTCGCCCTGGACGATCGACGAGTACTGGGAGATGGCCCGAGAGGTCGACCCGGACGACTATCAGATTCTTTGAGGATCGGTGGGTTCGTCCTCGGAGGATGTACGAACATGAAGCTCTACGGCGTCATTCGCGCGCCGAACCCGCGGCGCCGTGCGAATCATTCCGGCGTCTTTTCCGGTCCGGTCGGTCCCGCACTCGTCATTGGCAGGGGCATCACCAGGACCGGGCGGCGGGCGATCTCGCAGACGCGCGCCGCCGTGCTGCCGATGATCCTGCCGGCGACCCAGTTCTGGCCGTGCTTGCCGACGAGGATCAGCGAGTAGCCCTGCTCGCCCGTATGCGCGATGAGCTCGGTGGGCTCGCCGACTTCGATTCGCGATCCCGCCCGGCCGCCGGCGTCCCGGATGCGATGGACGATCTCCTCGTGTCGGGCTTCGGTCGTCCGTCGATCCTCCTCGCTCGTATCCTCCGCGAGTACGGTGAGGCAGTCGACATGCCCGGCCTTTGCGGCGAGCCGGACCGCCGCATCTTCGGCCGCTCGCGACTGTGGGGAGAGGTCGGTCGCCAGCAGGATCCGTTCGAGCGCCCGCCCGCAGACGGCCCGGCAGGTCTCCGCATGTCCTGCCCGGGTCGCTTCGAGGCGCTCGATCAGGACGGGGATCTGCGACTTCCGCAGGACGTCCTTGGCGACGCTGCCAAGAAAGATCTCATGGAGGAAGCTGTGGCTGCGGGATCCGACCACGACCAGATCGGCCTCCTCCGCTCGCGCCAGCTCGAGCAGCTCGTCCGCCGGGACGCCGCTCGCGCGGACCGAGGTGGTGACCGTCAGCCCGGTCTCGCGGCTCGGGAGAGCCGACTTCTCGAGCCAGGCGCGGTACTCGTCCTCTTTCCCGAAGCCGGCGCCGGCCCCGTATCCGACCCGGATCACGTGCGCGAGGATCAGGGACTCGATGCCCCAGCTCCGCAGATCGGGCAGGCACGAGAGCAGGGACTCTTCCGCCGGAGAGTGATCGACGCCGACCAGGGCTTTGCTGAACATCATCGTCTCCTCAATGCTTCGCTTCGGTTCCGGCCACCAGGTACACCGGCGCTTCGTCCGCCGGTC
>CAYWGW010000243.1:0-6283 GCA_964457385.1 uncultured Spirochaetaceae bacterium
CCGGATTCCACGGCTACGACGCACGGGCGCCCGAGATGGCCGGAATCCTCTTCGCCCGCGGCCGCGGCGTGCGTCCGGGCGCGACGCTCGGTCGTGTCTCGAGCCTCGCCGTGGCCCCGACGATCCTGGCCCTGCTCGAGCTCCCGATTCCGGAGGCGATGCCTGCGGCCCCGATCGAGGCCCTGCTCGCGACGGAGACGGAGTCGGAGCCGGAGCCCGAGCCCGAGGCGGGTCGGGCCGTGGGCGAGGGGGGCGCGGAATGAATCATCGACCGTCTGCGGTCCGTTCGTTCGTCCCGCCGGTCGCATTCGTTGCATCGGCTGCATCCGTCGCCTCGCTCGTCGCGCCCATCGCCTCCGGTGCTCCCGTCGCGCGCCGGGCTCTCGTAGGCGTGCTCGCCGCCGTCCGCGTGCTCGCCGCGATCGTGATCGCGCTCGTCGCTCCCGTGCCCGCGGCTTACGCCCAGGCACCGGACCTTGTCCAGCCTTCGGACGCCGACGCGGCCGCCGATCCCGCCCGCAACGCTCGAGGCGAAGCGGCCGACTCCGCGGCGTCCGCGAGCGAGACCTGGCATGTGTCGACCTACGTCTCGGGTCCGATGGGCTTCCGGGTGATCGACTACTGGTCGAAGGGGCCCTGGATGCGTGCCAATACGCTGGTCTCCGGCCATCCCCTCACGACGATCGTCCACGGCGAGCGCTATGTCGTCTTCGACGCGATCCGGGGTGAGGGCCTCTCCATCCGACGCTCGCCCCGCGCGCTGGCCGGGGACGCTACGCGCGGGCGCCCCTTCGGCAACGACCTCGCCGAGCTGGTCGCGCAGGGCGGCGAGAAGGTCGAGGACCTGCGCTTCCGCGGCGAGGACGCGACGGTCTGGAGGCTCACGAGCGATGCAACCCGTCGAACGGTCTGGGTTCGCCGACGGAAGGAGGATCTCCCGATGCGGGTCGAGATCTTCGAGCGGGCCAGCGCCCAGACGGTCACGATCGACTACGCGAACTGGATCCGCGGCATCGAGATCGACGAGAGCTTCTTCGAGGCGCCCGCACAGGTCTCGCTTCGACGCCTCGACTATGACGCTTATCTCGAGAGCGCGCAGTCGGGCGATGCGGGTCCGTTCCCGGTGCTCTATCCCGATCTGCTCCATGGAGGTGAGGTGCGGTAGGACTCACCGGCGGCGCTGGCGGATGCGTGCTCGTGCTTCGCTCGAGGGGATGCCGCGCTAGCGAGTTGAACCCGGCTGTTCGCCCCGTTCCTCCCTTCTCGGGCGGCTACCTCCGGTGTGGCCGCCGCCGCCGGCAAGCAGAAGCCAGTTCAGGAGTTCAGCAGACCCGCCGAATCCGGTCCTCTGAATGGAAACTCCCGTCTGGTGTTCCGACTTCCAGATCCGGGACGGGCTCGGGACACAGCCGTGATCAGGTCTGGAACGAGCTGGAATCTCGGAGACGGCAAGGGCGGTGGTCGAGGTACTGACTCCTGCCGCCCTGAAGTCTGACTCTTTTCCGGATCGGAGGTCGACGATGATGAATCGCTGAACCACGCTCTACGGTTCAGGGGTGAAGAGGCCACGATTCAGGATGCGCGTCTTCCATCTGCGTTTCGTCGAGAAGCGTCGCGGGTCGTCGTCTTGCGAATCCTTCTCGTTCTCGCGTGCGCGTTTACGCACGCGGCCACTTCTTCGTGCACTCGTGGGGGCGGTGGCAGTCGTGAGCGAGTCGACGAGGATCGCCTCGGGCATGGGGGCCTGGATGTTGGGAGCGGAAATGTCGCGTGCCCTGATGATCGGTGTGGCGACGCTCGTCGTGTCGGTCTCGGGTCTCGCAGCTCGGGGCGACCCGCTAACGAATGGGTCCCTGGCCGGGCTTTCGCCGGGGGATGCGACGCTGGCGGAGATCGAGGCCTGTGCGGGGGAGAGCCTGCCGGAGTCGGCGGGGATCCTGTCCTTTGCGGTCGATGCGGTGGATCGCAGTGGGGCGGTCACTTCGTCGCGGGCGGAGCTTCGCTGGAGGAAGGATCCGGCGGCGCGGGTGCAGGTCCTGCTGCGGGTGTCGGAGCCGGCGCGGACGGCGGGGACGGCGCTGCTGATCCTGGATCGGGAGGCGGATCAGCCGGAGCTCTACGTGCGGCTTCCGGAGCTCGAGCGGGTGCGGCGGATTCGGAGCCGGCGGCTGCGCGGGCCCGTGCTGGGCACGGATTTCAGCTACGAGGATCTGGAGCGTCTGCGCGAGCCGCTCGAGAAGGCGGCGCTCGAACTGGTAGGGATCGCGGACGTGGACGGGCGGGCGGCGTGGCTGCTGGAGGCTCTGCCCCATGCCGACGAGGACTCGGAGTACTCGCGCGTGCTCACCTGGGTGGAGCAGGAGCATTGTCTGCCGATTCGCATCGATCTCTTCGAGGGCGACGACCGGTTGCGCAAGCGGCTCGAGGCGCCGGTCTCGGAGTTCCGTGTGGTCGGCGACGGCATGCTCCCGCATCGCTTCGTGATGCACGATCTTCGACGCGAGACCCGGACCGTCGTGCGGGTCGAGCGCGTCGAGCTCGCGGCGGATCTGCCCGCCGAGCAGTTCACGAAGCAGGCGCTGCAGGATGGGTCGCTGCCGGCCGCCGCCTCCCATTGAGCCTCCTGTCGAACCTGCGATCGAGCGTCCCTTGAGCCGTTCCGAAGCCTTCGCCGCATGGATTCTCGGCCATCGCGCCCGGACTGCGGCGGGGCTCGTCTTGGCGACGCTTCTCGCCCTCGCCGGGATCATCGATCCGCTCTCCTTCGAGCCGCGTCTGCGGATTGATCCATCGCTGAACGAGATGCTGCCCGAGGACGATGCCGCCCGGCGCTTCTACGAGGAGCTGCTCGAGCGCTTCGGCAGCGACGACGTGGTCGTGGTGGCGCTGCGCTCGCCGACGCTCTTCAGCCCGGCCGGGTTCGAGACACTCGCACGGGTGAGCCGGTCGATCGAGGCGATCGACGGCGTCCATCACGTCGATGGGCTCGCGAACGCCCTGCGCATCCGTCCCTTCGAGGGCGACGTGGAGATCTCGGGCTACCTCGAGCCCATGCCCGCCAGCCAGGTCGAGGCGGATCGGCTGCGGGCGGCGCTGCGGGCGGATCCGCTGCGGGCGGGCAGCTTCGTCTCCCGGGACGGCGCGGCGTCGGCGATCCTGGTGACCTTCGAGCGTCTCTCGGAAGAGGAAATGCTGGCGCGCGGCCTCGATCTCGCGGTGCTCGAGGCGGCGCGCGCGGCGGCTCCGGGCATGGAGATCTTCCTGGCCGGGACGCCGCATATCAAGGCGACGGTGGCGCGGCTGCTGACGGCCGAGCTCACGACGATGGTGCCCATCGTCTTCCTGCTGATGAGCGCACTCTCCTGCGCGTTCTTCCGGAGCCTGCGGGTCGGGCTGGTGCCGATCGCCGCGGTCGCCCTCGGACTCGTCTGGACCCTCGGCGCGATGGGTTGGGCGGGGCACGACCTGAACATCGTGACGACCCTGATCCCGCCGCTCGTGCTCGCCCTCGGCTTCGCCTACGCCGCCCACGTGGTGGCGAGCTTTCAGCGGGCGGGGGCGGTCGGGGAGCAGGCACGGGGAGCGCTCGCCCCGGCGTCCCGCGCCGAGGGCGCCCTCGCCCGGGTGGCGTTCCCGGTGGCGTTCACGGCGCTCACGACGGCCGCCGGCTTCCTGTCGCTCGGGACGAACGACCTCGCCGTCGTCCGGGGCTTCGGGTTCTTCGCAGCGGTCTCGACCCTGGCCACCTTCCTGGTCGCGCTCACCCTGGTCCCGTTGCTGCTCATGCGCGCGGGCGCGGGCGCGCGTACGGCCGCGGGTCCCGGTGCGGCCGCGGGCGCGGACGCGCGAACGGTCGCCGCGGGCGACGCCGGCGCGATACCAACGAACTCGACGACCTGGCTGGACCGTCGTCTCGACGCGCTCGTGCGCTTCGATCTGCGGCATGCGAACGGGATCCTCGTGGCAGCGATGTTGTTGATCGGAGGCGCGCTCTTCGGTGCGACACGCATCGAGGTGAACCTGCCGGTGATCGAGAACTTCGGGCGGGAGACCGAGATCCGCCGCGCCTATCGTGAGGTCGATCGGCTCTTTGGCGGGGCGAACCAGTTCTACGTGATGCTGCGCGCGGACGAGGCCGGGGCCTTCGAGGATCCCGACCTGCTGCGCGAGATCGCTGCGCTTCAGGACTGGCTCGACGCCCAGCCGGAGATCGGCGGCACGACCTCGGTCGTGCAGTACGTCGAGGTCCTGAACGAAGCGCTCGGCTCCGGGAATGCCGGGAGCCCTGGGGGCTCCAGGAACCCGTCCGGGCGGCGGATTCCGGAAACGGCGAAGGCGGTGGCCCAGCTGCTGCTATTCGGGGGCAACGAGGAGCTCGACGTGCTGATCGATCGCGCCCATCGGACGGCGACGATCCTGGTCCGCTCGACCGCGACCGAGACCCGGGAGTTCGACATTTTGGCGCGTCGGATCGATGCACGGCTGGCCGAGCTGCCCGCCGGCCTGACGGGACGGACGACGGGCAACGCGATCCTGTTGACGCGCGCGGCGGATCGGATCTCGCGCGGGCAGGCGCTGAGTCTGCTGCTCGCCAGTGCCCTGATCGGGCTGCTCCTGATCGGCTACTTCCGGTCGCTTCGATTGGGGCTGCTGGCGCTGGTGCCGAACGTGATTCCGGTCGTGCTCTATTTCGGGCTGCTCGGACTGACGGGAGTGACGCTCAACAACGCGACGGCGCTGATGGGGTCGATCGTTCTGGGCATCGCCGTCGACGACACGCTGCACCTGCTGGTCGAGTATCGACGGGCGCTCGCCAAGAAGGGGGATCCCGCGCGTGCGCTCCACGAATCCGTCCGCCACGTCGGTCGCGCCATCACCTGCACGACCCTCGCGGTCTGCCTGGGCCTGCTGGTCGTCGGCACGAGCGAGCTGCGCAATCAGGCGGAGTTCGGCCTGCTGGGCGCCGCGACCCTGGCGATCGCCTGGCTCGTCGATCTCACCTTCACGCCGGTGCTCTGCGCGCGCTGGCTGAAATCGGATTGAGTCACACGCCGCGTTAGCGGGCATCGCGCCGAGGCGAGCAGGCGTCCGGGATGAGCGAGGCAGTGACGGCTGGCGCAGTGACGGGCGGTGTGGCGCGCGCTCCAGAAGTCGCGCCCGTTCCCGCGGCTACGAGTTGACCCAGGTGATGTTCGCGTCGGCGACGGGCGGCGCCTGCGCCGCCAGCCGAGCGAGCTTGCGGACGATGTCCCCGCTGATCTGGCGCAGCGCGATCGAGACCGGCGAGTCCGGCTGGCTCGCGACGATGGCGCGGCCCTGATCGCCCTCCTCGGCGATCCGCGGATCGATCGGGACCTCGCCCAGAAAGTCGACGCCGAGCTCCCGGGCCACGCGCTCGCCTCCTCCCTGGCCGAAGAGGTAGTACTTGCGATCGGGCAGGTCGGGGGGCGTGAAGTAGGCCATGTTCTCGATGATCCCGAGGATCGGGACGCCGACCTTCTCGAACATCTGCAGCCCCTTGCGGGCATCGATCAGCGACAGATCGTTTGCCGTCGTGACGATCACCGCCCCCGAGAGCGGCGCCATCTGGGTCAGTGTGAGCGCGGCGTCGCCCGTGCCCGGCGGCATGTCGACGATCAGATAGTCGAGCTCGCCCCATTTCACGTCGGTCAGGAACTGCTTGATCAGACCGTGGACCATCGGCCCGCGCCAGATCACCGGCGAGTCGTCGGTCATGAAGAAGGCCATCGACATCAGCTTCAGGCCCTGGCCGAGGACCGGCATGATCTTGCGATCCGGCGTCGTATCCGGGCGCACGTGGATGCCCATCAGCAACGACAGCGAGGGACCGTAGACGTCGGCGTCGAGCAGGCCGACGGCGGCGCCCCGGTCACGCAGGCTGAGGGCCAGGTTGACGGCGGTCGTGCTCTTGCCGACGCCGCCCTTGCCCGAGGCGACGGCGATCACGTTCTTCACGCCCGGCAGCACGGCGGCGTCCTGCCCGCCCGGCCCACTGCGCGCCGCCTGTCGCGTGTTGGAGGTCATCGTGACGTCGACCGCGTCGACCCCCTCGAGGGCCGAGACGCGCTCGCGGGCGGCCCGCTCGAACTCGGACTTCACCGGGCAGGCCGGGGTCGTCAGCTCGATCGCGAAGGAGACCTGGCCGCCGTCGATGCGGAGGTCCTTGATGAAGCCGAGATCGACGATGCTCTTTTTGAAGTCGGGGTCGATGATCGGTCGGAGCGCGTCGAGCACCTGGCTGGCGTGGACGGAATCGGCCATG
>CAYWGW010000244.1:0-6260 GCA_964457385.1 uncultured Spirochaetaceae bacterium
CTGGCGGCTGCCGGCGGGCTTCTCAACATGCAGGGCAACGGAGATCGACCGCCGATTCCGGTCGGGCTGCCGGAGACGGTCCACCTCGGGGCCGTGCAGGCGGCGGCCGACGCCCTGATGGCGCTCTACGGACGGACGCGAACCGGGCGGGGACAACATCTCGACTGCTCGCTGCAGGCGGCGGTGCTCTGGAGCCTGATGTTCGTGACCGATTACGCGGCCATCGGCCAGGATCCGCCGGGCTTCGGGGACGATCGGGCCGGGCGCACAGGCTCGATGGAGGTCGTGCCCGGCCTGACGCTACCCGTGATCGAGCCCTGCAAGGAT
This sequence comes from uncultured Spirochaetaceae bacterium, assembly GCA_964457385.1. GTDB lineage: Bacteria > Myxococcota_A > UBA9160 > UBA9160 > UBA4427 > UBA4427. Next base: position 328 of record CAYWGW010000244.1, read on the forward strand.
GGTTATGTCGCGATGACCCTGGTGCTGGGCGCCCAGGGTGCCCACGGTTTCGACGCGGCCATGCGCTGGGTCGGCGAGCAGGGCGGCCTCGACCCCGATCTCCGGCAGATCGACTGGCCAACCTGGATCCAGCAGATCCAGGAGGGCGCGCTCGCGATCGAGGATGCGAACCGCGGCGTCGCTCAATTCCTCGCCCATCTGCGCGGGATGACGAAGGCCGAGATCCACGCCCAGGCGGTCGCGCAGAAATGGCTGATCGCGCCGGTCAACCTGGCGCCCGATCTGCTGGGGGATCCCCAGCTGCGCGCACGGGACTTCTGGATCGAGTTGGAGGGCGCGAGTCTCCCCGGCCCCTTCGCCCGACTCTCCCGAACGCCGATCGCCTACGACCGCGGCGCTCCGAAGCTGGGACAGGACCAGTCGATTCTCGCCGGGATCGAGAAGGACGAGGGGGACACGGCGGAACGCGCACCCTATCCGGCTCGGTCAACCCGCTCGAAGCCCGATTCCCCGCGGCCGCTCTTCGAGGGCCTCAAGGTCGCCGACTTCTCCTGGATCGCCGCCGGGCCCCTGATCTCGAAGGATCTCGCGAATCTCGGTGCCACCGTGCTCCGGGTCGAGACCGAGAAGCGCATCGATACCCTGCGCTTCATCCCGCCCTGGATCGGACCGCCCGGGACGACGACCGGACACACCGCCGCCAACATGAACCAGTCGAAGCTGGGCATCGCGGTGGACTTCAGCCTGCCAGCGGGTCTCGAGGTCGCCCATCGGATGGCGGCCTGGGCCGACGTCGTGATCCAGAACTTCACGCCGGGCACGGCCGAGCGGCTCGGACTCGACTACGAGACCCTGCGCGAGAAGAACCCGGATCTCGTGATGCTCTACACCTGCATGCGCGGGCAGACCGGGCCCGAGCGCAAGCATACGGGCTTCGGTCTCCACGGCGCCGCGCTGGCCGGATTCGTGGGCATCACGGGCTGGCGCGACCGACCGCCGATCGCGCCCTGGGGTGCCTACACCGACTTCATCTCGCCTCGCTATGCGCTGGCCGCGCTCGTGGCGGCGCTGCACCATCGCGATCGGACGGGCGAGGGACAGTGCATCGACGTCTCGCAGATCGAGAGCGCCATCCACTACCTGGCGCCGATGATCCTCGACTACGAGTCCAACGGACGCATCCTCGACCGCGCGGGCCTCGACTCCGAGCGCGGCTGTCCCCACGGCGTCTTCGCCACGCAGGGGACCGAGCGCTTCCTGGCGATCGAGGTCCGCTCCGCCGAGCAATGGCGTGCCCTCGTCTCCCTGGTGCCCGATCTCGAGACCTGCGGTGGAGACGAGCTCGATTCGATCGACGCCCGGCTCGCCCGACGCGAGGAGATCGAGGCCAGGGTGGCCGCTTTCTGCGCCAGCGAGAACGCCCACGAGCTCGGCCTACGACTCCGGGAGTCCGGCGTACCCGCCTACCCGGCGCTGCGGGCCACGGACTTCCACGCCGACGCACAGCTGCGGGATCGTGGCTTCTTCATCGAGCTCGACCACGGGGGCTTCGGCCGCAGCTTCTTCGACGGCGCCGTGACGATCTTCTCCGAGACCCCGGCGCGACCGACCCGGGCGGGTCCGCTGATCGGCGAGCATACCTTCGAGGTGATGCGGGACATCCTCGGCTACTCCGAGGACGAGATCTCGGCGATCGCGGCCACGGGCGCCCTGAGCTGAGCGGCGCGGGACGGATCGGGACGGCGGCGGCGGCGGCGCACGATCGACGACGGACGACCGACGGCGACCACGGACGACATCGAACGAAACTCGCAGCGAGAGGACGAGAACATGGCAAACGAGGGCTATCACGAGGCGATCGAAGATCTTTCCGACGAGACCCGCGACATGCATCGGGCGATCGTCTCGCTGATGGAGGAGCTCGAGGCGGTCGACTGGTACAACCAGCGCGTGGACGCGTGCAAGGACGCCGAGCTGGCTGCCATCCTCGCCCACAATCGCGATGAAGAGAAGGAGCATGCGGCGATGGTGCTCGAGTGGATCCGTCGCAAGGACCCCAAGCTCGACGAGGAGCTTCGCGACGCGCTCTTCAAGGACGGGCCGATCGCCCACGACTGAAGGCCGTCGTCGCGGAGCGAAGACGGGCGGAGAAGACCAGACGAGCGGGCAATGGACGCCGACCGGGAGGCACGAGCGGCACGGGAGGCCGGGGGCGTCTGACGGTCAACGTCCCTTCCAGACCGGCTCGCGTTTCTCCATGAAGGCCTTCGGCCCTTCCCGAGCATCCTCCGAGCCCATCACCGGAGCCGAGAGCCGATGCTCGACGGCGTAGGCTTCGTCCAGTGGAAGGCCGCTGGTGCGGATCACGGTCTCCTTGATCGTACGCAGCGCCAGCGGCGCGTTGCGCGCCAGACGATCCGCGATCTCCAGGGCACGCGGCATCAGGGCCTCGGGCTCGACGACTTCGTTGATGAAGCCGATGCGATGGGCCTCCTCGGCGGTGATCCGATCGCCGAGCAGGAGGATCTCCATCGCCTTGCAATGGGGAATCTGGCGCGGCAGCCGGACCATCGATCCTCCGCCCGGGACCAGCCCGCGCTGCGCCTCGGAGAGGCCGAAGCTCGCCGTTCGGGACGCGATCCGGATGTCCGTCGATTGCAGGATCTCGCATCCGCCCGCGAGCGCGAAGCCGTTGATGGCCGCCACGATGGGCTTGTAGAGTTCGAAGGGACGCAGCAGGGCCGTGGCCATCACGTCCCCGGGATCCGCCATCAGACGATGATCCCAATCGTCCTCCGGGCGCCGGGCGCCGGTGAACAGCGGCATCAGACGCTCGAGATCGCCCCCCGCGCAGAAGGCCCGATCCCCCGCCCCGGTCAGGATCGCCACGCGGAGCTCGTCGTCGTCGCGAAACTCCTTCCAGGCGTCAGAGAGCCGGACCATCGTCTCGGGACTCAGCGCATTCCGACGCTCCGGACGATTGAAGGTCAGGATCGCGACGGGGCCGTGCTTCTCGTAGAACAGGTCGGGCATCCGGTCGTCGATCTCCCCGTTCAGTAGGCCAGCAGCAGATAGGACAGCAGCATCACCGCCGCCCACATCGCCGTGGTTCCCGATGGCCACGGCTCGCCGAAACGACTCCACGGACTGAGATGCGCCTCGGTCATGTCGAGCACACGGCTGCGAGCCTGCTTCGCCACACCGAGACAACGGTGCTGCAGCGTGATCCATCCTTTCGACAGACCCGACCAGATCCACGGAAGCGCGCGGCGATCGATCCAGTCGACGTCGAGCACGATGCCCCGCAGATCCGACGGGTAGAGCCCCGTCTTCAGCAGGACAACGAAGGCCAGCGCCGAGAAGAGCAGCAGCTGCAGCACGGTGACGACGTGGGTCGTCGTATAGGGCTCGTAGTCGACCGGATAGGGAAGCATGTCGTAGAGCAGGCCGGGGAAGATTCCGATGCCCACGCAGAGGAGCGAGGCGAGCGCCATCGCCGCCAGCATGTGTGCAGGCGCCTCCTTCACGCGCAGGCCGCGATCCCGGGCGAAGAAGGCGAAGAAGGGCACCTTGATTCCCGAGTAGTGGAGGACGCCGGCCGACGCGAAGAGCAGCGCGAGGAAGGCGAGGAGACGATGTTCATGCGCCGCCGCCGACAGGATCATCGACTTCGAGACGAAGCCGCTCGTCCACGGGAAGGCCGAGATCGAGACGGAGCCGACCACGCAGAAGAGAGTCGTCCAGGGCATGGACCTGTAGAGCCCCCCGAGCTCCGAGGCCTTCGCCGTCCCCGTCCGGAGCAGGACGGCGCCCATCGACATGAAGAGCAGCGCCTTGTAGACGACGTGGACGAAGGCGTGGGCCACCGCGCCATTCAGGGCCAACTCGGTCCCGATGCCGATGCCAACCACCATGTACCCGAGCTGATTATTGAGGCTGTAGCAGAGCACCCGACGCAGGTCGTTCTCGACGAGAGCGAAGAAGATCGGGAAGACCGTCATCGTCGCCCCGATCGGAACCAGGATCTCCGTGCCGGCGAAACCCCGGGCCAGGGCGTAGATCGCGAGCTTCGTCGTGAAGCCCGAGAGAAAGACCGTCCCCGTGATCGTGGCCTCGGGATAGGCGTCCTTCATCCAGCCGTGAAGCAGCGGAAAGGCGGCCTTGATGCCGAAGGCGAGGAACACCAGCCAGCCCGCCGCGGAGTCGATGCCGAGATGGTCGAAGGCGAGCGAGCCGCGCTCCCGGAAGAAGAGGATCGAGCCCGTCAGCAGCAGCAGCCCGGAGCTGACCTGGACGACGAGGTAGCGCATCCCCGCCCGCCGGGCGGCCTCGGTCCGGCGGGCCCAGACCAGGAAGACCGAGGAGATGGCCGTCAGCTCCCACCACACGAAGAGCGTGAGCAGGTCCCCGGCGAAGGTCGCCGCGATCGCGCTGCCGGCGTAGACGAGGGCGGCCGCGGCCTCGAGTCGGTCGCGTACATGGAGCGCGTAGAGCACGCCCAGGAAGGCCGCCAGATGGAAGACGATCCCGAAGACCCGGGCGAGCGCGTCGACCCGCACGATCTCGAGCTCCAGGCCGAAGAGCTCGAAGAATCGCGAGGCCTCCGCCGGCAGCGCGAGCGTCTGGGCCAGCCCGATCAGCGGAAGCATCAGCATCACGCCCTGCGAGAGGCGTCTCGGCAGCCAGGCGGCCGGGACCGCAGCGAGGATCAGCAGCAGACCCGGCGGCAGTCCCATTGCGAGCGACTCACTCATAGTAGTCCTCGCGCCGCAACAGCAGCCGCCGCAGCCCCCTGGCCACGAGCACGAGGACGACGCAGGACACGAAGCCATAGACCGCGTCGAAGCCGATCCACTCCTGGAAGCCGTACTCCCCGTGCTTGTGATAGAAGAGGTCCGCGAGCACCGTCAGGACCGCCAGCCCGACGAGCAGCTTCACGAGCAGAGCGACCGAGCCGGGCCGATCGAGCCAATGCTCCTCGCCCTTGCCCTCGCATCCCTCCCGGTCCGGCTCCTGCGTCATCCCGTCTTCCCCTCCCGATTCATTCCCGCGCGCCTGCGCCCCGTTCCACGATCGGCGCCAGAAGCTCGTAGACGCTCTCCACCAGGAAGAAGCTCACGAGGCAGAGCAGGGCCGTCGCACACAGCGGCAGCAGCATCAACAGCGACGTCTCTCGCAGTCCGTCCTCTCCGCCGTCTCCATCATGCCCGTCCGCGGCCTCCGCCGTCGCCGGCAACGGCCGGAAGAAGGCGCGCACCACGATCGGCATCAGGTAGCCGATCGAGAGCAGCGAGCTCAACAGGAAGACCGCCGCCATCCAGGGCCGGCCGGCGTCGAAGGCGCCCATCACCAGATACCATTTGCTCCAGGCACCTCCGAAGGGCGGCAGACCGATGATGCTGAACGACGCCAGGCCGAAGGCGGCGAACGTGAAAGGCATCCGGCGACCGAGGCCGTCGAGCTGGCTGACCTCGGTCTTGTGAGCGGTCACGTAGACGGCGCCCGCGACGAAGAAGAGCGTGATCTTGCCGAGGGCGTGCATCAGGATGTGGAGACCCGCGCCCAGGGCCGCGGCGGGGGTCGCGAGCGCCGCGCCCAACACGATGTACGAGAGCTGGCTGATCGTCGAATACGCCAGCCGCGCCTTCAGGTTGTCGAGACTGAGGGCGCGGATCGAGGCCGCCAGGATCGTGAAGGCCGCGATCGCGATCAGCACGTCCGCGAGGCCCTCCGTCCCCAGCAGATCGAGGCCGAATACGTAGATGGCGATCTTCAGGATGGAGAAGACACCCGCCTTCACGACGGCCACCGCATGCAGCAGCGCCGAGACGGGCGTCGGCGCGACCATCGCCGCCGGCAGCCAGCGATGGAAGGGCATCAACGCCGCCTTGCCGACCCCGTACGCGAAGAGCAGTAGCAGCAGGACCGCGCTC
>CAYWGW010000245.1:0-6259 GCA_964457385.1 uncultured Spirochaetaceae bacterium
TGGGACAGGGCTGTCATTTGTCGCAGGACGATCTGTCCTTCGCCGTCCACCCGCTGTTTCCCTTCCCCGACGCAGCCCAGATCGTCGTTTCCCTGCTCGGGGGGAGGGTGGCGGAGGTCGGGATCTTCGAGCGCGACGCCGCTGCCGACGGCAGGAAGGCGCATTACGTCGGACGGCGGCTGGAGGCGGGCATCTGATGCGACGAAAACCGGTGGCGCGGATGGACTCGCAGCGATCGACTCCCGGACGCGAACGAGGGGAGCGGGTCGGTTCGCTGCGATCGCGGCTGCTTCTGATCTTCTTCGTCCTTTCGATCGGGGCGGGGCTCGGATCGACGACGCTTTCCTGTGTATCAACGCGACTTCAGCCGGAGCAGCTCCCGGCCCAGCCGATCGCCTTCCTGCACTGGCCCGACAAGGCGGCGAGCAAGCGCGCCGAGATCTTCGAGAAGGCGTCCGAGCTACCGCCGCCGCCGGGTGAGGAGACGCCCGAGCGCACGCTGCGGGAGATCCAGGCGCATCTGCGGGCCGAAGTCTCGCCGGCATTGCAGCTGCGGCTGGCGAAGCACCCTGGTCGTCTGATGCTCTACTGGCCGCAGACGGGCGAGGTCGAGCCCGTCGAGGCGGCCCCGCTCGACGCGCTGCCCCTGGCCTGGTCCCCCGACCACAAGCGGCTGCTCTTTGCTTCCGCGCGCCGGGGCGGGGAGGAGCAGCTCTACGAGTACCACATGGAGCGACGGGACCTGAGTCCGATCACGGTGGGGCCTGCGGAGCATCCGCGCGGGAGCTATGTCGGCGACGGCCGGCTGGTGGTCCATCGCTCCGAGCAGCGCAGTCGTTACTCGCTCCCGCATCAGAGCCTCGTGCTGACGGGTCTCGCAGGCCGGATCGAGCGGGTGGTCGCGGAGGACGTGATTCCGGGCTCCCTGCATTTCCTGTCCGGTCAGGATCGGATCGTCTACGAGAAGGTCGACGTGCGTCCGCGCAGCACCGGCCCGGCCTTCTACCAGTCCATGGTGGCGACCCTGAGCCTGCAGCCGGGGGCGACGGAGCAGGTCCTGGTTCGCGGCCGCGAGCCGACGCCGACACCGGACGGTCAATGGATCGTATTTGCGTCGGAGTCCTCGGCGGGCTATCGACTGCGGCGCATGCGGATCGACGGCACCTCCCGTGTTCCCATCCGACCGGGGGACTCCGAGGAGCGAATGCCATCGGTCTCCCCGGATGGGGAATTCATCGTTTTCGTCCAGGTCGTCAACGGCAGTCGCAGGCTGACTGTTCGACGCTTCGATGGAACCCAGGAGCGGATGCTCCTGAAAGAGGGTTGGTCGGAGTTCCCTGTCTGGTAGCGGCGTCGGGTCGCCCCGAGAAGCCATTGAGCGGGATCGAGATCGATCGGGCGAGATCGATCGGGAGAGGAAGTCCGAGTCATGAGTCAGTCCACCCACGAAGACCTGGTTCCGGTGCACGGCGGCCTCGACGAGCTCGTCGACCGGATCGTGCCGTTGAAGCACCGAGCGAGCTTTCTCGCGGAGGCCGAAGGACTGCCCTCGATCCGGTTGAGCTCGGCCGATCTCGCGACGGTGCATCGCCTGGCGGATGGCGCGCTCTCGCCGCTCACGGGGCCCATGAAGAAGGAGGCCTTCGATCGGGTGCTGTCCGAGCGGGTCGTGCTCTCGAAGGGGGGCCGTCATGCGTGGACGATTCCGATCTCCCTGCCGCTGACGGATGCGGAAACCGACACCCTCTCGGGCAAGGATGCCTGTGCCGTCCGGACGGAATCGGGTGAGGTGGTGGCCATCGTCGACGACCTCGAGGTCTTCGACTGGGACAAGCCCGCCTATCTCCAGAGCGTCTACGGCACCGAGCGGGTGGATCATCCCGGCGGCCGGATCGTCGACAACGACGATCGCTCGAAGCTCGTCGGGGGCACGATCCGGGCGCTGCCGCCGCGTCCGAACCGCGAGTACGCCGAGTTCATGCTCTCCCCCCGGATGACACGAGCCTTCATCCGGGATCGGAAGTGGGAGCGGGCGTTGGCCTTCCAGACGCGCAATCCGCTCCATCGCGCCCACGAGTACGCCCTCGTCTACGGCGTGGAGAAGCTCACGGCCGAAGGCCACTTCACGGGCGCCGTCCTGAATCCCTTGATGGGTGAGCTCAAGGGCGACGACGTGCCGGCGGCGATGCGCATGCGCTGCTACCGCAAGCTGCACAGCGAGAAGCTGCTCGGAGAGGGCGACAAGGATCCGGCAGTCTGGGAGAAGGCGGGCTACGACCTCTCGGACGTGTTCGAGCTGATCGGTCTCGACATCAAGATGTTCTACGGCGGCCCGGCCGAGGCGATCATGCACGGCATCTATCGCCAGAACTACGGATTCTCGGACATCGTGATCGGCCGCAAGCACGCCGATGCCCCCTTCGAGGATGGCAGCGCAATCTGGGGCGACTTCGATGCCCAGGAGATCTTCGGCGCCCTGCCCGGTGAGCTCCTGATCCAGCCCTGCAAGGTCGGCTTCGCCGCCTACTACGAGAGCATGGGCCGGGTCGATCTCACCGAGCGCCACGAGGGGGAGAAGCCCTTCTCGATCAGCGGGACGAAGATTCGAGAGATGCTGCAGAACGGCGAGCGGCCGGATGCCCGCATCATGCGACCCGAGACCTCGGACGTCCTGATCGAGGCCTACGCGAACCGCTGAACGGGCGTCCGCCCCTCAGACCTCGAGGGCGTCGCTCCTTCGCCGGACGAGGTCGTCGATCTCCCGGGCCACGGAGCGGGGCAGGTTTTCGAAGCAGACGCCCATGCCCAGGGGCAGATTGGGACGCTGCAGGTTGCCGGGCACGTTCGCGAAGGCGACCCGGCCCTCGAGCTCGTAGATGCGCTGGTCGAGCTCGAAGGCGAGCTCGAGTCGCGCCCCCTCCATGCTGGCGCGAGGCGTTTCGATGAAGCAGCCGCCCTCGGAGAGGCTGCAGAGCATGCCCTGCTTCTCGCGTCCCCCGACGCGGATCCGAACGGGAGAATGCACGGGGGCCCGACGCGAGCGACGGGCGACGTGGGCGATCTCGCCCGAGAGCATCCGGTTCAGCTGGAAACGCAACACCGCGTCGTCGTAGCCATCCCAGAGCGCGAGCCGCACGTCCGCACGACGGAGGCGCTTTCGCTGGCCGGGATCCGGCGGCTTGCCATACGCCATGACCGGGAGCAGCGGCGCGTGACGCCGCATGCGTTGGATGGCGTCCGCGATCTCGCGGGGCGGCAGATCCGCGGGCAGCAGCACGGCGCCGATCGAATAGCCGCCGGTCTCCACGACCCCGACCCCTTCGGCCAGGCCGTCGGCCCGAATCGGCTCGATCCCGAGACGGACGAGCTGCCTCGCCAGCGGCTCCGTCGCGGCGGGCTCGTTCTCGATCAACAGGATGAAGCGACTCGAAGGCACATCTCCGATTCGGGCCGGGGCGCTACGGGCTTGAGGGTCGCCGTGCAGACCGGGGGGGCGGGGCCGGAGAGCGCCCGGGGCTCGGGAACGCCAACCGCTCCTCGGGGGTGGGAAAGCGAGGGTCGAAGCGCAGGATCCGGCCCTCGAGCCGTCGCCGGGCGCGGCGGCTCAGGAGCGCACCCTGGGCCGTCAGGAAGGGGGTCAGTCCGGATTCGACGAAGCCTCGGGCCTCGTCGTGAGAGAGTCGATCGGGATCGCCGCCCCGCTCCCAGATCGCGATCCAGAGGGCGTAGCGAGAGATCTGCCGGTCCAGAGCGAGGCTGATCTCGACGTGGATCCAATCGAAGTAGCGCCGTCCCATCGAGCTTCCCACCGTTCGTTTCCCCTGGACTCGGACCCTGGACTCGGACCTCCGGACCCGGGCGTCTCCGCTCTCGCACCACCCGCCGGGGCCACTCGTCCGCCGCGCGATCCGGGCTCGTGCTCCGCGCGCGTCTTCAGAAGAGGAGTGGACTGAAGAGGCGCAATATGTCAGGCCCTCCATCGTCCCGCGCCTCTGCGGTGGGTGGATCGGGGTTGCGAGCGCATCAGTTGGGGTACGCTCCGGCGCCGCTTGGTTATGAGCCGGATCGGGACTCCCCCGGTCCCGCTCGGAGATCTGCGTGTCCACGAACCGAGGCGCCCAGACAGGATCGTCGGACCCGATCGAGGAATCCTTCTCGCTCTGGATGCGCGCAGCGCAGGCAGGGGATGCGAACGCCTATCGCCAGCTCCTGCTCGCGATCCAGCCCAAGGTGCGTGCCATCGTCCGCAGTCGCTTGCGCGATCCGGCCGCCGCCGACGACGTGGTCCAGAACGCGCTGCTCGCAATCCATCGCGGCCGGGCCACCTACCGTCCAGAGCGTCCCTTCGGGCCCTGGATGCGGGCGATCGTCCGCAACGCCGTCATCGACCATTTCCGGGAGCGCAAACGGCGCGGGGACCGCGAGACCCCGATCGACGTCGGCGAGTGGCAGGATCTGCGGTCGCCGGTCTCGGCGGAGCAGGAGCCCCTTCCCCCCGAGCTGAGAGATGCGCTGGACGCCCTGCCCGAGGCTCAGCGCGAGGCGGTGACGCTGATCCAGGTCGATGGGCTGTCCGTGGCGGAGGCCGCCCTGAGGGTCGGCGTCTCGCCGGGCGCCCTCAAGGTGCGCGCGCATCGAGGCTACCGTGCCCTGAGGGACGCGCTCTCGGGGCTGCGTGAGGGCGGGGACTGGAAGTCCGCGCAGTTGCCCGCCCCGGACAAGGGAGAACCTTCGAGACGAAGATGGGGACGATGAGGCGAGAGCGATGGTGGATCGAAGCGTGGAAGAGACGAGGATGGATGCGACGGAACGCCTGATCGACGGACTCGTGGACGATCTGCGCCCGGTGCGCCCGATTCCGCGACTGCGATCGGCCTTCGCGGTGATCCTCGCGGTTTGGGCTGCGCTGCTGGGTGTGGTGCTGAGTTCGTCCCACGCGCGGATGGGCGAGTCGATCCTCGATGCGATGCTCCACCATCCGATCTACCTGGCGAGCTTCGTCGGCCTGCTGGTGGGCGCTCTCGGTGGGGCGGTCTCTGCTCTCGCCGCCGGGGTGCCGGGTCGAGAGCGGCTCGAGGTGGCCGGTCTCACCGCGTGCTGGGTCGGGTTGCTGGCGGCGGCGATCGCCTGCCTCGGCGGGATGCGGGCCGCGGACTTCCAGAGCCTGGGCGATCATGCCCAGGCTCATGCCGTCTGCTTCAACCGCGGCCTGTACCTCTCCCTGCTGCCGGCCGGCGTGATCTTCAGCTTCCTGATGCGTGGATGGGCCGCCCATCCCCTCCGGGCCGCCAGCGTGGCCCTGCTCGCCTCGGGTGCGCTGGGCGTCCTGATCGTTCAGCTCGGTTGCGAGTGGCTGGAGCCGGGGCATCTGCTGCTCGGCCATCTGAGCGTGCCCATCGTGTTGATCGCCCTCGGCTTCTATCCGCTGGGAGTGGCTCTTCGCAAGCTGCGGCGCTGAGCTCGACAGCCGTCGCGCGCATGCCCTAGCTTGCGCCCCCATGAAGACGCCGCGAACGGAGCTGCTGTTGGTGCGTCACGGCCAGACGGCATGGAACGCCGCTGGGCGTTGGCAGGGGCACGCAGATCCCGCTCTCTCCGGCGTCGGTCGTGAGCAGGCTCGGCTGCTGGCCTCGACCCTGCGGATGGGCAGCGCCGAGCCCGAGGAGGGCTGGAGCCGGCTGCTGGCGAGTGACCTTCGGCGAGCGAGGGAGACCGCGGAGATCCTGGGCGGGGTCCTCGGTCTCGAGGTCGAGATCGAGTCGCGGCTGCGCGAACTCGACGTGGGTGAGTGGGCGGGGCTCACCCGCAGCGAGATCGAGCTTCGCGATCGGACTGCGCTGCTGGCGTTCGAGTCCGGCGATCCGTTCGTCCGACCGGGTGGGGGTGAGAGCCGTGCCGAGATCCGTCGGCGCGCTCGCGATCTGATGCAGGAGCTCTGCAAGCGCTGCAGCGGCGAACGCCTGATCGTCGTGACCCATCTCGGGGTGATCCGGGCACTGCTTCCAGGGAGCGAGCCCGGTCATGCGGATCGTTTCCCGGCCGTCGCCGAAGAGCTCATCGCAGTCGCCGGTTCCGTCGGCTCACGGCACTTCCCGGATGGCGTCCAGGAAGGCGTCTAGGAAGAAGGGCCGGGTAGGGCAGCGGCAGAGCCCATCGGTGCTGCGGGCCCGGCGCGGCGGAGCAGCTGGATTCCTTCGAGCAGGATCCACAGATCCAGGGCCAGGATCAGCGTACCGCTGAGCGACAGCAGCCAGAGATC
>CAYWGW010000246.1:0-6243 GCA_964457385.1 uncultured Spirochaetaceae bacterium
GGCCGGAAGCGCAGGGTCCCCGCCAGCTCCGAGGTCCAGATGATCGCCAACAGCAGGAACAGGATCGAGGTCGAGACGAGGACGCCGAGATAGACCCGCCCCGCACGGATCGCCGCCGCGCTGCCCTGATGCGTCACGAGGGGATAGGTCGAAAAGGTCAGCATCTCGTAGAAGAGGAAGAGCGTCGCCAGATCCCCCGCGAAGGCGATCCCGAGCGCTGCGAAGATGGCCAGTGCGAAGCAGGTGAAGAAGCGGGTCTGGTGCTTCTCGTGATGGCCCCGCATGTATCCGAAGCCGTAGATCGAGGTCACGACCCAGAGCCCCGAGGCCACCAGCGCGAAGAGCAGCCCGAGAGGTTCGACCTCGAAGCCCAGCCCGAGGCCCGGCATCCAGCCCGGCAGCGCCAGCGCTGGACGTTCGCCGGCGACGACTGGCGGGACCAGGCGGGCGACGCCGGCGAAGGTCGCGAGCCCGATGGCCACGGTCCAGCCGTCTCGCAGATTCGGCCGGCGGCCGAGGATCGCGACGCCGACGGCGCCGAGGACCGGCAGGACCAGGGGCCAGACGAGGGAGAGCGCTTGCGAATCGGAGCTCATCGGCGCTTCACCTCAGAATCCCGGCCCGAGCAGCTGCCTTGCCGCGCGCTCGGCGATCTCGACGGCAAAGCCCGAGAAGAGTCCGAAGTAGATCGAGGCCGCCGCCAGCAGCCAGGTCGGCAGGAGCAGGCGCAGCGGTGCCTCTCCATGCCGCGGCTCGCCTTCGAGCACGACGGGCTCCCCGAAATACACCACCTCGATCAGTCGCCAGACGTAGATCAGGGCGAGCACGGAGCTCGCCATCACCAGGAAGGCGAGCAGCAACGCATCGCGCTCGAGCACGGCGGAGACCAGGGCCCATTTGCTGACGAAGCCCGCCGTGCCCGGGACCCCCACCAGCGCGAGGCCGGAGACGACGAGAGCAGCCATCGTGAAGGGCATGCTTCGGCCCAGGCCCCGCATGGACTCGATCCGGGTCGCCCCGATCCGCCAGGTGACGCAGGCGGCCACGAGAAAGAGCCCACCCTTCATCAGGGCGTGGTTGAAGAGGTGGATCAGGCCGGCCGACAGTCCCGCCGTGGTTGCAAGAGAGAATCCCAGGGTCATATACCCGACCTGCGCGATGCTCGAGTAGGCGAGGACCCGCTTCAGATCGGTCTGGTAGATCGCCGCGATCGATCCGGAGAACATCGCGATCACGGAGAGCGGAATCAGCAGCCGGTCGATCCCCACGGTCTCGAAGACGAAGGCGAAGCCGAAGAGGCTCAGGGTGAAGCGGATCAGCAGGTAGTAGGCCACCTTGGTTGCCGTCGACGCGAGAAAGGCGGACACCACGGGGGGCGCGAATGTGTAGGCGTTCGGGAGCCATTGATGGAGCGGGAAGACCGCCAGCTTCGTGCTGATGCCCACCACGACGAAGGCCAGGGCGACCACCACCGTCCGACTCTGCTCGACCGCTGGGAGCCGCTCGCCCATGTCGACCATGTTCAGCGTCCCGGTCATCACGTACATCAGGCCGATCCCGATCAGCAGGAAGGTCGCCCCGATCGTCCCCATGATGAGATACGAGTAGGCCGCCATCAGCGCGCGACGTTTCTGTCCGAGTGCGATCAGGATGTAGGAGGAGAGGGACGAGATCTCGAGGAAGACGAAGACGTTGAAGAGGTCTCCGGTGATCGTCACGCCAAGCAACCCGGTCAGACAGAGCAGAGCAGCCGAGTAGAAGAGGTACTCGCGACCGACGGGAATGCGACGTCGGGCGTATCCGGTCCCCGCGGAGAAGACTACCGCGGCGAGCCCGGAGACGGTCACGAGGACGAAGGCGTTCGTGATGTCGACGCGATACTCGATGCCATAGGGGCGGGACCAGCCGCCGAACTCGTATACGAGGACGTCCCCTCCGCGCACCTCCCCGAGCAGGGCCAGCGAGATCGCGAAGCAGACCCAGGAGATCAGGACGGCAAAGCCGCTCGCGATCTGCTCCCGTCGCAGCAGGAAACAGAGCGGTGCCCCCAGAAGGGGAAGCAGGACCTGCAGCGCAGGGAGATGGAACGAGAGCCAGCTCACCGCACCGACCTCGCCGCTTCTGCCTGGTCCTCGCGGCGATCGAGCGCCACGATCTCGTCCTCCTCGACCGTCCCGTACGCCTCCTTCAAACGTACGGCGAGAGCGAGCCCGACGGCAGCGCTCGCGACCCCGACGACGATGGCGGTCAACATCAGGACATGGGGCAACGGGTTCGAGTACACGACATCCTCGGCACCCTCGATCAGGATCGGAGGCGTTCCCCCCTCCACCTTGCCCATCGCGACGTAGAAGAGCACGACCGACGTCTGGAAGACGTTCATCCCCATGAGCTTCTTGATGAGGTTCCCGTTCGCCATCATGATGTACAGACCCGTCATCATCAATACGATGCAGGCGAGGTAGATCCAATGCGAAACGACGATCCCGATCAAGACTGCGACCGCCCGGCGAAGGCGTAGAAGATCCCGATCGCCACGAAGCTCACGGTGATCCCCACGCCGAGCTCGATCAGCAGGATGCCCAGATGCTGCCCATGGGTGGGCGCCTCCGGATCGAGCGAGCCGTAGTTCAGGAACTCGCCGCCCATCAGCATCGAGACGACCCCGACGCCTCCGTAGAGCAGCGCCCCGAGCGCGATCCCGGTCTCCACGAAGAGCGGCGGCACCGCACGACGGAGCGCCCCGAGCCCGAAGATCAGACCATGCAGGATCAGGCCGGCGGCAAAGATGATTCCCGCCTGGAAGCCGCCGCCCGGCCCGTAGTCGCCGTGGAACTGGACGTAGAGGGCGAAGAGCAGGATGAACGGCGTCACGATCTTGCTCACGACCCGAAGGACGACCTTCTCGCGCATGCGCATCTTGCGGTGATCCCACTCGCTCACGTCGGTTCCTCCTCGTCGTCCGGATCCGACGCCGCCTCTCGAGCCCCGCGCAGCGTCCCTCCAAGTAGCAGGACGGCCCCCACCGCCGCGGTCAGGATCACCGTCACCTCGCCGAAGGTGTCGTAGCCCCGGTAGCTGGCGAGCACCGACGTCACGATGTTGGGAATCCCGATCTCCTCGTCCGAGACCTGGATGTAATGCGGTGCGACGTGTCGCTGGGCCGGCGCATCCGGATCTCCGTAGGGCGGCATCTCCAGCACGCCCTGAACCAGCATCAATCCCGTCGCGACGACCACGAGCTTGGCCGTCAGTCGATGCGCTCGCCGGGGCGCCGCTTCGGAGGTCGTGAGGCCCAGGGCGCCTAGAAAGAGGATCGTCGCGAAGCCCGCTCCCACGGCCGCTTCCGTGAACGCCACGTCGACGCCGTCCATCAGCAGAAGCATGCCCGCGGAGAGGAGGCTGAAGATGCCGAAGAGCATGGCTGCTGCAAAGAGATTGCGAAGACTCGCGATGTACATCGTGAGGCCGATCAGGAACGCGAAGAGAAAGGCCTCGATCATCGACCGCCTCCCCGCATCTCGCTCTCGTCCTCGACCGACGGCGCCGTGATCCCCCTCGCGTGGGCGGCCTTCACCAGCGCATGAGTCGCCGTCGGCGTCGTCAGATAGATGAAGAGGAGCACGAAGACGAGCTTCACCGTGACCAGGCTGAAGCCGGCCTGGAGCGCGAGTCCGAACAGGATCAGGGTCGCGCCGAGCGTGTCGGTGAGACTCGCCGCGTGGCTCCGGGTGTAGAAGTCCGGCATCCGGATCATGCCGATTCCGCCGACGACGCAGAAGGCGCTGCCCGCGAGCAGCGAGAGCCAGCTGGCCAGATCGATGAGCAGCGTCACGACTCGCTCCCGTCCGGGCGGCTGGAGTCCGGGTGGCCGGGTTCCGGGACGAGGTCGTCGGCGAAATTCTCGAACTTGCTGAAGCGCAGGAGCGCGATCATGCCGACGAAGTTCACCAGGGCGTAGAGGATCGCGAGATCCAGCCACTCCGGACGTCCGGCAAGGAAGCCGCTGACGGCGATCAGGAGTACCGTCTTCGTCCCAAACACGTTCGCAGCCAGCACCCGATCGAAGACCGAGGGACCGCGGACCGCCCGGATCAGGGCCAGCAGCATCGTCACGAGCACGCCGAGCATCGCCGCTGCAAACATGCTCACGAAGCCGCCTCCGAGCTCGGGTTCCCCAGGCTCCCCTCGATCCAGGCGACGCGCCGATCCATCTCGCGCCCGAGCACTCCCGCCGCCGAGTCCTCGGTGAGCGCGTGCACCAGGAGCCGTCCGTCACGCACGTCCAGGGTGATCGTCCCCGGCGTGAGGGTGATGGAGTTCGCGAGCACGACCTGTCCGACGACCGTCCGCGGGCCTGCCTCCAGCTGCAGCAGCCGCGGGCGGATCGGGAGGCGGGGATCGAGGATCACGCGGGCCACCGCCCAGTTGGACTGCACGATCTGGCCGAAGAGCCATGGTAGATAACGCAGGGCGCGCCAGGCGAGATGGATCGGCACGCCCTCCTCGTCCAGGATTCCGAGCCGCGCCGACAACGCGACCACCCCCGCCGAGCAGAGCACGCCGTAACCGATCAGCGTCGGCTCGTAATGGCCCGAGAGAAGCAGCCAGGTTCCCATCAACAAGGCGAAGAGCGCGAGCGCGTGCTTCATCGATGCTCCGCACTCCCTCGCATTCACTGACTCCGATGCTGATGTCCCGGGGGTGGTTGAAGCGTATCACGGTCCCCATGGTCCGATCCAGGGTACCGGACACGGATCCCAAGACTTGAGCCAGTCATGGCTCGATCCCGCCGGTCATCCACCACCACGCGGGGTTTTCACCGCCGGATCGACCGAGGTTGCAGACCGGGCCTGCAGGAAAAGCTCCGAGAACTGCGCGAGTCCCTCGAGATAGGCGTTGCGACTCTGCGTCGGCATACCGATCGACACCCAGCCGACGCCGATCGTCTCGAGGGCGTGCAATTGCTCGCGCAGGACCTCCACCTCCAGCGGACGGCGGCGATTCATCTCGACACCGAATGGCACGAAGCACACGTCGAGGGGCTCGCGACGACCACGCTCTGCGGCGAGCGCGCGCATCCGTTCGATGCCCCGGGCGAGATCCTCGACGGACTCGATCGCTGCAGTTCGAGCCCGCCCGGCGCCCGAGGCGGGCAGCGGAAACGGGCTCCAGCCCTGGCCATGCTCGACGGCGCGGCGGATCGCGCGCGGCGAGTTCCCCCCGACCCAGATCGGCGGATGGGGCCGCTGGATCGGCGTCGGAAGCATGCGATTGCCCCGGACCTCGAAGCCCGCTCCGCTCATCCGGACCGACTCCCCCGTCCAGGCCGCCTTCATCGCGACCAGCGCCTGGTCGGAGCGGTCGTTGCGCTCCTCGAAGGACGCGCCCAGCGCCGCGAACTCGTCGGCCAGATAGCCCGCCGCGACCCCGACGATCGCACGCCCTCCCGAGACCACGTCGAGGCTCGCGATGGCCTTCGCCGCCAGGAAGGGATTGCGGTAGGCGAGGACCAGGATGTGCGTATGCAGACGGAGGCGGGTCGTCGCCGCCGCGGCGACCGCGAGCGAAACGAAGGGATCGAGGGCATGATGTCCGCCGTGCTCGAGCCATGAATTCGCGGGAAAGGGATGCTCCGTGACATAACATGCGTCGAAGCCGGCCGCCTCGGCGGCGGCGGCATTCGCGGCGATCGCCTCGGCCGTCGCGAAGTCCTCGAGCTGCTCGACGCGATCGCTGGGTAGCTGGACCGAGAACTTCATGCGCCCCCGCGAAGCAGCTCGCCGAGCCGCCGGACGCCGCTGGAGATCTGCTCCAGCTCGCCCTCGCTCAGCGTCTCCAGCCGACCCTGCATCGCCGCCAGCCGGGATCTCAGGATCCGCTCCTGAAGCTCCAGGCCGCGCTGCGACAGACGGACGAGCGACCCGCGTCCATCGTCGGGATCGGGCGAACGCAGCACCAGGCCGCGGGCCTCGAGCTTCCCCAGCCGCTTCGCCATGCCCGCCGAAGAGCAGCCGACGAGCCGCATCAACACGCTCGGACTCGAACGATGCGGGACGCCCAGCCGGCGCAGGACCGACAGGATCTCGTACTCCCCCCGACCGATCTCGAAGGGCGCGAGCAGCTGCTGCTGCCAGGCCTCGACGACCGCCGCGAGCTCGATCGTCTCGAGCATCGGTCCGAGCGTCCGCGCGTCGAGATCCGGGATCTCCCGCCGCCAGGCGGCCACCCGCTCCTCGATCG
>CAYWGW010000247.1:0-6231 GCA_964457385.1 uncultured Spirochaetaceae bacterium
AGGGCCGCCCAGATGAGGACGAACTGACCGTAATGGCCAGGCAGGGAGTGAAGCCCAACGGCGCCTCCCTCGGCGAGCCGAACGGCGCGCCGACGACCGAGCACGAAGCCCATCATCGCCAGCGCCGGAAGCAGAATCCAGAGCGCCTCGATCAAGACCCTGACCCCGCGAGATCGGCGCCGAACCCCAACTGGATCTCCCCCGTGCGCCTCTGATCCGGACGCAAAGCCGTTCCGGGTCGGACCGCAGCGGCAGACATTCGCGCGTTCCGGCGTGTCCTGCACCCACGGGTGCGTGACATTTCCATGACGGACTCCGCAGTCATGGTACCCTCCGCTCGACAAGGCCACGACCAAGTAGCTGATTCCCATCCATTTCCCTCGGTTGCCACGGATCCGACACGCGATCGTCACAACCGGGCCGTACCCATCAGGCGGCTGACCTGCCGGCTCGAAGGCAGGAGCCGTCGGAGCCGAGCCGAATCCATGCCGAACAGACAAGCCGACCTCTCCGCCAAGGTCGGACGCGACGTCCAGAGCCTCCGACAGAAGGCCCTTCGCATGGCCGGACTCGCCGAGGCGGTCCTCGACAAGTCACTTCGGGCCACCTGGACGCGCAGCCTGGCGCTGGCCGAAGAGGTCATGGAAGACGATCTCGAGATCGACCGGATCGATGTCGAGATCGACCAGGCGGTGCTGAACACCCTGGCTCTGCGAGCGCCCGTGGCCTCGGATCTGCGCCAGGTCCTGGCGATCAAGACCATGGCCACGGATCTCGAGCGCGTGGGGGACCTCGCGCGCAACATCGCGGGCTGCGCGCGCCGGCTGATCGAACGCCCCGCAGTCACGCCCCCTCCCCTGCTCCGGGCCCTCGCGGACGACAGCCAGCGGGCGCTCGCCCGGTCGATCCAGGCCTTCGCCGATCTCGACCCCGCCCAGGCACGCGCCGTGCTGTCCGCGGACGACTCGATCGACAGCACCGAGGATCGCGTGATCCGCCAGGCCATCGCCCAGATCCACGCGGCCCCGAACCTGTCGGAGCAGCAGATCGACCTGATCTTCATCGCCAAGAACCTCGAGCGGATCGGGGATCACGCGACCAACATCGCCGAGGACGTGATCCTGGCGGCCGAGTCCCTCAACCTGAAGCACGTGGAGAAGCTCTCCTACTGAGCCCGATGAGCCCCACCCGGCTCCGCGCCGGCCGTGTGGGCAGGAGGTGTGATCCCCGCCATGGCCAAACGCGTTCTCGTGGTCGACGACGAGCCGGATATCCTGGAGCTGACCCGCTTCGCCCTCTCCCAGGATGGGTTCCAGGTGGAGACGGCGATGACCGGCGACGAGGCCGTCGCGAGCATGCGCCGCTCGCGTCCGGACCTGGTGCTGCTGGACCTGATGCTGCCGGATCGCCCTGGGACGGAGATCTGCCGCTGGATCCGCGGGACGGCGGAACTCTCGACGATTCCCGTCATCATGTTGACAGCCCGCTCGGATGAGGTCGATCGCGTGGTGGGCTTCGAGCTCGGGGCGGACGACTACGTGACCAAGCCCTTCTCACCGCGGGAGCTCTGCCTGCGCGTGAAGGCCGTGCTCCGACGCGGCGTGGAGGGTGGCGACGGCCACGAGCACCTCCAGCACCACGACCTGAAGCTCGACATCGACCGCCATCGATGTCTCTACGGCGGGGACGAGATCACCCTGACGGCCAAGGAGTTCGGCCTGCTGGCAGCCCTGATGCGGCGGCCGGGACGCGTACAGACCCGGGAGCGGCTGCTCGAGGAGGTCTGGGGCGAAGGCATCGCCGTGACCCATCGGACGGTCGATACCCACATGAAGCGGCTGCGGGAGAAGCTCGGCGCGGCCGGCGAGCTGATCGATACGGTCCGCGGCGTCGGCTACCGGTTCAGCGAGTAGTCCGCCCGCCCAGCCGCGCTCGCGCTCGCGAGCGAGCACCTACGTCAGGGCGCGAGGGCACGCGGGACCGGAGGACCACCCACGCGAGGCATCACCCACGGGCCTCATTCACGAAGGGAGAGGCAGACGGCCGGCGTGAAGCGGATCCAGCTGAAGATCTTTCTGCTCCTGCTCGGGCTCGTCGCAGGGACGGCACTGGCCGTCCTGCTCTGGGTGCGTGCGGACTCGGACGGTCGGGGCGCACCGCAAGCCCTGTTCCTGGCGGCGCTCGTCTTCGGCGGCGCCGGAGCCCTGCTGCTCTCCCATCGGCTCGCGCGCATGGCCCTCGATCCGCTCAGCCAGATCCGGGAGGTCGTGAGCGAGCTCTCCAGCGGCAACTTCGATCGACGTCTGCACTGGTCCCTCGGCGACGAGCGCGATGCGGTGGCCTCCTCGATCAACCGCATGGCCGATCATCTGGCCCGCCAGATCGACGAGGCCCGCCAGGAGGCCCAACAGCTCGAGGCGGTCATGGGCTCCATGATCGAGGGTGTGCTCGTACTGGATCTCGACGGCCGCATCGTGCTGGCCAATCCGGGCTTCCGGGAGCTGCTCGGCGTCTGGGGACCGATCGAGGGCCGGAGCGTGCTCGAGGTGCTGCGCCAGATCGAGATCGACGAGACCCTCTCCCTGGCCCGCCAGACCTCGCGCCCGATCATCCGGGACATCGAGGTCCGGGGCAGCAAGAACCGCGTCCTGCTCACCCATGCCGTCGGCTTCCCGCTCTCGGGCCCCCGGGCCGGAACGGTCGCCGTCTTCCACGACGTGACCGAGGTCCGACGGGTCGACCGGATCCGCCGGGACTTCATCGCCAACGCCTCCCACGAGCTGCGAACGCCGCTGACGTCGATCCAGGGCTTCGCCGAGACCCTGAGCTCCGCCACGCTCACGCACCAGGAGATGGAGCCCTATCTCGCCGTGATTCTTCGCAACGCCCGCCGGATGGCGAATCTGATCGACGATCTGATGGATCTGTCGCGCATCGAGAGCGGAAAGACGCCGATCGATCGCGTGCGGGTCGACGTCTGTCGCGTCGCTCGCACGCTGCTCGCGGACATGCAGCCTCGGCTCGAGCGCGCCAGGCTCACGGCGCGACTCGTCACGGAGCAGGCGCCCGAGGCCTGGGCCGACCGACGGGCCGTCGAGCAGATCCTCGAGAACCTGATCACCAACGCGATCCGCTACACGGACGAGGGGGGTCGGATCGAGATCGAGGTCCAGGCCAAGGCCGAGCTGCTCGAGGTGGCGGTCTCGGATACGGGCATCGGCATTCCCGAGAACGCCCGGGACCGGATCTTCGAACGCTTCTACCGCGTCGATGCCGCCCGCTCGCGCGCCGTCGGATCGACCGGTCTGGGCCTATCGATCACCAAGCATCTGGTGCAGGCGATGGGCGGCACGATCCGCGTGGAGAGCGAGATCGGCGTGGGCTCCCGCTTCGTCTTCACCGTGCCGAGGGCGCGCGAAGAAGAAGACGACGAGCGTAGCCCCGCCTGAACCACCGATCGCCTCCAGGGCGATGGCGATGGCGGGGCGATGACGACGGCGATCGCGATGCCGGTGCCGGTGCCGCGCTCCGGAGTCAGACCCGTTCGAACTCGAGCGATTCCCCATCCGTAGCCAGCGTCGCCCGTACCTTGGAACCGTCCGACAGCTCGCCCTCGAGGATCCGCATCGCCAGCGGGTCCTGGACCTGTCGCTGGATCAGGCGGTTGAGCGGCCGCGCACCGTACTGCGGGTCGTAGCCGCGGCGGGCCAGGAAGGCCTGGGCCTCCTCGGAGAGCTCGAGCTGGATCCGACGCCCGGCGAGCCGCTCGCGGAGCTGATCGAGCTGGATCTCCAGGATGTGCGCGATCTGCTCCTCGCGCAGGGCGTGGTAGATCACGACGTCGTCCACGCGGTTCAGGAACTCCGGCTTGAAGTGGGCCCGCAAGGCGTCCATCACCCGCCGCCGCATCTCCTCCTCGGCCTCGACCCCGAGGTCCATGATGAACTGGCTTCCGAGGTTCGAGGTCATGATGAGGACCGTATTGCGGAAGTCGACCGTCCTGCCCTGCCCGTCCGTCAAGCGGCCGTCGTCGAGGATCTGCAGGAAGATGTTGAAGACGTCGGGATGGGCCTTCTCGATCTCGTCGAAGAGCACGACGCTGTAGGGCCGCCGCCGGACGGCCTCGGTCAGGAAGCCGCCCTCGTCGTAGCCCACGTAGCCGGGAGGAGCCCCGACCAGCCGCGAGACGGCGTGCTTCTCCATGAACTCACTCATGTCGATCCGCACCATCGCCTGCTCGTCGTCGAAGAGGAACTCCGCCAGCGCCCGGGCCGTCTCGGTCTTGCCGACGCCTGTCGGCCCGAGGAAGATGAACGAGCCGATCGGCCGACTCGGATCCTGGAGCCCGGCCCGCGCCCGCCGGACCGCATTCGCGACCGCCGTGAGCGCCTCGGGCTGTCCGACGACGCGCTCGCCCAGACGGGTCTCCATCTCGAGCAGCTTCGCCTGCTCACCCTCCAGCATCTTCGACACCGGCACGCCGGTCCACTTCGAGACGATCTCGGCGACCTCTTCGCTCGTCACCTCCTCGGAGACGACGCTGCCCTCGGATTCCTGGAGTGCATCGAGCTCCGCCTGCTTGCGCTCGAGCTCCCGCTCGAGCTCGACCAACGTGCCGTAGCGGAGCTCCGCCGCGCGCTCGAGGTTGCCCGACCGCTCGGATCGCTCGGCCTCGGCGGTCAGCGCCTCACGCTTCTCCTTGGCCTCGCGCAGCCCCTGGATGAGGCGTTTCTCGACCTCCCAGCGCCCCTTCATCGAATCCGACTGCGATCGCAGCTCGACGATCTCCCGCTCCACCGCCTCGAGCCGCTCGCGGCTGGCCGCGTCACTCTCCTTCTTCAGCGCCTCGCGCTCGACCTCGAGCTGGGTGCGCTTGCGCTCGAGCTGATCGAGCTCCTCGGGCATCGAGTCGATCTGGACCCGCACCCGGCTGGCCGCCTCGTCGACGAGGTCGATGGCCTTGTCCGGCAGGAAGCGGTCGGTGATGTAGCGATGGGAGAGCGTGGTGGCCGCGACCAGCGCCGCATCCTGGATGCGGACGCCGTGATGGACCTCGTAGCGCTCCTTCAGGCCGCGCAGGATCGAGATCGTATCCTCGACGCTCGGCTCGCCCACGAAGACGGGCTGGAAGCGCCGCGCCAGCGCCGCGTCGCCCTCGATGTACTTGCGGTACTCGTCCAGGGTGGTCGCCCCGATGCAGCGGAGCTCGCCCCGGGCCAGCGCCGGCTTCAGCATGTTGGCGGCGTCCGCCGAGCCCTCGGCGTTGCCGGCGCCCACGATCGTATGCAGCTCGTCGATGAAGAGGATCACCTGGCCCTGGGCCTCCGAGACCTCCCGCAGCACCGCCTTGAGGCGATCTTCGAACTCCCCCCGGTACTTCGCCCCCGCCACCAACGAGCCGATGTCGAGGGAGATGACGCGGCGATCCTTCAGCGTCTCCGGGACGTCGCCGGCGACGACCCGCTGGGCCAACCCCTCGGCGATCGCCGTCTTGCCGACGCCGGGCTCGCCGATCAGCACGGGATTGTTCTTGCTGCGCCGGGAGAGGACCTGCACGACCCGGCGGATCTCCTCGTCGCGGCCGATCACCGGATCGAGCTTGCCCGCCCGGGCCGCCTCGGTGAGGTCGGTTCCGAACTTCTCGAGGGATTGGTACTTGGACTCGGGATCCGGATCGGTGATCCGGGACGTGCCGCGGATCGCCTTCAGCGCCTGCATCAGGCCGTCGTAGCCCGCGCCCGCCGCGCGCAGTAGGCGGCCCGCCGCATCCTGCTTGTCCTCGGCCATCGCGAGCAGCAGATGCTCGGTGGAGACGTACTCGTCGTTGAGCTTGCGGGCCTCCTCGAATGCAGCCTCGAGGATGCGGCTCAGGCCGGCGCCGATCTGGGGCTGGGCGCCGCCGGTCACCTTGGGCTGCTGGGCCAGGGCCTTCTCGAGATCGGCGCCGAGGCCGTCGATCGAGACGCCGAGCTTCTGGAGGACCGGGATCGTGCTGCCCTCGGGCTGACCCAGCAGCGCCACCAGCAGGTGGGTCGCCTCGATCGTCTGATGGCCCCGGGTCGAGCAGAGGCTCTGGGCCTCCTGCAGCGCTTCCTGGCTCTTGATGGTCAGCTTGTCGAATCGCATTCCGCATCTCCCCGTGGGCCGGCGCTGTCGGGCGCGGCCTGGTTTCAAGGAGATGAGCGCATCTCGCCGGCTGTCAAGTCCGGGAGGTCGAGCTTCGCGTCGCCC
>CAYWGW010000248.1:0-6180 GCA_964457385.1 uncultured Spirochaetaceae bacterium
GCTGGCCGCCGACGGCATCGCCTGCGCCGTGCTGAACGCCCGCTTCGTGAAGCCCCTCGATCGGGCCCGCATCCTCGAGCTGGCACGCCGCTGCGGCGCACTCGTGACCGTCGAGGAGCACAGCGCGAGTGGCGGCTTCGGCAGCGCCGTGCTGGAGCTGCTGGCGGAGGAGGGGCTCTCGCTGCCGGTGCGGGTGATCGGGGTGCCCGACGGGCTGATCGAGCACGGGGAGTCCCCGGCCACCCTGGGACTCGGTTCGGCCGACATCCGACGCGCCGTGACCGAGCTCGTCGGTCGCGACTGAGGCACGGGTCGGAGCCGCGATGACCTCGGGTGCTCCATGACGTCGGGGTCGCCATGACGGGACGCCACGAGCGGCTCGACGAGCGGGTGCTCCGCGAGGGGCTGGCGGAGAGCCGCAGCGCGGCCCGGGCGCTGATCCTGTCGGGCCGGGTGTTGGTGGACGACGAGCCCGTCGACAAGGCCGGGACGCGGATCGCCCCGGAGCGGACGCTGCGGCTGAAGGGGGGTGCGCGGCCCTTCGTCTCCCGCGGCGGCGAGAAGCTCGCGGCCGCCCTCGACGCGCTGGGTCTCGATTGCCAGGGACTTCACTGCCTCGACGTCGGCGCCTCGACCGGCGGCTTCACGGATTGCCTGCTGCAGCGCGGCGCCCAGAGCGTGATCGCCCTCGACGTGGGCCATGGCCAGATGCATTCGCGTCTGCGCCTCGACCCGCGCGTCGAGGTCCGAGAGCGGATCAACGCCCGCCATCTGACGCCCGCCGATTTCACCCAGCCCATCGATCGGGTGGTCGTCGACGTCTCGTTCATCTCGCTCGAGCTCGTGCTCCCGGCGATCGATGCCTGCGCGCCGGAGGCCGAGCTGCTGCTGCTCGTGAAGCCGCAGTTCGAGGTCGGGCGGACGGAGGTGGGGAAGGGCGGCGTCGTGCGCGACGACGCGCTTCGCGAGCGCGCCGCGGATCGCGTATCGGCGGCAGCCGCAGCCCTCGGACGGCGGGAGCTCGGGCGCGTCGAGAGCGCCGTGCCGGGACCCAAGGGCAACCGCGAGATCTTCCTCTGGCTGTCGGCGGGGTTGACCTGAGGCAGTCGATGCTTTGCAGACTCCCGGGGAGCCCGCGGAGATCATGCGCCTGCGGGTCGTCGAAGGCTCCGGAGGACGCTCGCTGGAGAAAACGGCACTCAACACCGGGTCGGGACACAGGCGGACACCGTGCAAGCGCTGCGTTTGCGTCGATCCCACGTCGCGGCCATGATTGGGGGCATCGTCCGGCGGGATCGAGCGGGAGTCGTGAGCATGTCGCTTCGAGCACGTCCCTATCGCGTGTGTATCGCGACCCTGCCCCATGCGAGCGCGGCGTCCGTCTACTGCGCGCACGATGACCTGGCCTCGGTCGGTCGACTCGACCGCGGCTTCGGGCTGGCTTCGAGCTTCGAGGAGGCGCCCTTCAATGTGCGCACGGTCGGCGTGACGACCGAGCCGATGTCCGGAGCCGCCGGGATCACGATTTGCGCCCAGAAGGCGATCGACGAAGTCGAAGACTGCGACCTGGTCTTCGTCCCGGCGCTGATGCCCCACCCCGGTTGGATGGACCGGTGTGGCGAGGAGCCCGTGTTCGACGAGCGCCTGAAAGACTGGATTCGGGGTGTTCATGCAGCGGGTGCCACGATCGTATCTCTCTGCACGGGGTCGTTCGTTCTGGCGGAAGCCGGGCTCCTCGATGGGCTGCCCGCGACGACGCATTGGGCGTGCGCCGAGCTGCTCCAGCGACGATTCCCGGCGATCGACGTCCAGGCTCGGCAGCCGATCATCGTGACGGGCGACGGGGGGCGGCTGATCGTGGCCGGTACGGGCACCTATCATGGTGACCTGATCCTGCTCCTGGTCCAACGCTTTCTCGGCCAGGAGGCGGCCCATTCCTTTGCGAGACTCAGCGGGAAGTTCTGGGCAGCCAAGGACGTCGATGTCTACGCGCGGCTCGTCGAGCGCGCGAACGTAGATGATTCTCTGGTTCGTGACGCACAGCGCTGGTTGGCGGAGAACCTGACGGTCGCGGATCCCGTCCGCGCACTGGCTCGCCGTTTTCATCAGACCGAACGGACCCTCCATCGCCGCTTCCAGGCGACGACGGGAAAATCGCCGCTCGCCTATCTCCAATCCCTCCGAGTCGAGCGGGCCAGACAATGGCTCGAGTCGACCCGGATCCCCGTCGTCGAAATCGCCGATCGGGTGGGATATGCGGACTCTCGGCATTTTACTCGTGTCTTCCGACGGGAGACCGGCTTCACCCCCGGTGCCTATCGAAAGCGATTCAGGCTCGCGCCCGCGGAACTCGTCGACGCCGCTTCGATCGCGTGACACCGCAACTTGTCCGATACGCCCCTTTTTCGTGATGCCCGTTCGATGGATTCTCTTCTTGACGCTGGAGAGCCGACAACGCGGCTCGGCAGAGGAGGTGCTCGATGGCTGCAGCGATCGATGAGGGGAAGCTCGAGGCTCTGGCAACCAAGGCGATGGGCGACGTCGCGGGGGCGATGGGGCTGCTGATGGCCTATCTGGGGGATCAAGCCGGTCTCTATGCGTCCCTGGAGGCGCATGGTCCGATTCGATCCGACGTCCTGGCCACGAGGGAAGGGCTGGAACCGAAGTACGTCCGCGAGTGGCTGTCGTCCAACGCCGCGCTGGGATACGTGAGCTACGACGAGGGCGACGAGACCTTCTCGCTCTCCCCGGAGCAGGCGCTGATTTTCGCCCGGGAGGGGCATCCGGCCTGTATGCAGGGGTTCTTCATGTCGGTGCTCTCGCAGATGGAGACCCACGCCCGGGCGGTCGAGACCTTTCGTTCGGGCGGGGGGCGTGCGTGGAGCGATCACTCGCAGTGCTGCTTCTGTGGTACGGATCGCTTCTTCCGCCCCGGCTACGAGGCGAATCTGCTCACGAGCTGGATTCCGGCCCTCGACGGGGTCGAAGTCTCGCTCCGGAAGGGGGCGCGCGTCGCCGACGTCGGATGTGGCCGGGGGTCGTCCACCGTGTTGATGGCGAAAGCCTTCCCGAGCTCCCGCTTCTACGGATTCGACTTCCACGAGCCATCGGTCGAGGAGGCGCGCGACCAGGCCCGGGACGCGGGCGTCGAGAATGCCGAGTTCCACGTGGCGACCGCGAAGTCCTACGACGAGGGCGACTTCGATCTGGTCTGCATCTTCGATGCGCTCCACGACATGGGTGACCCGGTCGGGGCCGCGGCCCATGTCCGATCGTCTCTGGCGCCGGACGGGACCTTCATGCTGGTCGAGCCGCGGGCTGGCGACCGTCTCTCCGAGAACCTTCACCCGCTCGGCGCGATCTACTACGCCTTCTCGACGACAGTCTGCACGCCTTGCTCCCTCTCCCAGGAAGTCGGACTCGGCCTGGGTACGCAGGCTGGCCAGCAACGCCTCACCCAGGTGCTGCAGGAGGCAGGCTTCGGCCATGTGCGCCGGGCGGCCGAGACGGACGCGAACATGGTCCTCGAGGCCCGTCCCTGAATCTGCCTCCGTTCGGCGGGCCGCTCTGGACCGGGAGCGCGATCCAGCGTATCCCGGCGAGCTCGGAGCGCGTCGAAACCCAGGCCGCCCATTTCAGCACGGTCATACTCGACGTCGTCACGAACGAGCCACTACGCTACGAAATCGACGGCTCCCAGATCCACGGTCCGCTGCGCGCGATCGCGGGAGCGCGGCTCGAGATTCTCGAGGTGGAACGGGAACCGCGCCATCCGAGACTCGCGCCGAGGCTCCAGGGAGGATTGCCATGACGACGACGCACGCCCCGATCGACCACGAAGCCCTGCGTGCGAGGTATCGCGAGGAACGCGACAAGCGCCTCCGCCCGGACGGCAACGACCAGTACCTCGAGCCCACGGGCCGGTTTGCCCACCTGCTCGAAGACCCCTACACCCCGCGCGTCCAGCGCGATCCGGTATTCGACGAGGTGAGTGTCGCGCTGATCGGGGCCGGCTTCTCCGGACTCTGCGTCGGCGCACGGCTCAAGGAGGCCGGAATCGACGACCTGCGGCTGATCGAGGGCGGTGGGGACGTGGGCGGCGTCTGGTACTGGAACCGCTATCCCGGGGCGATGTGCGATACGGCCGCGATGGTCTACCTGCCGCTGCTCGAGGAGACCGGGCACAAGCCGACCATGAAGTACGTCTTCGCGCCGGAGATCTTCGGCCACGCGCGGCGGATCGCCGAGCAGTACGGGCTCTACGAGAACGCGCTCTTCTCCACAGAGGTGACCCACCTCGACTGGGAAGAAGAGTCCGCGCGCTGGCTGATCCGCACGAATCGGGGCGACGAGATCCGCGCGAAGTTCGTGACGATGGGCCCCGGCCCGCTCCACCGCCCCAAGCTGCCCGGGATCCCGGGAATCGAGACCTTCCGCGGTCATGCCTTCCATACGGCTCGCTGGGACTACGACTACACCGGCGGCGACTGGCACGGCGCGCCGATGGAGAAGCTCGCCGATAAACGCGTGGGCATCGTCGGCACGGGCGCCACGGCGGTGCAGTGCATCCCGCGGCTCGCCCGCGACTGCCGGGAACTCATCGTGTTCCAGCGTACGCCCTCGTCGATCGACGTGCGCAACAACCATCCGATCGAGGACGAGCTCTTCGAGAAGCTCGAGCCCGGTTGGCAGAAGAAGTGGCTCCTGAACTTCGCGACGCTCCAGACCGGAGGCTTCGCCGACGAGGATCTGGTGAAGGATGGCTGGACCGACATCGCGAAGCGGATTCGCGATCGCATCGTCGAGATCGTGCAAAAGGAGGGCATGCAGGGAGCGGGTGAGGCGCCGGGCCCCGAGAGGTTCCGCGAGATGTTCCAGCAGGCCTACGAGGACAGCGACGACGAGAAGATGGAGGAGATCCGCGCGCGCGTGGACTCGATCGTGAAGGATCCTGCGGCGGCGGAGGCGCTCAAGCCCTGGTACCGCCAGCTCTGCAAGCGCCCGTGCTTCCACGACGAGTACCTGCAGGCCTACAACGAGCCCAACACCCGCCTCGTCGACACCGATGGCCAGGGCGTCGAGCGGATCGACGAGACCGGGGCCTGGGTCGGCGGCGTCCACTACGAGCTCGACTGCCTGATCTTCGCGTCGGGCTTCGAGGTGGGTACGGCCTACGATCGGCGCGCGGGCTTCGATCCGGTGGGCCGGGGCGGCCTCCATCTATCCGAGGCCTGGGCCAACGGCATGCAGACGCTGCACGGCCTGCATGTCCACGGCTTCCCGAATCTCTTCATCGTCGGGCCGGCGCAGGGGGCGAACCTGATCTCGAACATCACGCATAATCTGAGCGAGGCCGGATCGACGATCGCCGCGATCCTGCGGCACGCTCTCGACATCGGCGCGGACGAGGTCGAGGTGACGGAGGCGGCGCAGCAGGCGTGGGTGAAGCTGCTCCAGAGCAGCGAGCGCGCGTTCCTCGGCGACCCGAGCTGCACACCCGGCTACTACAACAACGAAGGCGGCCCGATCGGGCCCGCCCAGCGGCTCGGATTGAGCGGTCATCCCGAGGGCCCGGTCGCCTACTTCGGGTACATCGATGCGTGGCGCAGCTCGGGGCGCTTCGAGGGACTCGTGTTCAGCGGGCGGGACTGAGCTCGCCGTTCGACCGTTCGAACCCATCGCGCCCGCAACGGGCCGGGATCCGGAAGATCGACACGAAGCATGGATGCCGCATCAGCGCGCTGAAAGGGACCTGTCCCCTTTCGCGACCGGCGGCCGCCTCAACGCTTCCCGCGCCCTCGACAGGGCGATCCACTTCGTCCCCGAGCCCCGTCTCGCGCCGGCGCTCATCGCGGGACTGGGAGTGATGAGCGGGCTCGCCCGACAGAGGAGCCTTCGGATGGGATGACCCGGTGCGGGTCGTGGCGGGGGTGGACGGAGATCTTCGGGCTCGTGATGGAATCTCTGGCGGTGCGATGCTACACATGTAGCTCTTCGTGAGGAAGTATACATATGGCGCTGAACATCAGGAACGCAGAGGCCGAGGAGCTCGCTGAGGCCCTCGCGGAGCTCACCGGAGAGACCAAGACCGAGGCAGTCCGATTGGCTCTGCGTGATCGGCTCGAGCGGGTTCGCCGCGAGAGGACCGGACGGCGCCTCGCGGATGAACTCGATGCCATC
>CAYWGW010000249.1:0-6128 GCA_964457385.1 uncultured Spirochaetaceae bacterium
TGCTGGAGGAGATCTCGGGCGGTCCGCTCACCCTGGGCAGGGCCATCGAGTCCATACGCAAGGGCCAGGAACTCTCGCAGAACGAGTGCGCCGGGAAGCTCGGTGTCTCGAAGTCGCATCTTTGCGATGTCGAGAAGGGTCGGAAGACCGTGAGCCCCGAGCGTGCTGCGAAGTGGGCACGGGCTCTCGGCTACCCCGAGTCCGTCCTGGTGCGTCTCGCCATCCAAGGGGAGCTGGATGCGGCCGGGTTGAAATACAAGGTCGACATCGAGGCGGCGTGATTTTTGAGACCGCGGGCGGGCGGGACGACGCGCTGGCTCTGAGCGCGCCCCTCGGCATCGTCGTGGCGCCCGGCCTTCCGGTGTGCGTATTCCGGCGATCGTGAACACTTGGATCGGTTGATCCGGAACACTCAGATCGGTGATCGTGAACGGTCCCGACCCTTCCTTGCCGACGCGTCGCCTCTTCATGTCTTTCATCCGGAACGACTCGCCGACGATCGCCATCAGGTGCACGTGGTGGACGAGCCGATCGAGCGGGTCGCTCGGATGATCAAGAATCACCAGGAGGGCGTGATCAACGCAGCGACGACGGACGTGACGAACGCAGGAGCCGAGGCGCGTCACGGGTGTGCGGGACGCTCGGTCCAGATGCCTGTCGTGAAGCCTGCCGAATGATCTACGGCGAGGCGGCACGCTGCGACGGGCTGCGCGAGGCCCCGCGCCCGACTCAGCCGCGATAGAGGAAGCCGGGGGCGACCGCCTCTGAGCGGCGCAGCGCGGCCAGCGCGTCGTGCCGGGGCACGAGCCACGCGCTCGATTGGCGCCGGGGCGACTGCGGGGGCGACGACAGGGAAGAGGGAAGAGCCGCAGCCCGCGGCGAACCGGGCGGCGGCGAGCGGTTCGTGGCCTATGCGTCTTTCGGTGCCTGCGGCAGGGCGTCACGCAGGAATCGGCGTAGGCCTGCGGGATCGACGGGCTTGACGAGGGCCTCGAGGTTGGCGCGCTCGAGTTCCGTTTGCAGCTCTCCCGAGCGGCTGCCGGTGATGATCAGCGCGGGCACCGATTCGCCCAGCGCCTGCCGCAACGCCTCGACCGTCTCTACGCCGGTCTCCGCCTGCGAGAGCCGGT
The DNA here is from genome assembly GCA_964457385.1 of uncultured Spirochaetaceae bacterium. Classification (GTDB taxonomy): domain Bacteria; phylum Myxococcota_A; class UBA9160; order UBA9160; family UBA4427; genus UBA4427. The sequence goes on from CAYWGW010000249.1 coordinate 1,131, forward strand.
AGTCGGCGAGGATCGCCCGGGGTCGACAGCCCGCCTCGACGACCTCCCGGGCTTCGTCGAGGTCGGCGGCGAGATGCACCGCATAGCCCCAACCGGAGAGCAGCGACTTCATGCCCGACAGGACGTCGAGATCGTCGTCGACGACCAGGACGTGTCCCCGCGTCGGAGGTCGATGCGCGAAGACATCGATCGCCTCGTCCGCTGCGCGGTCCGGGGTGCGCGCTCGGGCGGGCGGGCGTGGCAGCCGGATCGCGAAGGTCGATCCCACGCCCGGGTGACTCTCGAGGGTCGATTGGATCCCGAGGATCTCCGAGAGCTGCTTCACGATCGACAGGCCGAGGCCGAGCCCGTGTTCGCCGCGCTCCGGTGACAGGCGGACGAAATCCTCGAAGATCCGCTGCTGGTTCTGCTGCGCGATTCCCGGGCCCGTGTCCGCCACTTCGAGAACGACGGCGTCGGCCTCGAGTCGGGCCCGGAGATCGATTCGGCCCTGCTCAGTGTATCGGATGGCGTTGGTCAACAGGTTCTGCAGGATCCGCCCGAGCAGGACGCGGTCGCTCTCGACCTCGAGAGACGGTACGTCGACGTGGATCCCGAGTCCCTTCTCCAGCGCCTGCGGACGCGACTCCTCCGCGACGCGCTCGACGAGCGCGGCGAGGGAGAAGGAAGAGAACGTCGGATCGATGCTGCCCTGCTCGATGCGCGACGCGTCGATCAGCGAGTCGAACATCTCGTGCAGGGCCTTGGCGCTCGTCTGGATCCGCTCGGCGAGCTCCCTTTCCTCACCACCCTGCACCCGGTCGAGCAGGGATTCGGAGAAGAGGCGCAACGCGTGCAGCGGCTGTCTCAGGTCGTGACTGGCCGAGGCCAGATGTCGGGACCGGCTCAGCCGCGCGGCCTCGAGCTCCCGGATTCGATGCTGCTCGCGTGCGAGACCCTCCGCTTCGGAGAGCAGTCGCAGATAGTGCGTCGCCGACTGCAACGCCGACCCGAGCAGCGCCTTGTCCATGGGCGAGAACGCGTCGCCGGAGCGCTTCTGACCGAGGACGAGCACGCCAGATAGTCTCGAGGCATCGCGCTTCACCCCTTCGCCGTCCTCCGCGCCACGGATCGGTAGGGCGAGCGCGGTCGATCGAGCGCCGCCTTCGCCGTCCTCGACGATGGGGAGCCAGCGAATCGGGCGGATCGATTCACGGGAGATCACGAGCGGAACGTGCGTGCTTTCGAGGTCACGGAGGAGACCTTCGGACAGGGCCGTCGCGGGTGCGCCCGGAGTGACTGCGGAGGAAGAGCCTTCGATCGAGAGCCGCCGCCAGGCCTTGCCCTCTCCATCGCCGCCCCTCTCGTCGTCGCGAACGAAGGCGTCGACGAACTTCGGAGCGAAGATCTCGTTCAGGTGCTGCGCGAAGTTCCGCACGACGCCTTCGAGGTCCCGAAGATCCGATTGGTCGGCGATCAATCGTTCGATCCCGGTCTCGATGCGACGTCGCTCGGGAAAGAACCAGGCCTCGAAGTGGGGGTGGAGCCAGCGATTGGCGGGCACGACCATGGCGGCCACGACCATGGAGAGGAGGAGCCGGCTCGACGCCGCATCGATCCCGAAGAGATCCGCGGTCCAGACGCTCAGCCATGGAATCATCGAGAGGACGATGCCGACCAGCAGCACGAGCGCCACCGTGTAGGAGACGGCGGAGGTGACCAGACGATCGACGTCGAAGAGCTCGTAGCCGAGAATCGAGATCGTCAGCCCGATGGGAATGACGGTCGCGACGATCCCGGCGACGGCGAGCGGCACGTCGAGGCTCCGCAACCCGGGCGCGAGGATCGGGAGGGCCAGTGCGACGAACATCGCGAGACCCGCCGTCCAGGCGGACCAGACGAACCAGCGCATTCGATGCTTCTGGAGCTCCGAGTAGCGACGGTAGTTGGCGACGAAGATGCCCGCCGGCACGGCGAGCGTGAGCGCATCGGCGCCCGAGACGACCGTCGGGATCCAGGCCGAAGGGACGGGCCCACCCAGCAGGTACATCGTCTTCGGGAGCGTCCACAGCGCGGCCGTCGCCGCCGCCAGCGCCGCGAGTCGCCAGCGGGGCTGGCTGGGCGATCCACCGTCGGGCAGCCCGTCCACGAAGTAGATGACCATCGGCCACCAGATCGCGCCGGCGAAGATGAAGATCGATTTCGCGAGGGTCGCCTGCAACATCCCGCCGCCCTCGAAGATCGCCTCGCCGACGACGACGGTCGCGAAGGTGATCGCGCTCCAGCGAACGAAGGCATCCTCTGCGCGCTGAACCAGGATCAGCGTCATCAAGAGGAGCATGATCGAGAGGAAGGGGATGCGGAGCCAGGGTACGGAAAAGGGCGTCAGCTCGAGGACGGACTGCATCCGGACCCCGTCGCGTTCGAAAACCACGGGAGCCCGACCGGCCGAGTCCGCCTCTTCGAAGCTGGCCCCCAGGAATCCGAGATGACCGTACCCGCGCAGATCCCGATCGCCGATCCGGACGAGACGATCTCCGACCTCCAGGTCGTGCACGCCCGCGACTTCGATCGTCGTGCCGCCGACGAGGGGGTAGTCCATGTCGGATTCGCCCGGAACGGCGTAGACGGGCGGCTGGGCGAGGCCGGTGCGCGCCACTTCGCGCGTATGCAGTCCGAGCGCAACGACGGCGAGGGGGATCAGGATCAGCAGGATCCAGCTGCTCGGCAGGTTGGGCAAACGGCGACTCTCCGCGCCGAAGTCTAGTCGATCTGGCGCGGGCATCGGATGCTGCCGGGCGCGCGGCGCCCTCTTCTCGACCGGGTTCCCGACCGGCCTGCTAGCGTGGTCGAACATGAAATTCCTGATCTGCGACGACCATGCGTTGTTCCGCGATGGGCTGCGGTTCGTGGCCCGTGGGCTCGCTGCGGATTGCGAGCTGATCGAGGCGAGCGGCGCGGAAGAAGCCCTCGAGCTGGCGCATGCGAATCCCGATCTCGATCTCGTCCTGATGGACCTCCAGATGCCCGGGCTCCACGGCGCCGAGGGCTTGCGCCGATTCCGGACCACCTTTCCCGAACTCCCGATCGCCATCGTGTCCGCCTCGGAGTCCGCCGCCGAGATGCGGGCGGCCCTCGACGGAGGGGCGTCGGGCTTCATTCCGAAATCGCTCACTCGCGAAGCGATGGAGGCCGCGATCCGTCTCGTCCTCTCGGGCGGCGTCTTCGTCCCCACCGCAGCCCTCGCCTCGCCCGAGGAGAGTCGTCGGGACCGCAGGCGCGAGCGCACCGACCGGTTGACCCCGCGGCAGCTCGAAGTGCTCGCCCTGATGGCGCGCGGCCTGACGAATCGGGAGATCTGCGGCGTATTGGAGATCGCGGAGAACACGGTGAAGACTCACGTGAAGGCAATCCTCGAGGTTCTGGAAGCGACGAATCGGACGGAGGCGGCGGTGCTCGCACGAGAACTCGGCCTGAAGGCGCCCGGCGAGGAGTAGCGTCGCTCCGAAGCCACCGGGAGGAGGAGGCGGACGCGCTCGATCCTCCGGGATTCCTCGGCGTCGGGAAATCGCTGCCACGAGCTAACCCCTTCGGGCGATACCCCTTGGAGAACGAATCCGGCGAGGTGGCCCTCCCCGAGGCTCGCAGCGCCACGCGCCCCTCACCCGTTCGGGCTACCTCTGCCGGTCGATGGGCTCCGATGCTCGTGCAGCATAAGCTGCGGACATGAACACCAATGCCGCTCTCATCCGTTCTCTTCGGCGACCGCTCGGAGTCGTCGTTCCTCTCCACATCCTCCTGCTGAGCCTACTCGCGGGTTTGCCCGCCGCCGCGGTCGTCACCGGTCCCGGCGGCATCACCGACGGCACGGATACCGCCTCCTACGTCGAGCCCGGCAGCCCGGCGATCTCGGTCGACATGACGCCCGACGAATTCCCCCTCGAAGAGTGGCACCAGACCTTCTTCGAGCTGGGCGTAGCCTACCGGGTCGAGGTGACGTTCCCGCAGCAGCCATTCGGTCTCCAATTCTACACGCCGGGCCTCGCGATCTACGAGAGCACCGGCGCCGGGGGCAGCGGCGATCTGTTCAGGCCCAGCAACGGAGAGCTCACGCGCACCTTCGACTTCTCTCCCGAGCGCCGCGGCTACCACTTCATCGGAGTGAGCTACCAGGCCTGCATCCTATGCGATTTCCCGGTGGCCGAGGGCGACTACGAGCTGCGCGTGGTCATCGTCGACGACTTCACCGGCACGAAAGACACCAACGGCCGGGCGGGCGGGACCGCGCCCGTGCGCGGCGAGATCAACGACCGTGGCGACATCGACTACTTCGCGATCGACCTCACCGCCGGCGAGCGCTACGAGTTCGACCTGCGCGGTGCCTCGAGCGGGGGCGGCAGCTTCGTCGATCCCTTCCTTACCCTCGCGATCGATGCGCCCAGCGGAACGCCGATCGTGGCCTCCGACGACAACGGAGGAACCGGAACCGACGCCCGCATCGTATTCACGCCCACCGTGAGCGGACGCTACTACCTCATCGTGGACCAGAACGACCTGAGCGACATCGGCACCTACACGCTCGAGACGAGCGGCGGCAACATCCCCCCCGACACCACCACCTGGGCGGAGCTGCGGCCGAACGACATCCTTCAGGGTCGGCTGAACCGCGACGAGGACCGCGATGCCTACCGAATGCAGCTCATCGGCGGCGACTACTACGCGGTGGAGGTCGTGGGGAGCTGCCCCGGCTGCACGATCTCGAATGTGGGGGTGGAGATCCTCGATACGAACGGCGAGCCCCTGCTGCGCGACGACGAATCGCTGGGGCTGGACGGCGTCGAGGGAGGCTTTGCCGTCTTCCGAGCGTCCCGCTCGGGTCCGCATTACGCGCGGGTCTACGCGGCCGACCAGACCGCCTCCGGGATCTACCAGCTGGCGCTCTTCCGCGCGATCTCGGCCGCCCTGGACGACGACCCGGCCGACGACTGGACCCAGGCTCACGCCGAGTCGCACCTGGGC
>CAYWGW010000250.1:0-6098 GCA_964457385.1 uncultured Spirochaetaceae bacterium
GGGTGGCCCTGCGCGCGCGCGGGCTCGCCTCGCTCGAGGTCGCCAAGGCGCGCAAGGCGCAGCTGCTGATCATCGCGCATCCCAAGAGCGGCAATACCTGGCTGAAGGTGATGATCTCGCGGCTCTACCAGGTCCGGCACGGATTCCCGGACACGCTGATCCACAAGACCGACGAGTACACGCGCCGGGTGCCGGAGGTGCCGCGACTCGCCGCGAGCAACGGCTGCTACAGCTACGAGCGGGCGGTGGGGGAGCTGCTCGATCCGGCCCACCGCGATCCGGAGATGAATCGCCAGGCCGTCGTCTTCCTGGCCCGTCATCCATGTGACATCGCCGTCTCCTGGTATCATCAATTCACCAAGCGGCAGTCGCGCCACAAGCAGGAGCTGATCAACGCCGAGCTCGCCCGGCCGGTGGATCGCGAGCGGGTCGGGATGTGGGAGTTCGTCCGCCATAGCGAGATCGGGCTGCTGCATCTGATCGATTTCCTGAACGGCTGGCAGCAGCGGCTGGCCGACCATCCCCGGGCGCTCGTGATCCGCTACGAGGATCTGCGCAGCGAGCCCGCGCAGACCCTGCGCGCCGTGATGGAGACCCTCGGCGAGCGCTTCAGCGACGAGGAGATCGAGGAGGCCGTCCGCTTCGGCTCCTTCGACCATCTTCGCGGGCTCGAGAGCCAGGGCCACTTCAAGCAGGGCGGACTCACGCTTCGCGACGCCGGGGATCCAAACAGTTTCAAGGTCCGTCGCGCCAAGGTGGGGGGTTATGTCGAGGACTTTCAGCCCGAGCAGGTGGCGGAGCTCGACGAGCTCGTCGCCAAACATCTCTCGCCTTCCTTCGGATACGGGCCGCGGGGCGAGGTCGGACCACTCGCCCCGAGAGCCTGAGCGCTCGTGAGCAGGCCCCGGATCTGGCTGCTGCTGGCGGAGAAGGGCGGCGACAACGCCCAGGTGGAGGCCCTCGCCTCGGCGCTGCCCTGGCCCTGCGAGGTTCGGCGGATCGAGATCCGATCGCGCTGGCGCGTCGCCAAGCCCCGGGTCCGGCCGACACTGGATCATGTCGATCTCGAAGCCAGCGATCCGCTGGAGCCGCCCTGGCCGGATCTGCTGATCACGATGGGCCGGCGTACCTCGAGCGTCGCCCTCTGGATCCAGCAGCGATCCGGAGGCCACACGAAGATCATCCTGATCGGCAAACCCTCGGGCTCGGCCGATCGGATGGCGCTCCTGGTCGGTAGCGCCGAGCTGTTGCTGCCGCCGCTTCCCCAGGTCCTGAAGATCCGTCTGCCGCTGCTGCGGATGGATCCGGAGCGGGTGGCGAAGGCGGCGGAGCGCTGGAGGCCGCGCTTCGAGTCGCTTCCCCGTCCGCTCGTCGCATTCCTGATCGGCGGGCCGACACGTCCCTATGTCTACGACGAGACGGTGATGCGGCGGTTGTTGGCGCTGGCGCAGCAGGTGCGCGATCAGGGCGGGACTCCCTACCTGACGACGAGCCGGCGTACACCCGACGCGCTCGCCGAGGGCCTCGAGCGGGAGCTGCCCGAAGGCGCGCGATTGCATCGCTGGCGAGCGGACGCACCCGCCGAGGAGAATCCCTTCCTCGCCCTGCTCGGACTCTCCGACGGCTGCGTCGTGACGGCGGACAGCGCCTCGATGGTCGTCGAAGTGGCCAGCCTCGGCCGGAGACTGGCGATTCTCGATCTGCCCGTGGCGGGCTGGGGGCGCCTCGAGCTGACGAGACGTCGGCTTCTGCGATGGCTCTTCGAGCCGCCCCGCGCCGGCCTGCTCGACGCCCTGCGCTGCGGAGTGGCGCGCGCCGCGTTCCGTGCCCGGCTGGTGTGGGCGAGCCGGGACTTCCGCGTGCTGCACGAGTGGTTGGTGGACGAGGGCTTCGCGGTCTGGGCGGGGGAGGAGTTCGTGACGCCGCCGGGGCCGCTGCCCGATGACCGGGAGCGGGTCGTCGAGAGGGTGCGCGCGCTGCTTCCGGACGATCGGCGCTCGACTTGCGCCGGGCGCGATCGGCGCGCATCGTAGGGCCGGGTCCGTCGATCCGAGAGGTCGATCCGAGAGGAGGAGCACGCCAGGTGCTGGGGACAGTCTTCATCCACACGAATCCACGTCAGATGCTCGGCGCCGCCGTATCCCGCTATTCCCTGCGCCGGAACAGCGCCCGCCCCGACGCCTTCGACGTCCGGATCATCTCGACCGAGGATCACGACTTCCTCGCTGCTCGCGAGGGCCAGCCCTTCCTGCGCGACGGCGCCACCCGGGTCTGGCGGATGGACGATCTGCAGTCCTTCACGCCCCTGCGCTTCATGCCCCCGGAGCTGATGGGCTACCGCGGGCGGGCGGTCGTGATCGATCCCGACGTCTTCGCCGTGGGCGATGTCGCGGATCTGCTCGAACGCGATCTGCGCGGTCGGGCCATCGGCGTGCGGCCCAAGCCGGGATCGAAGGGCCGCGTCGGCATCATGGCGAGCAGCGTCATGCTGCTCGACTGCGCGAGGCTCGGCCATTGGAAGACCGCCGAGACCTTCGCGAAGATGTTCAGCCGCGAGATCGACTACATGGACTGGATCGGTCTGCGTCTCGAGGATCCGGAAACCCTCGACCCGCTCGAGCCCGAGTGGAACGACATGGACCATCTCGACGCGAAGACCCGTCTCCTGCATAACACGAAGCGCTGGACCCAGCCCTGGAAGACGGGCCTCCCGGTCGATTTCGTGCCCGGCGACCGCACGCGGGCCTTTCCGCTGATCGGCGTGCTGCGGCGGGCGCGCCGGAAGCTGCTGGGCGACTACGGCCTGCTCGGCCGCTACAAGGCTCATCCCGATCCGGGCCAGGAGGCCTTCTTCTTCGGGCTGCTGCGGGAATGCCTCGAGGCGGGCGAGTTCGACGAGGACTTCCTGCGCGAGGAGATGGCCCGCGACCACGTCCGCCACGACGCCCTCGAGGTGCTCGACCGGGCGCCTCGTCTCGCGACGGGCTGAGTGGGCCGAACTCGAACGAGCCGACTGAGAGCGGACCGGCGCCGGATGCACCGAACAACGACGAGCGGACGGGCCGGGGAGTGACGAGCCGATGGGTGTGGAAGAGGTCACGAGGCGGCTGAAGTTCTGGGGCTGGGGCTTCGAGGGCGAGGGGCCGGACGCCGAGGCCACGAAGAAGATCGCCGGCGCGCTCGCCCGTCGCTTCGGTCTCGAGGACGTCCCGATCGCGTCGCCGCCGCGACTCGAGGAGCTCGATCTGCCCCGGCCGCGGATCGAGCCTCCGGCCGCCCTCGCGCGGATCTTCAGCGACGCCCCCTACGAGCGGGCGCGGCATCGCTTCGGCCGCTCCTACCGCGATCTGGTGCGCGCCTTCCGACGCGACTTCGCCGGGGCGCCCGATTGGGTCGTCTTTCCCGAGAGCGAGCAGGACGTGACGGAGGTGCTCGACTGGGCCGGCTCGAAGCGCGTCGCGCTGATTCCCTTCGGTGGGGGCTCGAGTGTCGTCGGGGGCGTCGACAGCGCGTTGGCCGGCGACTGGGCGGGCGTCGTCTCGCTGGACCTGACGCGCCTGGACCGCGTGCTCGAGATCGATCGCACGTCGCGCGCCGCGCGCATCCAGGCCGGGATCTACGGGCCGGCGCTCGAAGACGCCCTGCGGCCCCACGGCCTCACGCTGCGCCACTTTCCCCAGTCCTTCGAGTTCTCGACCCTGGGCGGCTGGCTGGCGACCCGGGCCGGGGGCCATTTCGCGACGCGCTACACGCATATCGACGATTTCTGCGAGTCGCTGCGCGTCGTGACACCGTACGGAGTCAGCGAGTCGCGGCGCCTGCCCGGCTCGGGGGCGGGCCCGAGCCACGATCGGCTCTTCCTCGGCTCCGAGGGGGCCTTCGGCGTGATCACCGAGGCCTGGATGCGGCTGCAGGATCGCCCGACCCATCGCGCCCAGGCGAGCGTCGTCTTTGCCGCCGGCTTCGAGCCGGCGGTCGAGGCCACGCGGGCGCTGTCCCAGAGCGGGCTCGAGCCCTCCAACTGCCGGCTGCTCGATCCCGTCGAGGCGGCCTCCTCGGCGGGCGGGGACGGCCGCTCGGCGCTGCTGGTGCTGGCCTTCGAGTCCGCCGACCACGCCCTCGACGCCTGGATGGCGCGCGCCGTCGAGATCTGCCGGGACCACGGGGGCCACGTGCCCGACGACGCCGTGCGTACCCGAACCGACGCCGACGCCTCGCGCGAGGGGGCGGCGGGCGCCTGGCGCAGCAGCTTCGTCGGCGCGCCCTACGCCCGCGATGCGTTGGTCGCCGCGAGCTTCGTCTCCGAGACCTTCGAGACGGCGATCACCTGGGATCGCTTCCCCGATTTTCACGCGAAGGTGACGGCGAGCGTGCGCGAGGCGATCGATCGGGTCTGCGGTCAGGGCAGCCTCAGCTGCCGCTTCACCCACGTCTATCCCGACGGCCCGGCGCCCTACTACACGATCATCGCCCCGAGCCGCCCCGGCGCCGAGCTCGAGCATTGGGACGAGATCAAGCGGGTCGCCTCGGAGGCCGTGATCGAGAACGGTGGCACCATCACCCATCACCACGCGGTGGGACGCGACCATCGCCCGTGGTACGACCGCCAGCGGAGCGACCCCTTCGCGGAGGCGCTTCGCGCCGTGAAGGGCCGTCTCGATCCGGCGGGCATCCTGAACCCCGGCGTGCTCGTCGATCCGGCGCGCTGAGCGCGGGCGGCACCCGGCCCGGCTCGGCCCGGCGGGCCCCGACCGCCCGCGCGGTGGACTCGGCCCGAGCGGCGGGGGGGCAGCCCGGGCGGCCGTTCAGCCCGAGCGAGCGGTGGTTTCCGCTCGAGCGGCGGGTTCAGACCGGACGGCCGAGTCGCATCGGCAGTCGGGCGGGGACACGGAAGAGCGACGCCCCCCACTCGATCCGATCCTGGCTCAGCTCGAGCTGCGGGCTGCGGCGGACCAGCGCGCCGAGGGCCTCCTGGGCCTCCATGCGAGCGAGATGCGCGCCGAGGCAGAGATGGGTGCCGCCGCCGAAGGCGAGATGGTCGCGGGCGTTCGGGCGTGCGATGTCGAAGCGGTCGGGCTCGGCGAAGACCTCGGGATCGCGGTTGGCGCCCCAGAGAATGGCGAAGACCTCGCGATCGGCCGGAATCCGATGACCCCCGATCTCGGCGTCCTCGTGCAGCACGCGCACGGTCATCCCGATCGGTCCGTCGAAGCGCAGGCATTCCTCGACCGCGTTCGGCACCAGCTCGGGGCTCGCCCGGAGCTTCTCGCATTCGGCGGGATGGCGCGCGAAGGCGGCGGCGCCGTTGCCGATCAGCCCGATGGTCGTCTCGAAGCCCGCGATCAGCAGACCGATCGACTGCACGATCAGCTCCGTCGGCGTCAGTCGATCGCCTTCCTCCTCGGCCCGGATCAGCACCGACAGCAGGTCGTCGGTGAGGCACTTTCGCCGATCCTCGATCAGCTCGTGGAAGTAGTTGCCGAGACCCATGGCGGCTTCGATGGCGCGCTGCTGGACCTCGGGCTCTGCCTGGTTGCCGGCCAGGCCGTGGGTGGCGTTGGCGGTCCAGACCGTGAAGCGATCGCGATCGGCCACCGGCACGCCGAGCAGCTCGCAGATCAGCGTCGCCGGGACCGGCAGCGCCAGGTCTGCGATCACGTCCATCTCACCCGCCTCGAGCGCCGGCTCGAGCTGCTCGGCGACGATCGCCCGCACCCGCGGCCGCCAGCTCTCGACGGCGCGGGGCGTGAACGCCTTCGAGACCAGCTTGCGCAGCCGCGTATGGTTGGGCGGATCCTGCTGCAGCATGAACTCCCCGGGTCCCTGGGCCTCCGATCGTCTCGGCAGCGTGCCGTCGCGTCGCCGCACCCCACAGCGCAGCTCGCGCAGCAGCCGCAGGCAGTCGGCATGGCGCGACAGGCGCCAGGTCCCGATCGGCGTCTCGTGGACCGGAGCGACTGCACGCAGGCGGTGCACCGCCGGAAAGGGATCGTCGTAGGTTGGCGTACCGCGGATCGAGGGATCGAAGCCATGCCAGCTCGGTGCCTGCCCGGAGGCGGAGGCCGGCAGGGGACTCGCGTCGCTCGTCGCGGAATCGG
>CAYWGW010000251.1:0-6085 GCA_964457385.1 uncultured Spirochaetaceae bacterium
CGACCGGCGACCAGCGACCAGCAGCGAGGTGCGCCACGACGAGCGGGGCTAGACCGGCAGATCCTCGCGGCGGAAGATCGACTCGAGCACCACACCGCGCTGCTCGAAGGCCTCGGCGGCGCCTTCGCCGCGATCGACCAGACACAGGACGCGAGCGACCTTGCCGCCCGCGGCCTCGACGATCTCGAGGGCCTCGAGCGTCGAGCCTCCAGTCGTGGTCGTATCCTCGAGTAGCGCCACCGTCTGGCCGGCGACGAAGCCCCCTTCGATCTGTCGCCCCAGTCCATGGGCCTTCTGCTCCTTCCGGACGAAGAAGCCGAGCAGCCGATCCATCGCGGGATCCCCGGCGGCCGCGCCCAGCACCGCCGAGACCAGTGGTACCGCGCCCACCGCCATCCCCCCCACCGCATCGACCCCGGAGCCGTAACGCAGCCGATCGAGCACCAGCCGACCCGCCAGGGCCACTCCCTTCGGCCGCATCAACGTCTGACGTAGATCCAGATAGAAATGGCTCTTTCTGCCACTGGCCAGTGTGACCTCCCGCCGCTCGAAGGAGACCTCGAGGATCAGGTTCAAGAGGGCCTGTCGGTCGGCGGGACTCGCGCTCGTCATCGGCTGGTTCGACTCCTGGCTGGCGCGATCCGGGACGGCGGAGCGCACGGATCGTTCGGATCGGAACTTCGAAGCAGGTCGTATGAAAGCGTGCGGGCGCTGCCTTCGCTATTCGCCCTTCGTATTCGCTATTGCGTCCGGATGCCGAGAGCGAACTCGGCAATCAGCTTCTGATGCAGCTCGGAGGTGCCCTCGCCGAACTCCATCGCCTTGGCCTCCATCAGCAGCCGCCCGATCTCGTACTCGGCCGTGCAGCTGTAGCCGCCGAAGACCTGCATCCCGTCGAGGGCGTTCTGGACCGCGGCCTGGCTGGCCTTCAGCTTCGCGAGCGAGCTCTCCATCGAGCAGCGCTCCACCCCCGCGTCCTTCATGCGCCCGAGTCGGTAGACGAGCAGCCGCGCCTGCTCCGCCCGGGCCACCATGTCGGCGATCTTGCTCTGGATCAGCTGGAACTCGCCGATCCGCTGACCGAAGGCCTCGCGCTCCATCGCGTAGGGCGCGGCGAGGTCGATGGCGCGCTGCGCCTGGCCGACCTGACGCGCCGCCACCGAGAACCGCCCCATGTCGAGGGCGGATCCGAGCACCGGAAAGCCCCGGCCCTCCTCGCCGAGCACGGCCTCCTCCGGCACGAAGGTGTCCTGGAAATGCACCTCCGCCAGGTTGTCGCGCTTCAGCGTCCGCATCGGAAAGGCCCCGATCGTCATGCCCTTCAGCTCCCGCGGATCGACGACGAAGGCCGTCACGCCTTTGTGCTTCAGACTGCGATCGATGCTGGCGACGATGAAGAACAGACCCGCGTGGTCCGCGTGGGAGATGAAGACCTTCGTGCCGTTCAGCAGGTAGCCGCCGTCGACCTTCTTGGCGGTGGTCTCCATGTTGCCGAGGTCCGTGCCGCCGCGGGGCTCCGTCAGGCAGGCGGAGCAGAGGATCTCGCCGCGGGCGATCCCCGGCAGGAATCGCTGTCTCTGGGCTTCGCTCCCGAAACGAAGCAGCGATCCGGCCACCAACGAGTTGGCCACCGACACGACCGACGCCACGACCCAGTCCACCCGGGCCAGCTCCTCGCAGATCACGCCGTAGGAGACGACGTCCGAGAAGGAGCCCCCGTACTCCTCGGGAATCATCGGCCCGAGCAGCCCGAGCGCCGGCAGCTTCGCGATCAGCTCGAGCGGATAGCGCTCCTCGCGCTCGTAACGCTCGACGTGGGGCAGGATCTCGGCCTCGGCGAACTCGCGCACCGTCCGGCGGACGAGCCGCTGCTCCTCGGTCAGGTCGAAGTCCATCATGCGTTCGAGGGCGCTCGTCATCGGGGCTCTCCGGGGCTGGGATCCTGAACGGGAGAAGCTTAGCCCGACCGCTCGCGATCGGTCCCGACGGATCGGAAATCGGGAATCGGGGCGGGCAGCCGGCGCGCGATGGCCGCCCACCAGCGCCTTCCCCAGACTATTTTCCTGAGGGGCGATGGACAGCCGGGGGGTCCTTCTCTATTGTCGCGCGCCTCACAGAGCCCTTCGGCCTATTCACATCATCCCCAACAGCCCCCGCTGCTCGAGGCGATCCCCAATGAAGAAGAACCTCTCCCACGTCAAGCGAAGCCGCAGCAGCCGCCATCGGGCACGCCTCAAGGCAAAGCATCGCCGATCCCGGAAGCGGAGTACGGGCGGCGAGCGCAAATACTACCGCTGACCACGCTGACCTCGGCGGCCGCGCCGATCCCACCGATCCCACCGATCCCACCGACCCTGAGATCCGCGTTGCCCGCGCCTCCCACGCCCCCCGCGACGACCTCGCGCCGACGCCGCGTGAGCACGAAGAGCGCCGGCACGAAGTAGAGCGCCAGCACCATCGCTCCGATCACGCCGCCCGCGATCGCCGTCGCCATCGGCGGCCAGAAGCGACCCCCGAAGAGGATCAGCGGCAGGAATCCCCCCACCGTCGTGAGCGTCGTCGAGACGATGTGCCGGGTCGCGTCGAGCACGACGGCGGACGTCGGCTCCGGCTCCCCCGCCGCCGAGCGCGCGTCCAGTCGCAGCGCGTTCAGCATCACGATCGCGTCGTTGATCGCCAGCCCCACCAGCCCCATCGTTCCAACGATCACGATGAAGCCCATCGGATGACCGAAGAGCCAGACGCTGAAGAGCGCCAGACCAACCGACAGCCCAGCCACCCCGAAGATGATCCCGGCCAGCCGGAAGGAGTCGAAGGTCAGTACGATCGCCCCGCCCATCAGCAGGAACAGGGGCAACGCGAAGGCCGCCAGATTCGACACCGCATCCTGTCGCTCCTCGAAGTCGCCGCCCGCCTCCAGCCGGTACCCGGGCGGCGGCTCGAAGCCCGAGGCCGCCAGCCGTGCGTTGAAGTCGTCGAGTGAATCCTGGATCAGGTGATAGGGCACGAGGAAGGCCTGCACGGTGTTGATGCGCTCACCGTTGCGTCGCGTGATCGCCGCGAGCTCCGGCGTCAGCTCGATCCCGCCGATCGCACGCAGGGGGATGCCCTCGAGATCTCCCCGAGCGACGTCGGAGCCTCTGGCGCCCGCGTCCGGGGACGAGGCGGAGGCAGGAAGGATGCGGCTCGACAGGATCCGTTCGATCGAGCCGCGCTCGAGACCGGTCCAGCGAACCCGGATCGGGATGTCCTCGGTCGCCTCGATGATGCGCCCGGCGATCGCCCCGTCGAGCGCGGCGCTCAGCTGATCCGCCACGTCCCCCAGACGCAGCCCCGCCAGCTGGACCTCGTCCTCGCGGGCCGCCACCATCAGCTTCGGCCGCCCTCCGAGCAGCTTCGACCGCGTGTAGGTCACGGCCTCACTCTCGACGAGGATGCGACGCAGCTCGTCCCCGAGCCGGCGCAGCACGTCGAGATCCGGGCCGACCACGCGGATCTCGATCGGGGCATCGAAGGGCGGCCCCTGCTCGAAGGGCAGCGCGATCGCCATCGCTTCCGGGACGGCGCGTCGGAGCTCCTGCTGGAGATCGGCGAGCATCTCCTCGGTCGCCTCCGCCGATCGCGTGCGCACGAAGCCGCCGGCGAAGTTCGGAATGTCGTAGTTGCCTAGCATGTTGTAGTAGACGCGCGCTGGCTGCTCGCCCACGAACCAATGACTCTCCAGTACGGCCTCCCGCGCCTCGACGATCTCGCGCACGCGCTCGACCACCCCGAGACTCGCCTCGATCGGATAGTGCGCCGGCAGGTCGAGCTGGATCTGGAACTGATCCCGGTCGTTGGCGGGAAAGAACTGCTGCGAGAGGGTGCCCGCGACGGCGAAGCCGCAGAGGGGCAGGAAGAGTCCGAAGGCGATTCCGAGGGCCGGACGCCGAAGCACCAGCAGCAGGCTCTGGCGGAAGCACTCCCGCAGCCCCGGATGCACGTAGCCATGAGCGAAGCGACCCTGCCTCGGATCGTTCTCGACTGCCGCCGGGATCAGATGACCCGCGAAGGCCAGGATCAGCGTCATCGAGAGCGCGAAGCTCGAGAGCACCGACAAGCTCACGCCGATCGCGATCGTGCCCGTGAACTCGCCACCGGGCCCGGGCATCAACGCGATCGGCATGAAGGCGAGTACGGTCGTGAGCGACGAGGCACCGAGCGGCACGAAGAGATCCCGCACCACCTCGCGAATCGCGTCGACCGTCTGCGCGCCCCGCCGCAGCCGCAGCTCGTATTCGTCGACCACGACGATCGCGTTGTCGATCAACAGCCCGAGCGCGATGATCAGCCCCGTCACCGACATCTGATGCAGCGGCACGCCGAAGAGCTTCAGCTCGACCAGCACCAGCAGCAGCGTGAGCGGTAGGATCGAGGCCACCACCAGCGCCGAGCGCAGTCCCATCATGAACAGCAGCACCCCGATCACGATGCCGGCGCCGAGCGCGAGATTGCCGACGAGGCTCCCGAGACGCGCTCCGGTGTAGACGCTCTGGTCGAAGAGGATCTCGTAGTCGATGCCGGGCGGGATCTCCTGGCGGTAGTCCTCGATCACACCGCGGGCCATGGCGGCCCATTGGTCGACGCGGCCGCTGCGCGCGAGCATCGTCGCCGAGACCGCCACCCCGCGGCGCCCGCCGAGCAGGGCGATCGTCGCTGGCGGATCGCTGCGGGTCTTCTCGACCCGGGCCACGTCGCCCACGCGCAGGACGCGACCGTCGTCACCGCTTCGCAGCGGCACCTGCCGCACGCGTTCGACGCTCGAGAGCTTGCCCGCGATCTCGAGCGGCATGGCGCTCTCCGCACGCAGCAGCTGGCCGGCGGGCCGGCGGGTGTCGGCACTCGCGATCGCCCGGGCGAAGCGCGCCGGATCGAGCCCGATCTCCGCCAGCTGCAGCGGATCGACACTGACCCGCAGCTCCTCCGCCGCCTCCCCGTAGAGCTCCGTCTCCTTCGTCCCCGGCAGCACCCGCAGCCGGTTCTCGAGCTCCTCGGCCAGGCGCGTGAGCAGCCCCAGCTCGGGCTCGCCCGGAAGCTCCCAGGTCAGGCCGACCAACAGCGTGATGGCCGTCGAGGTGCGGTCCTCGAAGACCGGCTCGCTGGCGCCCTCGGGCAGCTCGGGCTGCACGTCGTCGAGCTTGTCCCGGACCCGGGACCAGATCTCGTCGACGTCTTCCTCCGTGTACTGCTCCTCGAGCTCGATCCGCACGACGGATTGGCCCGTCCGCGAGATCGACTCGATCAGCGCGATCTCGTGGACCTCCTGCAGATGGGTCTCGATCTTCTCGCTGATCAGCGCCTCGACGCGATCCGCCGTGGCGCCCGGGTAGAGCGTGAGGATGTCGGCGAAGCGGCGCGAGAGCGCCGGATCCTCCTGGCGTGGCAGCGTCTCGAGGCTGGCGAAGCCCGCCACCAGGATCAGGCCCACCGCCAACAGCAGCAGTCGCTTCTTGCGATAGAAGAGATCGGAGAGCATGGGCAGGCCCTCAGGATCGACGCGGGAGCAGAGTGGGCGCGGGGGCAGTCATCGACGTGGGGGCTGCGGTCCCCGCGGCCGGAGCGGACCCGACTGCGGTCGCCTCCTCCCTCTCGATTCCCTCGACCACCTCGACGCGCATCCCCGGCACCAGCCGATGCAGTCCGTCGCGCACGATCCGGTCGCCGTCCCGCAAGGTCCCTCGGACGAAGGCGCGCTCGGCCTCGGCCTGGATGATCTCCACCTGCCGGCGCTCGATGCGCGCCGCGCCGTCCGCGTCGGCATCGCGATGAACGCCGCGGCCACCACCTTCAGCTTCGGCGGCGTCGCTGTCGCCACCGTCGTCGCCGACGCCGTTGTCGGGCACGACGGCGAAGGCCGTCCAGGTCCCGCGCCGCCCCTCCGCCAGCGCGCCCAGCGGCACCCAGGCGCCGCGCGTCTCGATCTCTCGACCCAGGCGCACCCAGGCGAGGGAGCCGTCGGCGAGGCGACCGGCGGGATCGGCCTCACGCGGGATCTCGAGGATCGCGGTCTGGGTGCGGGTCGCCGGATCGAGCTCCGGGACGATGC
>CAYWGW010000252.1:0-6044 GCA_964457385.1 uncultured Spirochaetaceae bacterium
ATCGGGTCTCGGATGGGACGCCGCGCGTAGCCCCCGATCAATCCCATCACCTCGCCGTCACTCAGCCGCAGGGGCAGGCCGGCGTAGGCGTCGAAGCGCTCGCCGAGCCGCTGCGCGGCCCCGGGCATCAGCTGCTGCAGTCCGGCCGGGTGGATGCAGCTCTCACCGCGAAGGACATCGGCATCCGGAAGCCCTCCGAGATCCAGGCTCTCCTCGGCCAGGAAGCGACCATCCTGCCAGGCGGCCACGATCCGGAGCCGGTGGGCCCGGTCGGGGTCCCGCAGGCCGAAGACCAGACGATCGAGATCGAGGGCCCGCGCGAAGAGGGCGACCAGGCGCCGGGCGCTCCTGGAGTCGGACCAGGCGGGTCCCTCGGCCAGGGTGCGGAAGGCCTCCTCCGTCGATTTCCGGCGCGTGATGTCCTCGATCAGGATCGAGTACTTCCGCTCCTCGTCCTCGGCAGCCCGGAAGGCCTGCCAGATGGCGGAGAGCCAGCGCGTTCCATTGCCTTCCTCCTCGATCTCAATCTCGAAATCGATCGAGCCATGGCCGTCGCTCTGGTTGGAGAGCGCCCAGGCGTTCTCGGCCGCCCTCCGCGTGGCGGGCGTGAGCCGCGCGGCCGCCGTCTCGAGATGGTCGACGCGGCCGAAAAGGCTCTGGAATCGCCGGTTCGAGAAGAGGATCTCGCCTCGTTCGTTCGCCACCAGCGCCGGATGGGAGCCGGACTCGACGATCGCGCGGTAGTGGGCGTTGCGGAGCCGGTCGACCGCCTGCTCGGCGTGGCGTTGGGTGATGTCCCGACCGCTGACACAGATTCGTGTCCGACCCGTGTCGCCATCGCGAAAGCTGCGAACGGAGAGCTCGAGCTGGACCGCGAGATCGTCGTTCCTCGGCACACGCAGTCGGAGCAGGGTCGACTGCGGACCCGTGTCGACGATCTTCCGGAACGACGCCAGGGCCGCCGCCCGCTCCTCGGGCGCGATGACCTCCATGAAACTGAGACCGATCAGGTCCTCGGGTCGTCGACCGAGGATCGCCTCCGACGCCTCGTTGACATAGAGGAGCCGGCCGTCGAGTCCGATCTCCACCAGCAGATCGGGAGAGTGGCGCAGGAGCTCAGTGCCTCTCTCGTCATCCCCAGCTGAGAACACCTTGGTCGGCATCGGGCCTTTCCGGGATCCACTACGGACAAGACTGGATCAATGGGTCTCTCCGACGCAATCGAGCGTATCCTGCCAGCGTGTAGAAGACCACAAAAAGCGTGTCGGATGGTGGCGTCTTGGGAAGGAAAGGGATTGATATCGGGGGGATTTCAGTACAGCTCGAGCATCCGTCCGGCCATCCCGAGCACGGCGATCACGAGGGCGACCCGAATCAGACCTTCTCCACCGCCGATTGCCGCCCGCGCGCCGAGCTCGCCTCCGGCCGCGAAGCCCGCCACCAGGGCCGAAGCCGCGAGCCACTGCACCTGCCCGTGCAGGATGAAGACCGGCACTGCCACCAACGTCAGGCTTCCGATCAGGACGACCTTGATCGCGCTGGCGCGAACCAGATCGAGCCCGCTCCGGGCCAGCGCCGCCACCAGGAAGAGGCCGACGCCGGCCTGGATCGCGCCCCCGTAGAGTCCGATCCCGAAGAAGATGGAGGTGTTCAGCAGACGGGATCGCGGAGCCGTCGGCGCCTGGCCCGAGGGCGATCGCGGCGGTCGTAGCATGGGATAGAGAAGGGCGATCATCGCGATCCCGAAGACCCGGCGGAAGATCTCGTCGGGCATCCGCGACGCCAGCGCGGCGCCGATCGCCGACCCGATCAACACCGGGATGAGCAGCGGAATCGCCTCGTTCACCCCACCCATGCCCGCCCGTCGGAAGCGCAGTGTCGAAGCCAGGTTCTGCACCAGCACGCCGACCCGGTTGGTTCCGTTGGCGATCGTTGGCGGCAGGCCGACGAAGACCAACAGGGGCACCGTCAACAGCGAGCCGCCCCCGGCGAGCGTGTTGATCACGCCAGCCACCAGGCCGGCCAGAGCGAGCAGGATCCAGGTCGGCAGGGGGTCCAGCGTCGAGAGGGGGAGGGGGTCCATCGCTCCATTCGTCCGGCTGCCGTCCAGCTGCGAGAGCAGTGAGGCGAACGCGCTCGACTCGCCAAGGGCCGCCCAAGAATGCACATTCCACGGGGCCGCTGCCAGCGAGCGCCGCGCGCTGCAGCGCTGCGGACAGTCTCGGCCCTGCCCGTCGATGAGGAGGTTTTTCAAGTGAGACAGCCGCAGCCTTTCGGATCCTGGGCATCGCATTGGCGCTCGGAGGATCTGGTCCGCGGGTCTCTTCGCCTCTCGGCGCCTCGCCTGAGCGAGCGTCGCCTCTACTGGATCGAGGGCCGTCCCGCGGAGGCCGGACGGCAGGTGGTGATGTGCGCGGAGCCCGACGATCCAGAAGCGGTGCGGTCGGCGTGGGAGGTGAGTCCGTCGGGCAGCCATGTCCGGACCCGCGTGCACGAATACGGCGGGGGCGAGTACGCCGTCGCTGGCGATTGGATCTTCTTCGTCGACGAGAACGACCGGCGTCTCTACGGCGGCCCGCTCGGCGGTCCCGCCCAGCCACTGGCGCCGGCGGGATCGGCCTATGCGGATCTGGTGCCCTCGCCCGACGGTCGTTGGCTGCTGGCAGTGGAAGAGCGTCCGCGGGAGGGGCAGGAACCGGAGAACCGGCTGGTGGCGATTCGTCTCCCCGACCGGCGTCGGGAGGTGGGCGCGCCGGCGAGCGATTCACGCCTCGTGATTGCCGCGGGCCACGACTTCTACGCATCCCCGACCTTCTCGCCCTCCGGCGATCGGCTCGTCTGGCTCGCCTGGGATCATCCGAACATGCCCTGGAACGGCTGTTGGCTGGAGGGCCTGCAATGGAGCGAGCGCGGGCCGCGTTCGTCGGGACGGAGGCTGGCGGGCGGTCCGTCGGAGTCGATCTTCCAGCCCCGCTTCGCGCCGGACGGGCGGCTGTTCGCCATGAGCGATCGCTCGGGCTGGTGGAATCTCGTCTGCGTGACGGACTCCGGCGTAAGGCCGGTGCATCGGGATGCCGCCGAGCTCGGCCGTCCGCAGTGGGTCTTCGGGATGTCGAGCTGGGCCTTTTTCGGGGACGACGAGGTGGTGGCGAGTGCCACCGTTGCCGGGGTCGACCGGCTGGTGCGAGTGTCGCTCTCGACGGGTCGCATGACGACGATCGACACGCCCTTCTGCTCGATCGGCGGCGTCGAGTCGAGTGGGGGGTGGATCGCCTGCATTGCGGGGACGCCCACGCGCGCGACGGGCCTCTACGTATGGTCGCCGGGCGCCGGGGCGCCGCGCTGCCTTCGGGAGAGCCTGACGCTCGAGGTGCCGGAGAGCGCGATCAGCCGGGGCGAGGCGCGTGTCTTCGTCTCGCCGGAGGGCCGAGAGACCCACGCGTTCGTCTACCCGCCGCGATCGGATGCCGCGGTCGGACTCGCCGACGAAAGACCGCCGCTGCTCGTGAAGAGTCATGGGGGGCCAACGGCGGCTGCCAGCCTCGCCTTCGATCCGCGTGTCCAGTTCTGGACGAGCCGTGGGTTCGCGGTGGCGGACGTGAACTACGCTGGATCCTCGGGCTTCGGGCGGGCCTATCGCGATCGTCTGCGCGCGAGCTGGGGCTTGATCGACGTCGAGGACTGCCTGCTCGTCGCCCGGGAGCTCGCCCGCGCCGACGAGGTCGACGGTCTTCGCCTCGCCATCAGTGGCGGCAGCGCCGGCGGGTACACGACGCTGTGTGCATTGACGTTCCATGACGTCTTTGCCGCCGGGGCGAGCCACTACGGGATCGGTGATCTCGAGGCCCTCGCCCGGGACACCCACAAATTCGAGTCCCGCTACACGGATTGGCTCGTCGGCCCGCTACCCGAGTCACGGTCGCGCTATGTGGCGCGCTCTCCGATCCACCACGAGAGCCGGCTGGACTGTCCGGTGATCTTCTTCCAGGGGCTCGAGGATCGAGTGGTGCCGCCGGCGCAGTCGCAGGCGATGGTGTCGGTGCTGGCGAGACGCGGCATTCCCCACGCCTACGTGCCCTTCGAGGGTGAGGGACATGGATTCCGCCGGGCCGAGAACATCCGCACGGCCCTCGACGGCGAGCTCTATTTCTATTCGCAGGTCTTCGGATTCGACGCACCGCGACCCGCCGCGGTGCGCGTCGTGGGTCTTCCGGAGCGCCCGTGAGCTTCGAGTCCGCCCGATTTGGACGCGAGGGAACGTGGCGCCCACGGGTCGGCCACGCGGGATCCGGAACGGGGAGCAGCGCCCGGCGATGGCTGTGGGTCGCGCTGCTCCTGGTGGCCTGCGTACCTGCGCGGGGTGGATGGGATGTCGAGCAGCTCGGTCCCGCGACCTTGCGGTCGTTGCAGCGCCGTGGATCCCGCCTCGGCGACATGACGCCGTTTCCGGCCTGGGTGGACGGGCACCTGGAGGCTGTCGTCTGCCGTTGGCCATCGCAGTCGAAGATCCCGGTCCACGTCGCGACGGATCCGGCCCACGAGCCCTGGCTCGCCGTGGCTCTTCGAGCCGTCGAGCGAGGGCTCGGGGTGGTCGAGCTCGCCCGGACAGAGGGAGCCGGATGGGCCGGATCGGCGCGGCCTCCGGGCTCGGGCATCGGGATCGTCGCGGTGGACGAGACCGTTCCGGACGGACCGCTCGGCTCTGCGGATACACGGGTGCGTTGCGATGTCGATGCGGGTCCGGAGGGCACGGGACCGGTCCCGGGTGAGGTCGTCGATGCAGAGATCCGGATTCGCGCGAAGGGGGTCGACGCGGTCGGGCGCGCTCAGGTCCTGACGGAGGAGGAGTGGGTCGGCGCCCTCTTGCACGAGCTCGCTCACGCCCTGGGCTTCCAGGGTCATGCCGCGGTGGGTGATTCGGTGCTCGTGCTCGAGCGGGACGCACTCCGTAGGGCTGGAAGGCGTGCACTTGCGAACGATTCCATCGAGCTGGGCCCCCTCGCCGACCTGTATGCGCTCCCGCCCGGGCGGCGACTCGCGATCCCGGCGCTCACGCCGGCATCACGCGCCTGGCTCGACCGGATCAGCCAGCGGATCTTGCAGAGGAAGGGCGAAGGGGTCGCCGTCTCCGGTCCCTGGGCGAGTGTCGGGGACCGCGCGGCGCATCTCGAGTGGTGGGTCGACGACCGTCGCCGCCTGCGGATCGTCTTCCCGGGCTGGTCCCGGCAGCTGCGTGAAGGGAAGCCCATCGTGGCCTGGCCGGATCGGCTCACGCGCGCGTGGCTGAGAGAGTCCTCTCCGGTTGGTGCGCCGGGCGCGAGCGCGAAGGCGTCTCAGCGGCTCACTGTCGACTCGAGGCTACGGGCGCGCTCGATGTAGCGATCGCCCGCCTCGCCCTCGCCCGACGCCCTCAGCACCACGCCCAGCCGGAACAGGGCCACCGGATCGTCGGGGGCGAGTCGATGCGCCGTCTCGAGGTGGCCCCGAGCGCGCTCCGGCTCGGCGCGCGGCTGCTTGTAGAGCGCCCAGCCGAAGCCGGAGTGATAGGCGGCCTCCTCGGGCCAGAGCTCGACGGCGGACTCGAGGTATTCGAGCGCCGCCTGGAAGTTGCCCATGCGCAGTAGGATCTCGCCTTTGCGGTAGGACTTCTCGGCCTGCGCGAGGCGCCCCGTGTCGATCTCGGGCTCGTTGCGGCCACCAGCGTCGTAGGCGCGCCTGCGCTCCGGATCCGAGAGGATTTCGAAGGCCTCCGAGATGCGTGCAAAAATGCGGGCAGCATCCTCGCGAAACTCGGAGGCGCCCGCGCGCGCCAGGGCATCGGGATGGTACTGCTTGGCTGCCTTGAAGTAGGCCTTCTTGATCTGCGCGGTGGAGGCGCCGGGCTCGAGACCGAGCGCGCCGTAGTGGTCGAGCTCGGGGAGCCGATCGATCATTTCCTGGATCTCCGCGCGCATGGCTGCACCGCGGTCGGGCTTCGCCTGGCCGCCTGCCTTGTCCGCGCGCACTGCAGGAGACGTGGAAGTCCCGGTGCTGGTCCCCTCGAC
>CAYWGW010000253.1:0-6009 GCA_964457385.1 uncultured Spirochaetaceae bacterium
GGCGATCGACGATGCCTGGGGGATCCTCGTCTTCAGCCTGGCGCTGGCTGCCTCCGAGCTGCTCGCCGGCGGTGCGGCACGGGATGCACTGGTCCACGGGGCCTGGGATCTCGGCGGGGCGTTGCTGCTCGGCGTCGGGCTCGGCGTTCCGATGGCCTTTCTCTCGGGGCGCCTCGAGCCGGGGGAGCCGACTCTCTACGAGGCGCTCGGCATGGTCTTTCTCTGTGGGGGCGCGGCGCTCTGGCTCGAGGTGTCCTTCCTGCTGGCGGCCATGGTGATGGGCGCGGTGGTGGTGAATCTCGCTCGCCACCATACGCGGCCCTTCCATGCGATCGAGGGGATCGAGTGGCCCTTCCTGATCCTGTTCTTCGTGCTGGCCGGGGCCTCCCTGGATCCGGGAGCCCTGCTCCAGACAGGAGGCTGGTTGCTCGCCTTTCTCGGCCTGCGGATCGTCGGACGGCTGGGTGGCGGTTGGCTCGGGGGTAGCCTGCCGCCCGCGGATTCCGAGATCCGACGCTGGCTGGGGGCCGCCCTGCTGCCGCAGGCGGGCGTGGCGCTCGGCATGGCGCTGGTCGCGGCGCAGCGGTTTCCGGAGATGGGGGATGTGATCCTGCCGATCGTGGTCGCCGCCACGGCGATCTTCGAGCTGGTCGGCCCCATCGCCACGCGCTTGGCCCTGCGCGGGGCTGCTCGGGACTCCGGATCGGGCGGATGATCCCGGATCGAGCGGACGGCGGTCAGTCGCCGGTCGCCGGGTCGGCTGCGACATCGGTAGGCAGGAAGGCGGGCAGGAAGGCGTCGCCCAACACCGTCCGTCCGTCGAGGCTCATCACCTTGCGGCCGACGGCGTGGAGCAACTCGCGGCTCAGGACGACGCGACCGACGTGTCGCCCGCTGCAGAGCTCGAGCGCCGCCTCGGCCATCATCTCGACGGGCTCCGCCATGTCGGGGTTCTTGCGGGCGATCTCCCGGACGTACTCGGCGCCCGGAGTCAGCACGATCGCGACCGGCGCCATCGCGTTGACGAAGACGTCGTGCTCGGCGACCTCGTGGGCGAGCCCCATCGTGTAGCGCTCGAGGGCGGCTTTGGTCGCTCCGTAGGCGGTGATGATCCAGGCGGCCTGCTTCGAGTCGCGGTAGGGGACGGCGGGCTGGCGCGCGCTCTCGCTGCTGATGTTCAGGATCCAGCCGCCGCCGCGGCGCTTCATGTCGGGGATCGCCTGCTGCGCCAGGTCGATCGGCGCGTTCAGGTTCAGCTCGTACATCCAGCTGCGCTCCTCGTGGCTCGTCTGGCTCGGGCGCTTCATGACGGCGGCCGCGGCGTTGTTCACGAGGATGTCGACCGGGCCGAAGGGTTCGCTCGCTCGCGCGAGCAGGTCGCTGCGCGCGCTCGCGTCGGAGAGGTCACAGGCGAGCGCCTGCGCCTTTCCGCCTGCTGCCTGGATCTCCGCGACCGCCTCCTCCAGGGTTCCCGGCAGCCTGCCGTGGGCACCGAGACGCGATGCGTTCAGTACGACGGAGGCGCCCTCGGACGCGAGTCGCTGCGCGATCGCGCGGCCGATGCCGCGACTCGCGCCCGTGATGAAGGCGACTCTGCCCTCGCAGCATCCCATGCGCCTCGGCTCCTTTCCTGACCTTCGTCGGTCGAACGGCCTCGAATGCGAGAGAGAGTTAGACGAACCCCGCACCGACCGCAAACGCCTCCGGAGAGGTCGATACGCCGGGGTTGCCGCGCTGCGTCGCGGTTCGTGCGCCGCGGCGCAGTGCCGCGGATCGCTTGGCTGGCCGCGTGGTTGCGAACGCGTCGGGGGCATGCTGAGGGCGATCGGGCTGGGGTAGACTCGACGATCCTCGGCGGGCGTGTCGGCGATCGGTGCGTCCGAAAGGAGTCCATTTGCGCCAAGGTCTTCGTGGCATCCGCGTGCTCGACTTCTCGACCCAGATCGCCGGTCCCTACGCGACGAAGCTGCTGGCGGACGCGGGCGCCGAGGTGATCTCAGTCGAGCCGCCCGGCGGCGATCCCTTGCGGCGGATGTCGGCGACGGGCGCGGAGCTCGGCGACGAGGACTCGGCGCTCTTCCGCTTCCTGCATGCGGGCAAGCAGTCGGTCGTCGGTCGCGCGAGCGACGCGCGGATCCGTGCGCTGCTCGAGCAGGCCGACCTGGTCGTCGAGGCCTTCGGATTGGCGACGGATGCGGGGGAGCAGCTCGACGTTTCGGCCCTGCGCGCCGAGCGACCCGAGCGGACGCTGCTCTCGATCACGCCCTGGGGCCGGAAGGGACCCTGGGCGGATCGACCCGCGAGCGAGTTCACGCTGCAGGCCGAGTCGGGATCGATCGGCGTGCGCGGGCTGCCGGGTCGGGAGCCGTTCCAGGCGGGCGGTCGCATCACGGAGTGGGTCGGCGGCACCTTCGCAGCGGTGGCCGCGCTGGCGGCCGTGCGCGCCGCAGGGCAGACGGGACGCGGCGAGCACGTCGACTTCTCGCTGCTCGAGGTGATGCACATCGCCTCGACCAACTATGCGGACCTGCTCTTCCGGTTGATGACGGGTGGCGCCGAGGACGCGGAGCTGCCGCCCTATCCGGCGCAGACCGTCGAGACCCCGTCGATCGAGCCGACGCGGGACGGCTACGTCGGTTTCTGCACGAATACCCGGCAGCAGTTCTCGGACTTCCTGGTGCTCATCGATCGCGCGGATCTGCAGCAGGACGAGCAGCTGGCGCAGTTTGCCGGGCGCCTGATGCGATTCGACGAGTGGAACGCGATCATCCATGCGAATACCCGGGAGCGCACGACGGCGGAGCTGATCGAGATGGCGTCGTTGCTGCGGATCCCGGTCGCACCGATCTGCAACGGCGAGACCGTCACGCAGCACGAGCAGCTCGTCGCGCGAAATGTCTTCGTGCCCGACGCGACCGGCCGCTTCGTGCAGCCGAGGCGTCCCTTCCGGATCGACGACGAGGATCCGCCGCCGCCCAGGCCGGCGCCCGCTCTGGGCCAATCGGGCGGGTCGACGGACGAGACCCGCTTCGAGTCGACCCGAGATCGTGCTTCCGACGCCCGATCGGACTCGCAGGACGCAGCATCGGAGCAGTCGCCCGCTGCGGACAGGCTGCCGCTCGAGGGACTGCGCATCCTCGACATGACGGCCTGGTGGGCCGGGCCGTCCGCGACGCACATGCTCGCCTGCCTCGGGGCCGAGGTGATCCACGTCGAGTCGACCACGCGTCCCGACGGCATGCGGATGGTCGGGGGTATGCTGGCCGCCCACTATCCTGATTGGTGGGAGGCGAGCCCCTTCTTCCTGGCGGCGAATGGCAACAAGAAGGCGATCACCCTCGACCTCGCGAGCGAGCGCGGGCGGGAGCTCATCGAGGGGCTGGTGGCGCGCTGCGACGCGGTGGTCGAGAACTTCACACCGCGCGTGCTGGAGGGCTTCGGGTTGACCTGGGAGCGCATCCACGCGCTCAATCCGCAGGCGATCTTCGTGCGCATGCCCGCCTTCGGACTGAGCGGGCCCTGGCGCGACAATACGGGCTTCGCCCAGACGATGGAGCAGCTCTCGGGTCTGGCCTGGCTGACCGGCCATCCGGACGACCAGCCGCGGATCCAGCGCGGTCCCTGCGATCCGCTGGCCGGCATGCATGCCGCCCATGCGCTGCTCGTGGCGCTGGCCGAGCGCGACGCGAGCGGCGTCGGTCATCTCGTCGAATGCACGATGGTGGAGGCCGCGCTGAACGTGGCGGCGGAGCAGATCCTCGAGTTCAGCGCCTACGGCCGCCGGATGGAGCGCGAGGGCAATCGCTCCCCACTCGCGGCGCCCCAGGGTCTCTATGCCTGCGCCGGAAGCCTGCCGGGTCGTGAGCAGTGGCTCGCGCTGTCGGTGTCGAGCGACGCGCAGTGGAAGGCGTTGCGGCAGGCGATGGGCGATCCCGAGTGGGCTGCGGCCCCGCGCTTCGACACGCATGAAGCACGGCGGGCCGCGCACGATGAGCTGGACGAGCGGCTGCGTGCCCGGGTGGCGGATTGCGAGCGCGACGAGTTGGTCGAGCGGTTGCTGCGAGCGGGCGTGCCCGCCGCCCCGGTCGCCGATCCCCGCAGCTTCTCGGATCGGAATCCCCAGGTGAAGGCGCGCGGCTTCTTCGAGCGCCCCGAGCATCCCATCGTCGGCGCACTGCCGATTCCGGGCCAGCCCTTCCGCTACCAGCGGGTGTCCTCCTGGATCCGATCGCCCGCGCCCACCCTCGGCCAACACAACAGCGAGGTCCTGGGCGAGCTGCTCGGTCTCTCCGTCGATGCGATCGCCGCGCTCGAGCAGGACGGGATCATCGGCACCCGGCCCACCGGTCTCTGAGAGCACCCGGTCGAGTCAAACCAAGTCAAGCCAAGCAGGAAAGGAAGCCATTCGTGATTCTCGAAAACAAGGTCGTCGTCGTCTCGGGCATCGGTCCCGGTCTGGGCCAGGAGCTCGCCATCAACGCAGCCCGGGAGGGCGCGAAGGTCGTTCTCGCCGCGCGCACCGAGTCGTTTCTGAAGGAGGTGGACGCCGGGATTCGGGAGTCGGGCGCCGAGACCCTCGTCGTGCCGACCGACATCACCGACGAGGCGCAATGCGCACGGCTCGCGGACGCCACGATCGAGCGTTTCGGTCGCGTCGATGCGCTGATCAACAGCGCCTACACGGGCGGGAAGTTCGCACTCTTCGAGGAATCGGATCTGGCGGACTGGCGCCAGACGATGGAGATCAACCTCTTCGGCGGACTCACCCTCAGCCAGAAGGTGATCCCGCACATGAAGGCCCAGGGCGGGGGCTCGATCGTGAACATCAACACGATGGTGCAGCGCAAGCCCATGCCCATGCAAGGCGGCTACGGCACGTCGAAGGGAGCCCTGCTGGCGGCCACCCGCATGCTCGCGAAGGAGCTAGGGCCCCATGGCATCCGGGTGAACTCGGTCTCCATGGGCTGGATGTGGGGACCGCCGGTCGAGGGCTACGTGAAGGGCGCGGCCCGGCAGATGGGCGTGTCCGAGGAGGAGGTCCTGAAGGGGATCACGACGGACATCCCGCTCGGCCGGATCCCTGACGACTCGGATTGCGCGAACGCGGCGCTCTTCTTCGCCTCGGATCTCTCGAGGGTCGTCACGGGTGCGAATCTCGATTGCAATGGCGGCGAGCTGATGACCTGAGCGGTCGTGGGTGGAAGCCCGAGCGGTCAGTGTCCGGAAAGAGGCGGATAGTCCGTATAGCCGGTGGGTCCCGGTGTGTACATCGTCTTCGGATCGAAGCGGGCGAGCGAGGCGCTGCGGCGGAAGCGCTCGACGAGGTCCGGATTCGCGATGAAGGCCCGGCCGAAGGCGACGGCGTCGGCGACGCCGCTCTCGATCGCCTGCGTCGCCTCCTCGAAGTGGAATCCATCGTTCACGACCAGCGGTCGGCCGAAGCGCTCGCAGGCCAGGCGGAGATTGTCGACCGGGCCTTCCTTCAGCCGGATCACGTGGCAGTAGGCGAGGCCGAGCGGGCGCAAAGCCTCGAGAAAGGCGTCGAAGGTCTCCTCCGGATCGTCGTCGGAGAGGTCGTTGAAGGGGTTTCCCGGACAGATGCGGAACCCGACCCGATCGGCGCCGTCGACGTCGGCCAGGGCCTCGAGCAGCTCGACGGGAAAGCGGATCCGGTTCTCCAGAGAACCCCCGTAGTCGTCCTCCCTCCGATTCGTGCCCGTGGACATGAACTGAGCGGGCAGGTAGCCGCTCGTGCAATGCAGCTCGACGCCGTCGAAGCCGGCATCGTAGGCGAGCTCCGTCGCTCGGCGGTACTCCTCCACGACGTCGGGTATCTCCTCGCGGTGCAGCGCGCGAGGCTCCGCGAAGGGCTGCATGCCGGCGGTGTCGGTATACATGTCGCCGCGGGCGCGGACGGCCGAGGGCGCCACCGTCTCGGCGCCGGGCGCCTTGTTGTCGGCGTGGGCGATGCGACCGCAGTGCATCAGCTGGGCCACGATCGTGCCGCCC
>CAYWGW010000254.1:0-1613 GCA_964457385.1 uncultured Spirochaetaceae bacterium
GTATTTTTCAGGTGGTATAAATTGGCCGTTCTGCCATCTGGAAGTTCACTGGAGGCCGTCTCCGAGCAGGATGAGGTAGGTCAGGGGCTCCTTGCACTCGCTGGCGGCGCGGTGACAATGATGCCAGTGTAGAAACTGCTCGAGCGCGAAAAAGAGCGTGAAGCCCACCAGCACCCACGCGAGGGTCACCGTGAAGTCCCGGGACTGCTCGAGCGCGGCCGGGAGCATGTGGAAGAAAGCGCCGCCGAGAAGCGAGCCAGCCGCGAAGGCGACCAGCGGAAGGATGATCTTCTGGAGCGTCGTCTCGCTCAGCAGGAGGGTCACGCTGCCCACCAGCGCGATCGCGCTCATCGCCAGTCCGCCGAGAAGGATCCATCCGAAGACGTCCAAAGCGTCTCCTTTCGTGTCTCGGGCCTCTCGTGCGACGTCCCCGACCGACGGGTGCGAGTCTCCCTCGGATCGGGCGCGCAGGGCCGACCAGCCGAACCCCGGAGCGACCGGAGCGCTTCAGCGTTTCGGGACGGGCTTCAGCCCTGCACGGACTCCGCGCCGGCCTCCGAGATGATCTTCCGGGCGTCCTCGACATGCTCGTGATCCGCGGGAACGGCCACGATGATGCCTCCCTTCTTGAGCGCCTTCGCATGGATGTGAGCCTCGTCCTTCCAGAAGCCGAGTCCGACGAGCGCGCCCGCCTCGAGCCCGACGGCGCCGCCGGCCAGCGCGCCCTTGAGCGCACCCACGATCGGTCCGGCGGCCAGCACGGCGAGGCCTGGCGCAGCGATCACCCCGGTGGCGACGAGGGTGCCTCCGAGCGCGCCGAGCAGACCGCCGAGCGCCGCTCCGCCCACCGCGCCCTCGGCGACGCCCGTGTCCCACTCCACCGGCTCCTCGTGGCTTCCCTCGCGATCGCTCACGACGATGCTGATCTCTTTCGGGTTGAAATGTCCATCTATGAGGCGCCGGACGGCGTCCTCTGCCGAATTGGCCTCGCTGAAGATTCCCGTCACGTGATGAGCCACGGTCTCGTCTCCTCCAATAGCATCGCGTGCAAGCTCCGACCCTTCATGCCTCAGAACTCTCCTGCGCACCGCTCGAGCGCATCGACGATCGCGTCGCCGGACTCCGCGACCGCCGACAGCGGCGGGGCCTCTCCTTGCAGGGCGTCCTCCTCGAGCGGGGGAACACAGTCCAGCGCGCCGAGCACGAGGGCCGCGTCCCGCGTGCGCGGAGGTAAGAAGCCGGGAATATAGGAGAGATGGCCGGCCTCCGAAGGATCGCGAAGCGGCCGGGGAGACGAACGAGACCGCGGCGGCTGGTCTCGGCCCGCGGCCGCCGCGGTTCGAGCCCGGCGGCGCCGGGGCGGACGAGCCGCCCGCGGAAGAAGGGCTAGGGTTGCGTCGAGGCGCGTGACCCCAGCCGGTCGGTCGCGACCCGTCGACCGGAGGCAGGCGCCGCCGCGGGGGGAGAGCCACCGGCCGCCGCATCGTGGGGGCAGTGGGAGACTGTCGCAAGGGAGAGAGGCACATGGCCATGTCCGTGGAAGAGGCCCTCCGGACCGCGCTCGACGACGAGTATCGAGCGAGAGCGACCTATCGCGCCGTCCTCGCGAGCTT
>CAYWGW010000254.1:1623-5967 GCA_964457385.1 uncultured Spirochaetaceae bacterium
AGCTTCGGCGACGTGCGCCCGTTCGTGAACATCGTCGAGTCTGAGGAACGCCACATCGAGGCACTTCGCGGGCTCTTCGACCGCCACGGCCTCGCGATGCCCGCCGATCCCTGGCCGTCTCGGGTGCGCGCGCCCGAGACGCTGCAGGCTGCCTGCGAGGCAGGGATCGCCGCCGAGCACGAGAATGTCGCGCTCTACGAGCGCCTCATCGAGGCGGCCGTGGGCCATCCGGACGTCGAGCGCGTCTTCCGAAATCTGCACTCCGCCTCCCAGGAGAATCACCTCCCCGCGTTCGAGCGGGCGCTGGCCCGAGAGCGGGGAGAGCCCGCCGGCAGGCGAGGAAGGGGCGGAGGAGGGCGGCATCGGCGTCGTCATCGGGGCGGCGGCACTTCGGAGCGCGAGGGCTGAGCGCCTCTCCAGGCGGCTGCCGAGCGGGAGCGATGCGGCCGCTCGGGCTGGCTCGGCTAGAGCCGGCGTCCGGTGGCGTGGCCGCCCTCGAGCCACGGTCGATCAGTAGTCGATGACCCGGGCGGCCTTCGAGAAGAGCTCGCGCACCTCGACGTCGCTCGCGATGCTCACACCGGAGCGCAGACTCTCCGCCGCGATGCCCGCCGCCTTCGCGCAGTGGGCGCAGAGGAGCACTCGGCCGCCGGCCTTCACGAATTCGTCGTACTGCTCCGACACCGGCTTGCTGGTCCCCCAGCGCAGATCCGAGGGGCCCCGAGCGTCGGCGAGGCGGACGCCTTCGATGTCGAGGAAGAGCGTCACCGGCGTTTCTCCCTTCTGGAGGTTGGTTGCCAGCGACAGCGCCATCGAGGCGCGGTGCAGATCGTCGGAGTAGTGGCTCAGGTGGATGACGATCGGGGCCTGGTCGGAGGCGTGGTCGGAGGCGTGGTCGGAGGCGTGGTCGGAGGCGTCGACGGCGGAGGCACCCAGGGCGAGGAAAAGAGCGAAAACGACGAGCAAGACACGACGCGTCATGGGGCTCCTCCATAGAATTGCTCTCGATCCGCCGGTGCGGATCTCGACGATCCATCGGAGGAGCGAAAGAGATCTCGCCCGTTCGCTCCATGAGATCGTATCCCTTGAAGGTAGCGCCGCAGGCCCGAGCGCGCTCTCCGGGGACCTCGATCACGGGGAAGCGAGCGCAGTCGGGCGTCGGCGGCGCGCACTCCGGGCAAAGTGTTCGCTTCCGGCCGGGAGGGGTCGCGAGTAGCCTGCAGATGCCCGCGGCGAGGACCTGGCCCAGCATGGGGCGGGAGACCTATCCCCACGTCCTTCGAAGGCCAGAGATCCCGATCGGGCGCCTCGGCGAGTTCGGGGACCCGAAGGCCTGCGCCGTGGATGCGCGCGCTCCGCTCGCCGAGTTCGATGCCTTGCCATTCCCTCTCATCTCGACTCGACCCGCTGGAGCCCGCCGTCACTGCTGCTCGCGACGAGCGCTCGGTCGCCGTCCAGCCAGAGCAGGCCGGTGATTTCCCCGCCGATCGCATGTCTGGCTCTCGGCCTGCGTGGCTCGCGGGGATCCCAGACCAGGACACGACCGTCCTTCGCGCCGGAAGCGAGCTGATTTCCATCGCGCGAGAAGGCGAGCTTCGAGATCGAGTCCTCATGGCTGCGAAGCTGGATCGCGCGCGTGCCTTCCGGCCCCTTGCCCCGGAAGCTCCAGAGCATCACGAGCGGGGATCCCCCCGTCGCGAGCCGCGTCCCCTTCGCGTCCCAGGCGAGCTCGCGCGGCTTCTCGGGGTAGCCGTTCATCTCCGAGGCCTGACCGCTCGCGAGTCGCCAGAAACGAACGCCGCATTCCTGTGTGCCGCAGGCGATGACCTTCTTGCCCGGGCTCCAGGCGAGCGAGACGAGCGATCCCTTCCAGGGGAGATGACGCGAGACCGTCCCCGGATCGATTCCCCAGAGATGGAGCCCGCCGTAGCTCGCGGTCGCGAGCCGGGAGCCGTCCGGGCTGAATCGCATCGCCGCGATCGTGCTCTCGTGATCCTCGGTCTCGACGTGCGGCTCGAAGCTCGAAGTCCAGACCCGCACGCGCCGGCCCGAGGCGATCGCGACGAAGTCGCCCCGCGGCGAGAAGGCCGCCGCCTCGACCCAGGAGCCGCTGCCCGGGAGCTCCGCCCGGGTGGAGCCGTCGACGGCCGTCACCACCCGAGCCGTCTCCTCCTCGCCCGCGACCACGAGCGAACCGCCTCCCGGATCGAATCCGATCTGCGTGACGGCGCCTTCGAGGATCTGACGGCGCCAGCGCGTTCGTCCCGTCTCGCTCTCGACGACGACGACCTCGCCCGATCCCGTCGCGACCGCGATAGTCTTGCCGTCGGGCGAGAGCGCGATGTCCCGAACCCAATCTCCTGCGTCGATGCGCCAATCCATCCCTTTGCCTAACGGCCCGCCCGCGCCCCGCGCCCCTGCGCGTCGGCGAGACAGCTTCGAAACCCGCGCTCGAGCTCGGCCCGGTCGAGCCCGCGGCCGATGAAGACGAGATCGGTCGCGGGCGGCTGCCCGCCGAAGGTTCCCTCCTCGCGGCCATCGAGAAGCATGTGGACGCCCTGGAATACGAAACGCCCGGGCTGGTCCGCGAAATGGACGACTCCCTTCGATCGGAAGATGTCGGTGCCGCGATCGCGCAGGAGCCCTCGGATCCAGCTCCCGAATCGAACCGAGTCGAGCGGGCGTTCGCTATGGAGACCGACAGAGCCGACCGCTGCGTCATGGGAATGGGAGGGCGCCCAGAACAGCTCCTCGACCGGCGCAACCTTTCGGCCCGCCACATCGAGAAGCGCGAGGGCGAACTCCTCGGGGCGGTGCTGGGTAAAGATCGCATAGCGCCCCTTTGCCCGGATGCGGAGCTCGAAGCGTTTCTCGCCGGGCCCTTCGAGTCGGAGTGAGGCGGCGCGCATTCCCGGTTCGAGGGTCGCTCCGGACGCGAGGGGCTTGCTCCGCTCGGAGAACGCCAGGAAGACCTCTTCGGCGAGGGCTTCGAGGCTCTGCCCCGTCTCCGCGACGAAGGGCCGACACATCAGGGCCATCGTTGGATCCGGGCCGGGCTGGAGCGAGAGCGGATGGAGGCCGGGCTCGAGCTCGTAGATCCCCGCCCATTCGAAGGGATACTCGGGCTCGAGGAAGGTCGGCCGCGTCTCGAGCGCCCGGGCGAGATCGAAGCCGCCGACATCGATCACCTGGCGGACTTCGACCCCCGCATGCTCGCACCGCTCGATGCGCGCCAACGCATTCATGGATCGGATCCGCACCTCGAGCTCCGAGAGGGTGGCTTCGTCCGCCAGATCGGTCTTGTTGAGCAGGATGACGTCGCCGAACGCAATCTGTTGGCGGCATTCGGGGCTCTCCTCGATGTGGAGCTCGACGTGCCTGGCGTCGACCAGGGTCACGATGCCGTCGAGACGGAAGCTCTCCCTGATCTCGTCGTCCACGAAGAAGGTCTGGGCCACCGGACCGGGGTCCGCGAGGCCCGTGGTCTCGAGGAGCACGTGATCGAATTTCTCTCGCCGCTTCGCCAGGCTCCCGAGGATGCGGATCAGATCGCCGCGAACGGTGCAGCAGATGCAGCCGTTGTTCATCTCGAAGACCTCTTCGTCGGCGTTGATGACGAGGGCCTGGTCGATTCCAATCTCGCCGAACTCGTTCTCGATGACGGCGACCCGCAGGCCATGCTGCTCCGTCAGGATCCGGTTCAGCAGCGTCGTCTTGCCCGACCCGAGAAATCCGGTCAGCACCGTCACCGGAATCCGATCCTGGAATCCTTCGATCATGTTCATCCTGCCTTTCCCCTGAGTCTCTAATACTCGAGCAGCTCACCGACGAGCATGACCCCGACCACCAGGCTCGCTCCGCCGGCAAGCACCGACACCACCACTCCGATCCTCGAACCGCTCCCCGCCGCCCGTTCGATCGAGCGGGAGAGCACGAAGGCGATCGCCGCCATGCCGAGAAGCGTCCCGAGGCAGAACACGAAGAGATGGGCAGCGGCGATCCGCGGATCGGGAATGGTCGCGAGCGCGAGGAGGGCGACCGCGTGCGAACCCGCGAGCCCATGGATCCCGCCGACCGCGAAGGCCCGGCCTCGCAGATGATCGGAACGATCCTCCGAGAGAACGCCGCCAATCCGGTCGCGGACGCTCCGCCGGATCGCCAGGAGACCCAGCAGGATCAACGTCGAACCGACCGCGAGCGTCACGGCGTTCTCGAATCCGGCGGGCGGCGAGAACCCGAACATCACGACGGCGATCGCGCAGGCGAGAAACGTCAGCGAATGCCCGAGTCCCCAGGCGAGCGCCGACAAGACGACCCGCCCCGAGCGGCGATCGGATCGACTGA
>CAYWGW010000255.1:0-4399 GCA_964457385.1 uncultured Spirochaetaceae bacterium
TGACAGACCTTGGGATCCCCTCGAACCTCGTCGTAGAAGCCAATGGGATCATCCATCCCGACGAGCTCGTCGATCGCCTCCGCCAGACTCGACGCATCGTAGATCGGCGGCCATCGGTCGGGCATCATCGCCCCCTCTATCGCAAGGATTTCCGGCCTGCGCGTCGCCCTGCGTTCGCGATCAGCTCATCGACGACCGATTCTGCCTCCTCGTCGATCGGAATCATCGCCAGGGCTCGGACATGATCGGCTGCCTTTTTGATGAGCGAAGAGACGGCCTCCCTTTCCGGCAGATAGCCCGTCGGGCTATCGAGCAGCCTGGTCGGAAGAAAATCGACGGGCAAAGGAGTCTCCGACTCGCAGCTACTCCGAGCGCGCACCAAGGTCGTCCGTTCGTGGACCTCATGTGCTGCTCCCTGCGTACCAGCGCCGAAGAAGCTGATACCACCCAGGGCGATGGCGGTCATGGTCAATCTCCCTGTCCGTTCATCCATTCCAACAAACTTCCTCCCGTCACACTCATGAAGACCGAGTAGATATCGGCCGCGAATGACTCGAGCATCTGGAGCGTAGTATCGAGCTCGAATGTTTCCTGCGTGTATCGGTCCACGTCGAGGCGGAAGTGAACGTGATGCGAGCCAGGGTCCTGTAGCAACCCATAGCGGACGGTCATTCCGCCATGACCGATACCCGAGGAGATCTCGTTGGCAAATCGTGTCGCTTCGAGACTCGCGAGGTCATTCGGAATCTTCAGGAAATCTGGCTGAATCAGATCTGCCCACTCGAGATCTCGGTCGAGGTCACCGCTGATCCGTTCCCTGTCGATCAAGTTGATGTATCGAAGACCAAGCCGGATTGGAGATACGGGCGAGAAAACCGCTCTCAAGGCATCGAGCCCGACCTCGAAGTCCTCGATGAACGCCTGGTGGTGCTGGTGCCTCCTGTTCTCGAGCGACAGCGCTACAGCCGCGAGACTGACCGTCGCAGAGGAGTCGTCCTTGAGAAACTGGAACTGCTCTTGCTCCCCGATTCTCACCCCCTCGGGCTCAATCAGCACGTCCTGTACCTTCTGTTCCCTGAATCCCGGATATCGCACACGAATCTGGTCTTGATAGTCAGCGAGACGATCATGGATCGTCAAGATCGGATGGAATCGAAGTTGGGCGATCGTCAGGGCGATGGTGTTGCGCTCGAACTTCCGATGTTCGTGATCCGGGAGCGTCCACGGCATGGATTTATCGTCCGCCCCCTTTTGCCCGCTCATCTGCCCGCTCATCATGCCCGTCCAGCGCTCGATCGCCCGTCGATTCCACGGTTTTCGGCACCCTGGGACCAGGCAGAGTATCATCCCGTAGACCCCGCCTGGTCAACCGGAGTACCGCCCTCCGCGTCTGTCGTCGAACGTTCACTCGCCCGGGGAGCTGGCTGAGGACCCCATTCTGTAAGCGTTCGCGAAGGTCTCGTACAAAGAGCAACCGATCACGGAACGGACGGGACAGCACCCCCCAGCCCCGCCACCGCCGCCTGGATCCAGCGCTCGACGAGCGCCGCGACGCCGCTGCCTTCCGACAGCGGCACGAAGCCGAAGTACAGGACGCACAGGCCGCAGATCGCCAGAACGAGCTGCTCGTTGGTGAGGGCGTGGCTGGGCTCGCGGCGGGACTCGTCGCCGCGGCGGAGCATCGCGAGCAGCGGACGGCCGACCGCCGCGAGGGCGAGCACGGTCGCGGCGAGACCGGCGACCAGCAGCGGGCGATGGCCCCCGTGCTCGACGGCGGCGAGGATCTGCAGCCGGGCCACGAAGCCGATGGTGCCGGGGAAGCCCGCGAGCGAGAGAAGGAATAGCGCCAGCAGCGCCGCCCGCAGCGGGCTCTGCCGCATCATGCCCGCAAGATCGCCCACGTGCTCGCAGGCGCGCTCGTGATGGCTGAACGAGGAGAGCAGGGCGAGCACCCCCGCCGCCGCTAACGCCGACGCCAGCAACGCGAAGAGCAGGGCCGCCGCGCCGTCGCCCCGGGCCTCGACCAGCGCCAGTGCGAAGAAGCCCGATTGGCCGACCCCGAGCCAACCCAGCAGACGCCGCAGCCCCACCTGCACGAGGGCCATCGCATGTCCCCAGGCGAGTCCCAGACAGGCGAGCCAGGAGAGCAGGGTCGTGATCCGATCCGAGATCGTCGTCTCCATCGCGGCGTCGAAGGGCGCGAGCGCCTGCATCAGTCGCAGCAGCACGACGAAGCTCGTGGCCTGCACGGCGGTGACGAGATGGGTCGTCACGAAGCTCGGCGCCCCCTCATGGACGTCGGGCGACCAGGGGTGGAAGGGCGCGACCACGGATCGCGCGAGCAGTCCCGTCAGCACCAGCGCGATTCCCGTCTCGAGCAACAGCGGCCGCGTCGTCGCGAGTGAGCCCAGGGCCCCCCAATCGAGCCTTCCCGTCGCGCCAAACACGAAGGCCGCGCCCAGGGCGAAAAGCAGGCTCGCGAGGACGTGGGCATAGAAGGCCTTCAGGCTCGACTCGCTCGACGACAGCCGGCGCGAGTCGAGGGCGATCACCGCCACCAGCGGCAGCCAGGCCAGCTCGAAGCCGATCAGCACGACGAGCAGATCCCGCGCCAGCAGCACCGCCGACAGTCCCGAGAGCGAGAGCAGCAGCAGCGCCAGGGGCTCCGCCGGCCGCGAGCGCGCCATCCCGAAATGGGTGAGCGCGAGCGAGACGACCAGCAGGCCTGCGGCGGCGAGGAAGCCCAGGCCGACGCGACCGAGCGCGTCGAGGCCCAGCCCCAGCGCGAAGGGATCGAGCCCACCCGACGGGCTCGGACCTGCCGATGCACCAGGCGCCCCCGACGCGGCGCTTCCCTCACTGCCCGGCGCGAGGCTCAGTACGACCCAGACGCCGATCAAGAAGAGCATTGCCAGGCCGCCCAGCCGGATGCCCTCCAGCGCCTCGGCGCGATGGGGCTCGTCGTCGGCCGAGCGTGGACGCGAGCGCCCGCCGAGATCGAGCGCCAGGATCGTGAACGCACCGAGTGCAGGCAGCCCGACGGCGAGCAATGCTGAATCGAGTCCGGGGATCATCGACGATGCCCCGAGGCGCCCGCGACGACCTGCGTTCCCTCCGACCCGCCCGGCCCGCCCGGTGGCTCCGGCGACTCCGGTGTCCCGGCCGGCGGCGCGGGCGCCTCGACGTTCCGATCCATCTGGAACAACACCTCGAGCACGGCAGGCTCGATCCGCCGCAGCACGGGATTCGGGTAGAGACCGATCCAAAGGATCGGGATCGCCAGCGCCAGCAGGATCCCGCGCTCGATCCGATCGAGATCGATCAGGCCGCGGTTGGCAGGCTCTTCGACCGGGCCTAGAAAGATTCGTCGCTGGACCCAGAAGAGATAGGAGGCCGCCACGACCATCGCCAGCAGCGCCACCGGAGCCAGCTCGCGACGGGTCTCGAAGCTGCCGAGCAGCACGAAGAGATCGCCCACGAAGCCGCCCAACAAGGGCATCCCCATCGAGGACAGCACCATGAACCCGAAGAAGAAGGCGCAGACCGGCATCGGCTTCGCGAGTCCGCCGAAGGCCGCAACCTCGGTCGTCCGACGTCGGAGCGCGAGAAAGCCCACCAGCATGAAGAGCCCCGCCGCCGCCAGGCCATGAACGAGCAGCTGCACGACGGCGCCCATCATGCCCTGATTCGTGAGGGTCGAGATGCCGAAGAAGGCGAAGGCCGCATGGCCCACACCGGCGTAGGCGATCAGGCGCTTCAGCTCCTTCTGTACCAGGGCCACCAGCGACGCGTAGACGAGGGCCACGATCGCGACGGCGGACAGCATCGGCCCCGCGCTCCGCGCCGCCTCGGGAAACAGGGGCAGCGCGAAATGCAGCAGGCCGACGGCGGCGATCTGCACGAACCCCGTCGCCAGCAACACCGACAATCCGGTCGGTGAGGCCGCCTGGGCGGCGGGCAACCAGAAATGCAGCGGCGCCAGCGGCAGCCGCGAGGCGAGCGCGACGACCAACACCACGAAGAGCAGCCCCTGCTCCGCGGCCGGGAGCTCGAGATCGAGCAGCGTACCGGGTCGATCGGGTGAGGCGATCAGATCGAGGCTGGCGACGCCGAGCTGCTCGAGCCCGGCCTCCCGCAGCACGAAGGCCACGAAGAGAAGACCGACCAGCCCGATCGACTCGGTGATCCAGAGACGCGAGGCGGCGCGCGCGCGACCCTTCGCCCCCCAGCGCCCCATCCAGAGCAGGACCGGGATCAGACCGAGCGCCCAGAAGAAGGCGAAGGCGAACAGATTCGTGGCGGCGAGGCCGCCCAACAGACTCGACTCGAGCAGCAGGCAGGCGAAGACCCAGCTCCGCACGGATCCCTGCATCTCGTGTCTCGACGCCGCCATCGCCAG
>CAYWGW010000255.1:4409-5926 GCA_964457385.1 uncultured Spirochaetaceae bacterium
GGACCAGCCCGGCGGTGGAGAGCAGGAAGACGAGCGAGATGCCGTCGACTCCGAGCGAGAGATGGGCGCCCAGCCGATCGGACCAGACGAAGGACTCGACGAGCTGCATCCCGATCTGCTCGGGATCGAAGCCGCGGCCGAGCACGAGCCACGCCAGTGCGAAGTCGAAGAGCGCCGTGCCCCAGCCGACGCTGCGCCAGACGATCTCGGGCAACGTGTGCAGGCCGAGCAACGAGAGCACGACGCCGACCAGGGCGAGCGCGAAGGCCACCGCCGCCGGCAGCGCCACGATCAGCAGCAGCCCATGTCCCGTCCAGTCCAGCACGGCTTCAGCCCACCATCCAGGTGACGATCACGACACCCGTCAGCAGCCCCAGCAGCATGTAGCTCTGCAGCCGCCCGTTCTGGAGCCGACGGAGTCCGCTCCAGACGCCCCGCCGCATCAGGTCCGAGCCGCCGCGCACGACCATCCGATCGATCAGACGCTGCTCGACGCCACCTACCAGGAGCCAGCTCGAGACCGACCGCAAGGGTCGCACCAACAGCCGCCAGTAGAGCTGCTCGAAGAAGAGCATCTCGCGCATCGCGACGATCGCGAGTCGCAACGCCGGCTGCCGCGGCTCCCCACGGTAGCCCCGGCGCGCGTGCCGCCAGGCGCTGAGCCCGAGCCCCAGAGCGACGCTCGCGACCAGCACCGCCACCCAGCGTCCGCGCGCCGGCGCCTCGAGGCCCGGGTCCGCGACGCCGGAGATCGTGCCCAGCATGAATCGGCCGACCGAGTCGACCTCCTCGATGCCCCAGAGATCGCCCCAGAACTGCGAAGGGGTCAGCAGTCCCGCGATGGCCGTCATCACCGCCAGCCCCGTCAGACTGTGTTGCGCCCAGCCGGTCGGATCCTGCAGCTTCGATTCGATCAGACCCCCCGGACGCACGTTGCCCCAGAAGATCAGGAAGTAGGCCCGGCCGAGGGCGAAGGCGAGCACGGCGACGGCGAGCAGCACGACGGCGAGCAGCCCGGGACGCTCCGCCAGCACGATGAAGGCTACGGTCTCCTCGATCGGGAAGAAGCCGGCCAGCGGCGGTACACCGACGAGCGACAGACCGGCCAGCGCCACCATGCCCTGGGTCCAGCGCATGCGATGGGCCAGCCCGCCCATGCGTCGCAGATCCCGCTCTCCCGAGAGCGTGAGCACGACGAGCCCCAGGGCGAGCACGAGATGGGCCTTCACGAAGGCATGCGCCAGGAGCAGAAAGGCCGCGGTCGACCAGGCGCCGAGGCCGACGCCGATCAGCACCAGCCCGAGCTGGCTCGAGGTCGCGTAGGCGATCAGGCGGAAGAGATCGAGCTGGGTCGCCGCCGCCAGACTGGCCAGCAGCATCGTCGCCGCGCCGAGCACGACGAGCACGGCGAGCGCCTGGGGCGCGAGCTCCAGCAGGAACGAGAAGCGCAGCAGCAGATAGACGCCCGCGACGACGCTGGTCACCGACTGCATCAGGGCCACCGCCGGCACCGGCCC
>CAYWGW010000256.1:0-5902 GCA_964457385.1 uncultured Spirochaetaceae bacterium
TGATCTACGCGATGGAGCGGGAGACGCTGCCCCGCCTGCGGTTCGGGCTCGCGGCTCATGCGCGTCTGCATTTCCAGCTGGACGATCGCCATCCGGTCGGCGGATCCCATCATCAGAAGATCGTCGTCGTGGACGATGGGTTGGGATTCTGCGGTGGACTCGATCTCACGGCGGGCCGATGGGACACGCCGGCGCATCGCGCCGAGGATCCGCGTCGTTGCTGGCCCGATGGCCAACCCTACGGCCCCTTCCATGACTTCCAGATGGCCGTGGACGGCGGGGCCGCCCGGGCGCTGGGAGATCTCGCCCGGCAGAGATGGGAGCAGGCGACGGGCGAGAGAATCGAGCCGCCAGCGCGGTCGGGTCGATCCGATGTCCCCTGGCCGTCGGGCGTCGAGCCGGATCTGCGCGATCTCGAGGTGGGCATCGCCCGCACCCGGCCGGCCTATCGAGAGACGTCGGAGGTCCGGGAGATCGAGCAGCTCTTCCTCGATGCCTGCGCTGCCGCCCGCCACAGGATCTACATCGAGAGCCAGTATCTCACGGCCGCCCGGATCGGCGACGCCCTCGAGCAGCGCCTGCGCGAGGCCGACAGCCCGGAGATCGTGATCGTCACGCGCGTCGGGTGGTCGGGATGGCTGGAGGAGAAGACGATGGGGCTGCTTCGCGCCAAGCTGGCGGAGCGGCTGCGCAAGGCGGATGCGCGCGGGCGACTTCGGATCGTCACGCCCGTGGTCCCGGATCTGCCCGAAGACGGGCTGAAGCTTCACTCGAAGCTGATGATCGTCGACGACGTCTTCGTCTTCATGGGCTCGGCCAACCTGGCCAATCGCTCGATGGGGCTCGACTCCGAATGCAATCTGGCCGTCGAGGCCCGCTGCGAGGCGCACGCCGAGGCGATCGGCGGGCTGCGACGTCGTCTGCTCGCGGAGCATCTGGGCTGCTCGCCCGCAGAGGTCGCGGCGCAGGAGCGGGCGCGCGGCTCGCTGGTCGCCGCGCTCGATGTGCTCAGCGGGAGGCCTCGGACGCTGATCCCGCTGCCGGCCCGACTCCCGGAGTGGATCGACGGATTCGAGGATGAGATCGACATCCTGGACCCGGAGCGGCCCATCGCCTTCGAACGACTACGGGAGCAGTTTCTGCCCGAGGAGGAGATCGCCCGGCCCGCGCGCGTGCGCCTCGCGATGACCGGCGCCGTCTCTGGAGGGCTTCTGCTGCTGGCGGCCGCTCTTCATCTCACGCCCCTCGGTGACTGGACGACGATCGAGCGATTGACCGAGCTGGCGGGCCTGCTCCAGGGAGGATGGACCGGACCCGTGCTGGGTCTCGGTTTCTTCATCGTGCTCTCGAGCCTGTTGGTTCCCGT
This sequence comes from uncultured Spirochaetaceae bacterium, assembly GCA_964457385.1. Lineage (GTDB taxonomy): Bacteria > Myxococcota_A > UBA9160 > UBA9160 > UBA4427 > UBA4427. Next base: position 1,367 of record CAYWGW010000256.1, read on the forward strand.
CACCGCGTTGGTGGTCGCCGCTGCCGTCGTCTTCGGCTGGCCGCTGGGATTCATGATCGGCATGACCGGATCCCTCGCCGCATCCGCGATCGGCTATGGCGTGGGGGCCCATCTGTGGCGGGAGACCGTGCGACGGCTGACGGGGGAGTACCTGGATCGGCTCGGCAGACGCCTCGCGCGCAGCGGGTTCATCGTCGCCCTGGCGGTCCGCATCATCCCGGTCGCTCCGTTTGCCGTGGTCAACCTGGTGGCAGGTGCCTCCCACATCCGGTTTCGGGACTTCATGCTCGGCACGGCCCTGGGCATGGCGCCGGGCATGCTGTTGTTGGTCGTCTTCGCCGAGAACGCCTGGACGGCCTTCCAGGATCCGCAGCCCGAACGGATCGCCATCGTCGTCGCCATCGCCGCAGTCTTCGTGCTCAGCGGCCTCGTGCTGCGTCGCCGGGTCCGGAAGCCCGGGGCCGCGAGCTGAAGGCATGAGGCTGACGGCTTCGCAGAAGTCCTTCCCGCAAGGTCAGCGTCGAGCTTTACCGTCGAATCGCCCGTGCCGAGTGTGCTGGCCGTACATCCTGTAGGGCCTCGGCTGCCGCAATCTCCCGCCGCGTCGCCAGGAATGCATCCGGGCTCACCGAGACCGAGTCGATGCCCGCTGCCACCAGCTCGCGCACGAAGCGGGGATCGTCGCTCGGCGCCTGACCGCAGAAGCCCACGACCGACCTACGCGCATGCACGCGCACGATGAAGTCCCGGATCGCCTTGCGCACCGCAGGATGGGAGGCGTCGAAGAGATGGGCCAGCTCCTCGGAGTCCCGGTCGACGCCCAGCACCAGCTGCGTCAGGTCGTTGCTTCCGATCGAGAAGCCGTCAAAGCGTTCGGCAAACTCCTCCGCGAGAAGCACGTTGGATGGAATCTCGCACATCGCATAGACCGCCAGACCCCGCCTGCCGCGAATCAATCCGTTCTCGGCGAGCACCTCGAGGACGCGATCGGCTTCTTCGGGCGTACGGCAGAAGGGAATCATCACGACGATGTTCCGAAAGCCGATCTCCTCTCTCGCCTTGCGGATCGCCCGGCACTCGAGTGCGAAGCCCTCGCGGTAGCGGTCGCTGTAGTAACGTGAGGCGCCCCGGAATCCGAGCATCGGGTTCGCTTCCTCGTGCTCGAACTCCCGCCCGCCTACCAGCTTCGCGTATTCGTTGGTCTTGAAGTCACTCGTTCGGACGATCGCCGGACGAGGATGAACGCAGGCCGCCAGTCGGCAGAGTCCGTAGGCGAGCTGGTCGACGAAATAGGTCTCCCTGTCCTCCCATCCCCGGGTCAGCTCGGCGATGCGTTCCTTCGCCTCCACGTCCTCCATCGAGTCGTAGCGCACGAGGGCCATCGGATGGATCTTGATGATGTCGTTGATGATGAACTCCATTCGCGCGAGACCCACGCCGTCGGCGCCGAGCGATGCCCAACGGAAGGCCGTGCCCGGGCTCGCGAGATTGATCATCACCTTCGTCCGTGTCGACGGAATCGATTCGAGCGAGATCGTCTCGACTTCGTACTCCGCGATGCCCTCGTAGACCTTGCCCTCATCCCCCTCGGCGCAGCAGACCGTCACTTCCTGCCCGCCCTCGAGGACCTCGGTCGCGTTTCCCGTTCCGACGATGGCGGGCAGCCCCAGCTCACGGCTCACGATGGCAGCATGGGAGGTCCGGCCGCCGTGGTCCGTGACGATGGCCGAGGCGCGCTTCATGATCGGCCCCCAATCGGGATCGGTCATCGGCGTCACGAGGATGGCGTCGTCGATGAAATCGTCGATCTCGCCGGGATCCTGGATCAGGCAGACCTCGCCGGCCGCTACGGCCTCCCCGATCGCCAGCCCGGAGAGCAGCTCCCGGCCGCGCTCCCCGAGCGTGTAGTGCTGGAAGGCGCCCGCCTTCCTTCGGGATTGCACCGTCTCCGGCCGCGCCTGCACGACATGCAGCTCGCCACTGCGTCCGTCCTTCGCCCACTCGACGTCCATCGGCTTGCCGTAGTGGCTCTCGATGACCTTCGCCCAGCGTGCCAGCAGGAGGACTTCGTCGTCGGAGAGGACGAAAGAGAGACGTTCCGCCTCGGATGTCTCGATCGTCTCGATGGTCGATTCCCCGATCCCCGTGGATTCACCGCCGGCATCCTCTCCGGCCGCGTCCTCTCCGGAATAGACGATCTTCTGGCTCTTGGCGCCGCGTCGCTTCTGGATGATCGGCCGAACGCCTTCATCGCCGAGCTCGCCGAGCAGCGGCGCGTAGACGATGTACTGATCCGGGTCGACGATTCCCTGGACCACCGCTTCGCCGAGCCCGAGGCTCGCATCGATGACGACGACGTGTTCGAAGCCCGTCTCGGGGTCGAGGGTAAAGAGCACTCCGGCACCGGCCTGATCCGAGCGCACCATCTCCTGGACGCCGACCGAGAGCGCGACGGCATCCTGTCCGAAGCCCTGCTCCGCCCGGTAGCTCATGGCTCGGTCCGTGAAGAGAGAGGCGTAGCAGCGACGGCAGGCATCGAGGAGTGCTTGCTCGCCCCTGATGTTCAGGAACGTCTCCTGTTGACCCGCGAAGCTCGCCTCCGGCAGATCCTCCGCCGTCGCGCTGCTGCGAACGGCCACGTCTAGGTCTTCACGGCCGCATCGTGTCGCGAGGTCGCGATAGGCGCGACGGATCGCGGCGGCGATCGCCTCGGGCATCTCCGCTTCCTCGAAAGCCCGGCGGATCGCTTCACCCGATCGATGGAGGGAGGATTTCCCGGATCGCCAGGCCTCCATGGCAGCCTCGATGTCCGCCTCGAGTCCGTTCTGATCGACGAATTCCCGATAGGCGGCGGCCGTCGTCGCGAAGCCACGAGGCACCCGGATGCCGCGCTGGGAGAGCGCCCCGATCATCTCGCCCAGGGAGGCGTTCTTCCCGCCGACCTCGGACACATCGCCGGCGCCCACCGACTCGAAGGTCCGCACCCACGGTTCGGGCTCCGTGCCCACCGCGTCCATCTCATCGGGGCTCGTCGGATCTCGCAAGGCCAACCCTCTCGACTCGGGCGTATGTGAATGCCCGTCGCGCACGGCGCCCTGTTGCCCGAGTCGCGGACCTGAACGCGCGGCTGCAAAAACTCCGCAACGCGAAGATTTGCAACGGACATGCCACGAAAAGGGGACCTGGTCTCGCCGCGGGTTTCGCGGAGCCGGCCCCGTCGGTGGGTCCCCCGCTCAGATTCTTCTTCCGCGTGAGCCGAGGGTCCGGGTGAGCCAAGGACCGACGGGACGGCAGATTCTTCAAACTACAGCGGCGCGTCTCCGGGTCCGCGCCATCGGAGCCTGCGGGTCCCCTGGCATGAGGTTTGCGGTCATGTGGTTTGCGGTCATGTGGTTTGCGTTTTCGTTGGATCCACCAGGAGCGAACGCTGCGACCCGAGCGAGCGTCTGCGATCGCATCGGCCCATTCGAGCGAAGAAAGAGCAAAGAGCGAGGCCCTGTGACCGAACGACCCCAGGAGCGGCTCTCGCAGCGGGCCGTCGACGACCGCCGCCCCCCGCAGCGGGAGGGGACGATTCTCTCCATTCGGGGGAGTGTCGTCGATGCCCGTTTTTCCGACGGGCTGCCCGAAATCCACAATCTGCTCAGGACAGGCGAGAACGGCGAGATCGCGATCGAGGTCGAGGAGCATCTCGCTGCCGACCGACTGCGCGGTGTGGCGCTGACCGTGACCCAGGGTCTGGCGCGCGGGATGGCGATCCTCGACACCGGGCATCCGATCGAGGTCCCGATCGGAGATCGATTGCTCGGACGCGCGATCGACGTCTTCGGCGAGCCGATCGACGGCAAGCAGGGATTCGAAGGCGTCACGAGACGCCGAATCCACGGGGCTCCGCTGCCCCTCGAGCGCCGGGTCGTGCAGACGGAGATCTTCGAGACGGGGATCAAGATCGTCGACCTGCTCGCCCCCCTCGAACGCGGAGGCAAGGCCGGCCTCTTTGGCGGCGCCGGCGTCGGCAAGACGGTACTCATCACCGAACTCATCCACAACATGATCGGCCGCTACGAGGGCATCAGCCTGTTCTGCGGGATCGGCGAGCGGTGCCGCGAAGCCGAGGAGATCTATCGCGAGATCGGCGAGGCCGGGGTGCTCGATCATACGGTGCTGGTCTTCGGACAGATGAACGAGCCGCCAGGGGCCCGCTTCCGGGTCGGACATACCGCTCTCACGATCGCCGAGAGCTTCCGCGACGATTCCCATCGGGACGTCCTTCTGCTGATCGACAACATCTTCCGCTTCATCCAGGCCGGCTCCGAGGTTTCCGGGCTGATGGGCAGGGTCCCTTCGAGGGTGGGCTACCAGCCGACGCTCGGAACCGAGCTTGCAGCGCTCGAAGAACGCATCGCCAGCTCGACCGGGGGATCGATCACCTCGGTTCAGGCGGTCTATGTCCCCGCCGACGACCTCACCGACCCCTCTGCGACCCATACCTTCGGCCATCTCTCCACCTCCGTCGTGCTCTCCCGCAAACGGGCC
>CAYWGW010000257.1:0-5895 GCA_964457385.1 uncultured Spirochaetaceae bacterium
CCAAACGAGCTCCCACAGCGCCGCGAAGATCTCGCTCTCGCCCGTCTGCGCTCCGGCCACGATGTCCGCGAAGAACGAGGCACCGCGGGTCTCGAGATGCGCCACGATGCGGCGGGCCAGGGGAGAGAGATCCGGCGGCGTCTCGGGCGGGTCGAGCCAGAGGGCGATGCGGTCGCGGTCGTAGATCGCGACCCGGCCGTCGCGCTCGCCGAGGGGCCGCGAGCCGACCCAGACGAGGCGGCCCTCGGCGCCGCGCTCGTCGAGCCAGCGCGGCTCGAAGTCCGGCAGCCTCACGGGCAGGATCGCGGACTCGAGCTCGGCAAACGACAGCGGGCAGCCCTCGAGCCGATCGAGCACGGCGTCGAGCCGCGCCTCGCCGGAACGGCGGCCCGCACGCGTGCTGCCGGCGGTGCCCACGCCGCGATCGACCGCGACGGGGCTCTCGATGCCGTGCCAGTCGAGCAGGAAGCGGGCGAAGACCTCGTCGGGGACCGGTGCCACCTCGGCGCGAAGCTGCTCGAGGGTGGCGCGCTTGATCCGTCGCAGCACGGCGCTCTCGCACCACTCGCGCCCGGCGCCGCGGGGATCGAGCTCACCCGCCACCAGTCGCCCCCGCGCGCAGAGCGAATCGAGCAGCGGCTCGAGGGCCTCGGGCCGGAGCCCGAAGCGCCGCGCCAACGGCTCGACTCCGAACGGTCCGTGGGTACGCGCATAACGGAGGACCAGCTGCTCGAGCGGGGCCTGGGCCGGTGCGAGGAAGGCGGCCGGGAGGCCCGACGGCAGGCTCAGGCCGAGTGCGTCGCGATAGAGTGCGGCGTCTTCCGCCGCCACGAATCGCTCCGCCGCCGCCTTCCGCACCTCGACCGTCTCCCCCGCCTCTTCCGCCTCCCCCACCCATGCGAGACGCACGATCCGCTGAGTCTCCTCGAGACGATCGAGGATCCCGCGCAGGGTCTCGTCGTCGCCCTCGAAGCGCGCCGCCAGCCCCGCGGCATCGAGATCGCCCACGCGCCGCAGCAGGTCGTGGACGCCGTCGGCATGGCGCGCGCGCAGCTCGGCATCGAGCCCCTGCAAGCGCGCCTCGACCCCGTCGATCACGTCCGCGTCGAGCAGCTCGCGCAGCGCCTCCGGACCGAGCAGCTCGCGCAACATGTGACGATCGAGGGTCAGGGCCTGGCTGCGGCGCTCCGCCACGGGCATGTCGCCCTGATAGAGATAGGCGGCCGTGTAGGCGAAGACGAGCGAGCGCGCGAAGGGCGAGGCCGAAGCGGTCTCGACGTCGTCGACCGCGATCCCTCCGGTCCGGATCGCCTCCATCAGCTCGACCAGGGCGGGCAGATCGAAGCGGTCCTGCAGGCAGGAGCGATAGGTCTCGAGCATGATCGGGAAGTCGGGAAAGCCCCCGGCCACCGCCAGCAGGCTCTGGGCCCGCAGCCGCTGCGCCCAGAGCGGTGTGCGCAGGCCCGGACGCCGCCGCGGCAGCAGCAGGGCCCGCGCGGCGTTCTCCCGGAACTCGCTGGCAAAGAGCGGCGAGGACTCGAGGCGACTCAGCACGAGCTCCTCGATCTCCTCGGGATCCGGCAGCAGCACCTCCGCGGGCGGCAGTCGATCCGCGTCGACGAAGCGCAGCATGAGGCCGTCGTCGTTCCAGAGCGTCTGGGGTTCGGGCAGCCCGCGCTCGGCCAGTCGGGCCGAGATCGCCAGCGCCCAGGGCGCGTGCAGCCGCGCGCCGAAGGGCGAGAGGATGCAGACCCGCCAATCCCCTAGCTCGTCGCGGAAGCGCTCGATCGTGATGCGGCGGTCGCTGGGACAGCTGCCCGTCCAGTCGCACTGCGATCGGAGGTAGTCGAGCAGGTTCGTCGCCGCATGACCATCGAGTCCCTGCGTCTCGATCAGCCAGCGATGGGCATCGTCCCGCTTCGCTTCGGGCTCGGGCTCGGACCCGGGCGTCTGCTCGGACGCCTGCTCGGGTCCCTGCCCGGTCATCCGCTCGAGCAGCTCGCGTGTGAAGCGGCCGATCGCGCGGCCGAGCTCGATCGGTCGCCCCGGCCCCTCCCCGCGCCAGAAGGGCAGGCGCCCGACCTCCCCCGGCGCCGGCCCGACCACCACCCTGTCGCGCGTGATCTCGAGCACCCGCCAGCTCGAGGCCCCGAGGACGACGACGTCCCCGGGCTTGGTCTCGTGGACCATCTCCTCGTCGAGCTCGCCGATCCTCGGTCCCGCCGCGCCGAGATGGACGGCGTAGAGGCCGCGGTCGGGGATCGTGCCACCGGAGAGGAGCGCGATGCGCCCGGCGCCCTCACGGATCTCGAGCCGGTCGGCCTGGCGATCCCAGAGCAGGCGCGGACGCAGCTCCGCGAAATCCGTCGACGGATAGCGCCCCGCCAGCATGTCGAGCACCGGATCGAGCAGCGCACGCGAGAGTCCCGCATAGCTGGCCGAGCGTGCTAGTCCAGCCCGCAGCGCCTCGACCCCGATCGGCCCCTCGGCCACGATCGCGACGATCTGCTGGGCCAGCACGTCGAGCGACTGCCTCGGAACCCGGATCGCCTCGACCGCGCCCGACCGCATGCCCGCCGCCACCACCGTCGCCTCGAGCAGGTCGGCGCGATGCTTCGGAAACACGACGCCGCGGCTGGTCTCGCCCACCGCGTGCCCGGCGCGACCGATCCGCTGCAGCCCGCGCGAGACCGAGCCGGGACTCTCGACCAGCATCACCAGGTCGACTGCCGCCATGTCGATTCCCAGCTCGAGAGAGCTGGTCGCGACGATCGCCCGCAGCCGGCCCGCTGCCAGCGCCGCCTCGATCTCGCGTCGCTTCTCCTGGGAGAGGCTGCCGGGGTGGGCGCGAACGAGGGGCTCGCCGGCGAGCTCGTTCAAGTGGCGGGCGAGGCGCTCGCAGAGGCCGCGGCTGTTCACGAAGACGATCGAGCTGCGATGCGCCCGGATGCGCTCGAGCAGCGCGGGATGGATCGCGGGCCAGAGGCCCGTCTTCGCCTCGGTGGCCGCTTCGCCGTCCGATTCGCCACCTGTCTCGACGCGCGTCTCGACGACGAGACCTCCCGCGGCGGGAGCGACACCCGGACGCGTCATGTCGGGGACGGGCACGCAGATCCGACAGTTCAGGGCCGGCGGCGCGCTGGCCTCGACGATCTCGACCGCCCGGTCGCCGCCGAGATAGCGCGCGATCGCCTCGGGTGGCCGAGCGGTCGCCGAGAGGCCGATGCGCTGCGGATCCCGACCCGCGCAGAGTCGCGCGACCCGCTCGAGCGAGAGCGCGAGATGCACGCCCCGCTTCGTCGGGGCCAGTGCGTGGATCTCGTCGACGATGATCGTCTCGACCCGCCGCAGGGTCTCGCGCTGCCTCGAGCCGAGGATCAGGTAGAGCGATTCGGGCGTCGTCACCAGGATCTCGGCGGGATTCCGCGCCTGCGCGCGGCGCTCGCGCTCCGGGGTATCGCCCGTACGGACGGCGATCCGCGGGGCCCGGAAGCGCACCGACCCGCCGAGGGTCTCGGCGCAGGCCGCGATGCCCGCCAGCGGCGCCCGAAGGTTGCGCTCGATGTCGTAGACCAGCGCCTTCAGCGGCGAGACGTAGAGCACCCGCACGCCGGGCTCCCCCGCCGCGCCCGGCTCGCCCGCCAGGACCTCGTCAGCCCCGTCGGCCCGATGCCCCAGGCGATCGATCGCCGCGAGGAAGGCGGCGAGGGTCTTGCCGCTGCCGGTCGGGGCGAGCAGCAGCGCGTGATGGCCCGAGGCGAGCAGCGGCCAGCCGAGTCGCTGAACGGCGGTCGGCCTCGCGAATGCGCTCTCGAGCCAGGCGCGCGTGGCCGGCGCGAAGCTCTCCGGAAGACCTTCCATCGTCTCTCGCCTCGAGGGATCCCGCCGCGGCAATCGGACGCCCCGGTACCCACGACGTCAGACCCTAGGTCGGTGGATGCGGGGCTGCCAAGCAACCGCGATCACACGGAAACGTCAGGCGAGTCAAGGCGAGGCGGGGCGACGTGAAGACGCGGGCGGAAGCGCCCGCGTGGACTCAGCGCCGGACCTGCCAGCGCACGGGTACCTCGATCTTCACGGCCCCACGCGGCGGCATCGGGAAGGGCCGCGCGCGCTCGACCGCCTCGCGGGTGGCCCGCTGCAGGAAGAGAGAGGCCCTGCCCTCGATGTCGATCGAAACGAGATCGCCGTCGGGGGCGATCGCGATCCGGGCCAGCACGAGGCCCTCGTCGCCGCGCCGACGCGCCATCGCCGGGTAGCGCTTCTTCTGCTCGATTCGCGCCCGCACCTCGGCGACATAACTCGGCAGCAGATCGATCGCCTCCGAATCCGTCGGCTCGCCCGCAGAGACCGCGGGCAGTCCGGTATCCGGCACCGCGGACGACGGTTGCGCCTCGGACTCGGCCGCGGGGACGGGCAGCTCCGTCGGGATGGCCGTCGCCTCGCTCTCGGCGGGAGCCGCCTCGGCCACCGACTCCGCGGGCGGAGCGGCCGGCTCCGGAGGCACTACGGGCATGGGTATCGCGGCCTCGGTGGGCCGCGGCCTGGCGGTCGTCTCCGGGGGCGGTGGTGTGGACTTCGACGGCCGGGTGGCGGCCGGCTCCGGAGGCGCAGGCTGCGGCGTCGCAACGGCGGGCGGTGCCGGCACCGGGGCGGGCTTCGCGAATCGCAGCGCCACGCGTGTGGTCGTCGCGCCGACCGGCTGCGGAACCGAGGGCGCCTGGAGCGTCCAATCCGCCCAGACCAGGAAGACCATGGCATGGGCCAGGATCGAGACGCCCAACCATAGACTCAGGGATTCGGATCGCGTCTGCATCGCGTCTGATTCGCTCTCGTCACTGTCCACCGGCCAGTGTCCGTCATTTCGTCAGGATCAGGCGTTTATTGCGCGTGAGGCGAAGGGTGTAGAACTCGCCGTCGAGGTCGATCCGCAGAACGCCACGCGCACCCAGCAGCTCGCGCGCGCCCACCACCCGAACCGATTCCTCGCCTGCCGTCCCGGTCTTCGCCGCCGTCTTCGTCGCCGCCGATTCCATCGTCGACTCCCTCCTGTCTTCGAGTTCCTGCTCTTCGTCCGAGCCGCCTCCGCCGGCCACTCAGAGCGGCCTCCGGCGCTTCGAGACCGTCATCAGCAGCAGGAAGCCCGATGCCAGGCCGATCGCCGTCCCCGGTTCTGGAACCGTGAGCAGAAAGAGATTGGGCATCAACGAGCGGTCCACAGGGGCCTCGAAGCTGTTCATCCCGATGACACGCGATGTTGGGCTCGTGACCGCGAGACCGTGATTCGGACGCGTCCCATCGAGCCAATCCTGCACGATCGGTGTCACGTCGCAGATCAGCGAGCCGAAGTCGACGATCTCGGTGATCGTGTCGATGGGGAGGTCGATCGCAGGCCGGTTCGACCACGTCAGGATCGTCTGGTCCCAGTCTTCGATCACTTCATGGCAGTTCACGATGCCGGGCTCATCCGAGGTCTCGCCGAAGCCCTCGACATCGAAGGCGTAGGTCACGACCAGCAGCGCCTGGTCGAGTACCTGACCAGGCGGAATGTCCTGAAGCGAGACCGGGAAGCGAACGTAGGTCTCGAAGTCGTGATTGGTGCCGCTATCCCCCTCGGCCACGAAAGCGAAGCTCGTCTCGCGGAGGTAGCGGACGAGGTTGGGGAGAAAGCGGTAGGGCGAGGTGTCCTCGCCTTCATCGATGATGATCGTGTCGGCCGCGGCGGGTGGAGCCATCGAGAGCCCCAATCCGGCGAAGAGGGGGAGTAGGAGAAACAGAAAGCAGAGGCTCGAAGGGATGCGTTTTCCGATCATGGGGATGTCTCCATCTGGGGTCGAGCTATGGGCTGAATGAATTGATGAGCGTGCGTTCGAGACACGTTCGTGAGACGAACGT
>CAYWGW010000258.1:0-5876 GCA_964457385.1 uncultured Spirochaetaceae bacterium
GGAGTCGCGAGCGCCGTTCCTGCGGCCCGATTGATCAGGGACCGAGCAACACGGCTGGAACGACGGCGATCCCGTCCTTGCGTCGGTAGGCTTCCGGCCCGGTGTGGACGACGACGGCGTCGAGCAGGTTCGTGCCGAGCTTCTCGCGCAGCCAGAGCAGATGCCGGACGTCGGCGTCCTCGACCGTGCGGCCCAGCTTCACCTCGATCGCGAGGATCCGCCGGTCGCTGCGTTCGACGATCAGATCGACCTCCCGGCTGCCGCCATGCAGACGCAGATGTCGAAGCTGCGCCTCCGCCGCCTGGGCGTAGACGCGGAGACTCAACGTCACGAGCGACTCGAAGAGCCGGCCCAACAACAGGCCGCTGCGGGGAATGGGGAAGCCGGCCTCGGCGCCCTGGAGCAGCGCGTCTGCGTCGAATCCCAGGATCGCGGCCGCCAGCGCCGGGTCGGCCAGATGGTGCTTGGGGACCTGGGCCAGACGGTTCAGGTCGTTCTGTGAAGGCAACCAGGCCGGGAGCGGATCGAGGATCCATAGACGTTCCAGCACGTCGCGCCAGGGCTGAGTCGTACTTCGGGAAGGCTTGTCGTGCTGTCCCGCGGTCGCAGCGTCGCGGATCGTCTCGTAGGAAGCGGTGGTCGCCGTCGCCGCGGCGTAGGCGGAGATCCAGCGTCGCAGCGTTTCCGGTCGGCGCACGGGCAGCCCCTGCTCGGGGAAGTCGGTCTCGATGATGCGGTTGAGGTAGCCGTCGAGCTGTGCGCGCAAGGCGCGGCCCTGGTAGGACCGCAACCCGGGCAGTCCCGATCGAACGATCTCCTCGACATAACGGTCGAGTCGCACGTCGGTCGTGCCCACCACCTCGGGAACACTCCCCGTCAAGAGATCGCGCAAGCCGACGCGAGGCGTATCCAGGCCCCTCTCGGCCAGCGACAGCGGCCGCATGCGCACGGTCACGATGCGGCCGGCGCCGGAATGAGTCGGTGCCATCGCGGGGCTCGCCGAGCCGGTCAGCAGGAACTGCGCAGGCGGGCTGCCCGAATCCACCGCCCGCCGGACCACGTCCCAGACGGGAGGGACCCGCTGCCACTCGTCGATCAGGAGTGGCGGGGCTCCGCTCAGCACGCGCGCCGGGTCGGCCTCCACGATCGCCTGCTGGGCGGGATCGTCGAGCTGGTGGATCGTCCGCGCCCGGCGCCGGGCCGTCTCGGTCTTGCCGACCGCCTTCGGACCCTCGAGCGCAATCGCGGGGAGCTGCGGCAGCAGCTCGTCGAGCTCGCGGTCCACCACCCGTTCGAGGTATTGGCCGTTCATGGGCAGTGGGCTCCGATGCCCTGGGGGGGTGACGTAATCGCTCTGACGAGAGCCTTACGATACCATTTCGCACGTTTCTAGACTACAGATTTCAATCAATAGACGATACGAATTCGCGTCGGATTCGAGATGGAGACGGAGATGGAGATCCAGATCGGATTAGCGCGTCGGCTGGCCGCATGTGCGAGCGCCAGCAGGGGGTGACGTCGCGCGAGATCGTGGCGGCCGGGATTCATCGCCCGGTACTGACGCGACTCGTCGCGACGGGTGAGATCGAACGGATTGCCCGTGGCATCTATCGCCTCCCCGAGCAACCGATCACCGAACACCACGGACTCGCCGTCGCGAGCACGGCCGTGCCGCACGGAGTGGTATGCCTGCTGTCTGCATTGCAGTTCCACGGGATCGGAACCCAGCTCCCGTCCGAGGTCTGGCTCACCATCGACCGGCGGGCGCGGCGTCCCTCGCTCGAATATCCGCCGCTGCGCATCGTACGCAGCTCGGGCGCGGCGCTCACTGAGGGCGTCGAGTCGCACCGCCTCGAGGGGCGGACGGTGCGGATCTACGGGGTCGCCAAGACCCTGGCCGACTGCTTCAAGTATCGCAACAAGATCGGGCTCGACGTCGGGCTGGAGGCGCTGCGTGAGGCCTGGCGCGCGCGTCGCTTCACGATGGCCGACCTGGACCGCTACGCCCGAATCTGCCGGGTCCAACGCGTGATGCGGCCCTATCTCGAGGCGCTGGCGTCATGAGCAGGGCGCGCGACGGGCTCGCCCGCTCGGTCCAGGTTCGACTCGAGCGGCACGCGAAGGCAATCGGTGTGGATCCGAATCTCGTCCTTGTGAGTCTCGCAGGTGGCCTGCCGCGAGAGGCCACGCGTTCGCCGGAGTTCGAGACGGCGCTCCGAGCCCGATCGGTCACTCTATGGATCGAGCGGTCGCCATGTTACCTTTCGTTGTGACGCTGGAGGAGCTCTTCTGATGTCTGCCGTCTGTGATCAGATCAGTCAGGAGATCGGCGAGCTCTTCTCCTTTTCGCAGGTCGACTCCCACGTTCGGATCCGCACGCCCTTCCTCACCCGCACCCCGGACCGCAGCTCACTCGTCTGCGTCCTCGCCACCGGGAGCAAGGCAGCCGCCCGTCCCGTCACGGAGCACGTGCTCGCCACCTGGCACGACCTGAGCCACATGCAGGCGGGGCCCGAATCCTTGCAGCTGGTGTCGCTCTTCGACGACACGACGGACGTCTGGGCGCCGGAGGACTTTCGGCTGCTGGAGACGATCTCGTCGGTCGCGCGATGGTCCAGGCCGGACGAGTTCGGCGAGCTCATCGCGGCCTGAATCGACGAGATGGAATGTCGTTCGGCGCTTCAGGCTTTCGCGTGGGTGGCGGCAGCGTGGAATCGGGCTCGAGAGGACCTGAGCCGTCAGGCGGTCGCGGCGCTCAGATCCTCGTGCTCGAAGGCGGAGGTCATGCGCTGGATCTCGGCGCTTCGGAGCCCGAGGGCTCTGGCCTCGGCGCGCCACCCGGAAACCGCCTGCCCGACTTCGGCAGCGATGGCGCGTGCCTCATCGCCGGACAGTTCGAAGTAGTCGGCGACGCTGAGGGCAAGGTCGAGCGAGGCGGTGGTGTCTTCGAGATCGATCGCGGTCTCGAGGATGCGGGGCTTGATGTCGGCGGGCACGGGATTCAGGTCGTAGGCAGGGGCCAGCCGCCATCCGTCGAGCCCGTGATGGAGGAAGCCGTGATTGCGCAGGTGATCGTCGGTGTTGGAGATCAGTACGGTGAAGACGATGCGCCGCCAGATGGCGCGCATGTCCTCCTGGGGCGCGGCCCCGTGCTGGCGGAGGATGTCTGCGAACTCCATGTAGCTGCGGGGCTCGTGATCGCGGGCGTCGAGCATGCTCATGGCAGAGAGGAAGGGAATGCGACGGCCGTCCTTCCGGTCGAAGCGGCCGAGAACGAGCACCGGCCGGCCGGAGACGTCTTCGAGACGCCAGTCCGGGACGGGGATCCCGGCTCCGGCGGCGAGGGTGAGCGCGACCGCCTCCCATCGCACGGTGTCGATCTCATCGTCCCGGTGCGGGAACTTGGCGATGGCGAGCGAGCCGTCCCGGTCGCGCACGGACGCCTTCGGTCTTGCGCCGCCGAGCGAGGAGCCGGGCGCGAGCAGAAGCCGCAGGTCTTCATCACTGTCGGAGTCGCTGCCGACGCGATCGGCGGCGCCCAGAAGACGCGGCAGATCGACCAGGGGCGGAATGGGATTGCCGTCCTCGGGCGCCAGAAACGGCCCACCCTCCTGCGTGGCGAACCGGAGCGCGCCCTGCCGCGCTTCATCATGGACCATGAGCAGGTAGTCGATCTCAGTGAGCGCGCGGGGCGTCTCTCCCACCACCTGGGCGCGGCGGCGTTCGGCACGGCGCATGAGGACGCGTCCCCAGCGGTCGGGGGCCGAGTCGCCGATCGCGCCAAACAGAGGCTTGTCGGACGGGGTATGGAAGGGGCCCGCTGCGAGCGTGAGGGCCGGTTCGAGGGAGAACTTCTCCGGTCGCTCGAGCCATGCGGGATCGTATTCGAAGGTCGCGCTCTGGCGGTTTCTCCGGGTGCGGGCCCACAGCCGTCCCGCGAGAAGCGGGGCGTCCCCAGTGTGGACGTAGACGAAGACCTCCCGGTCCATCAGCCGCCGCCTTTGCGGGGCCGGCGGATACGCTGGGGAAGGTTCTCCTCCTCGAGCTCGAGGCCGACCGCGTCCGTCCTGGCGTCCGCGACTTCGCCCAGCCGCCCGGCCATCCCGAGCACGAAGAGTACGCGGGCGTAGTTGCCGATCGAGACGCCGGGATCGCCCTTTTCGATCTTGTTCAGGGTCGTGCGGCTGATCGAAGCCCTCTCGGCCATCAGCTCCACCGGAATCCGTCTCCGGCGGCGAGCGTCGCGGAGGTCCTGGCCGAGCTTGCGCAGCGCCCGTCTGACGGGGATAGGCCCTATGGAGTCCTGTTTTCGCTTCTCAGGCATGATTTAGCGTCCATTAACCCGTACTCTTTTCGATTTAGCGTCCGTTATAATAGACGCAAAAGAATGAGAGTGCATCGGGACGCCGAGATCTTTGTGTTCACTATAGTGAACACAATAACGCGAATTGATGTCGATCCTGATCCATCCCGCGCTCATCGCGGCGCCGCGCTCGCTACGAGCGAGACGGCTCCGACCACTTCGCGCGAATCTCTGCCTCTCCGCTGATCGTCGTGTTGACCTCCGGACGATCTTCGGGATCCTCGTCGAGGTCCTGGATCTCGCCATAGTCTGCCGACCAATCGAAGAGGTCCATTGCGGCCGAGTCGGAAACTCCATGGAGACTGTGCCGAGACAGCTCTTGTCGGCAGCCTCCTCAAAGAGCGATTGAGCGTTGATCGCAGCGTCCTCATGCTCCTCAAAATGTCGCGGTCTTCGCCGACTCGAATACCCCGAATGATGCGGCGCGCTGCACGAGCTCATCGATCAACGCGACCGTCTCGCCGAAGCCGTCTCCTTGGATTGCTGTCCGCTCATCGAGGTATCGGCAACGATTGACCTCGATCATGACCGAAGCGACGCGAGAATCCCGACCGAAGAACGACATCGGCACATAGCTCCCCGCAAACGGCGAGTTCACGGCGACACGCCAGCCCGCGTCCCGGCCCACCTCGGTGAGGGCCTCGATCAAGGATGGAGGGGTGTGGAACGCGTCAGCCCCCAGACATAGATCGGGTCGATCGAGACTCTCATCCTCGTAGGGAAGCGCTCGCGACGGAAACGAGTGAGCGTCCAGGATCAGGCAGCTCTGGAACGTGCGGAGGCGCTCCTCGACCTGGCGCTCGAAGGCTTCCGCGTACGGCCGAAACAGCTCCCGGAGAACGTCCTCTCGATTCCTCGGCGGGTAGCTCGGGGCCCGAAGAGCGCGACCGTCGGAAGTCCGCATGTAGACGGCGCCCATCCCCTTCCGCGACATTTCCTCCCGCTCGTCCTCCTCGAATCGTTCCGGATCGCAGACGAGCCGACTGATCCGATTCACGAAAGCGGCCCCTCCCGCCTTCAGCGTAGGCGGCACGAAGAGCGAGTCCGTGAAGTGATCGGTCATCGCGACGAGCTCCCGACGGAGCTCTGAATCGGACAGGACGATCTCGTCGCGCCAGCGGGCGGGCACCTCGATCGCGCTGTGCGGGACATGACAGAGAAGCGGACTCGTGACGCCCTCTCGTGGCTCGCGGATCTCGAACGTGTCGTTCATTTCGGGCTGCACCGCGTGGACTCCGAAGAATGAGCAAGCTTGCCGTCCGCGGTGCCACCATGTCGGGAAGACCCAAGAATGTGCTGTCTGATTCGCAGCCGTTTCCAGCCTGGCAGGTGGCCTGCAGCGAACGGCCGTCGTTCCGCCGGATATCGGGATGCGCCGGCGAGCCCGCCCGGTCACCCTATGGAGCGAGCGGTCTCCAAGGTACCTCTTGCGGTGAGGCCCGCATCCGGATCCGTCACGAGGAGCTCTTCTGATGTCTGCCGTCTGTGATCAGATCAGTCAGGAGATCGGCGA
>CAYWGW010000259.1:0-5870 GCA_964457385.1 uncultured Spirochaetaceae bacterium
CATGGTCAGGCCGTAGCCGTAGCCCCAGCTGTGCAGGTTGTCGAGGTTGTCCCAGGAAGAGCGAGCGCGGCAGGTTGCGGCCCGGGTCGCGGATCTCGCTGGCCACGTAGACCGAGGCGTTCCACCCGAGGTAGCTGAAGAGGATCGGCGAGAGCGCCTGCCCGAAGCGGAGGCCGAGACCGCCCTCCTCCGACGCGACGGCGTCCAACGCAACAGCGCCCAAACCGACCGCGCCGGACTGGCCCGACGCGGCGTCCGCCAGCCAGGGCGCCAAGCTGCCTTCTCCGAGCAGCGGCCCCAGCCCCGCAAAAGCCGCCAGCGCCAACAGCTTCGCGAGAGACGTCAGGTTGTTCAGCCGCACACCCCAGCGCACGCTGCGCGCGTTGAGTGCGGAGAAGAGCAGGACGACGCCCGCCGACGACGGCAGCACGCCCGCATCACCCCAACCGACCGCCGTCGACAGCGACTCGCCGAGCACGACGGCCAGCGCCGCGATCGTGCCAGCGTAGATCGCGAAGAAGGAGAGCCAGCCCGTCAGGAAGCCCGCGGCCGGATGCAATCCCTCGCGCAGGTACACGTAGTCGCCCCCGGCGCGGGGGAACATCGCGCCCAGCTCCGCATTGGCCAGGGCCCCGGCCAGCGACAGCAACGCGCCGACGGTCCACGCCAGCAGCAGCCAGCGCGCATCGGGCAGCAGCGCTGCGACCCGTCCGGGTGTCAGGAAGATGCCCGCCCCGATCACCGACGCCACGACCAGCATCGACGCGTCCCACAGCGAGAGCACCCGCCGCAATCGATCCCGGGGATGCGCGAGCCCGGGTACGCGCTCGATCGGCTCGATCGGCTCGATCGGGGTCGCGGTCGGGGTCCCGGTCGGGGTCCCGGGCCCCGCCGCCCGCGGATCGCCCCGCTCAGGCGGCGCCGGAGGCATCGCCCTCGAGCTCGCCCTCGAGCTCGAGCACCCGGGCCCGCTCGCCCAGCTTCCGGGCCTGATCCCGCACCCGCGCGTGATGGGTGAAGAGCAGGATCTGGGTCCGCTGGCCGAGATCGGCCAGCACTTCGAGACCCGCCTGGGAACGCGCGTCGTCGAAGTGGACGAGGATGTCGTCGGCGACGAGCGGCATCGGCTCGGTGCGCTCGAGCGAATCCTCCAGCGTCGCCAGCCGCAGCGCCAGGAAGAGCTGGTCGCGGGTGCCCGAGCTCATCGCCTCGATCCGAACGCGCTGCGTCGGCCCTGTCCCGAAACCCTCGCGCCGGACGCCGACGAGCTCGGCCCGGCCTCCCTCGTCGTAGTCCACCTCGAGCTGCGGCCAGGTCCCCCGCGTGAGGCGTTCGAAGATCCGCCTGGCCCGGGTGAGGACCGGAGTCTGATGCTCGCGTCGGTAGCGTTCGACCTCGCGGCCGAGGATCGCATGGGCCAGCCGGAGCACCGCATAGCGCTCGACCTCACGCCGGATCGTCGCTCGCTCCGACTCCGCCGCCGCCGCCAGCTCCGCCATCGCGGTGCCCCCGTCCATCGTCTGGAGGGTCGCCCGGGCGCTGGCGATCGTCTCCCGGATCGTCTCGACCTCCTTCGCCCGAGTCTCGATCTCCGCCTCGAGATCCTCGATCCGGCCCCTCAAGACGTCCGGATCCTCCCCCTCAGCCTCGGCCACCAGCGCCTCGATCGCGAGTCCATCGCCGGTCTCGATCAGACTCCGTTCCACCCCCTCCAGCTCCCGGCGGATCTCCGCCGCCTGCGTCCAGGCCTTCAGGATCGGATCGAGATCCGCCTCGTCGCTCACCTCGGCCTCGGCGCAGAGACTCGCGAGCGCCTCCGCCGCGGCCTGCAACGTCCTCTCCGTCTCCTCGATCTGATCCGTCGTCTCGACCCGCTCCTCCTCCAGATCGACGCGACGCGCCTCTGCCGTCCGCGCCCCCTCGAATGCCTCCTGCAGGCGGTGCACCTGCTCGGCTCGGGTCGAACCCGGTCTGTCGACCTGCCCCGCAACCCTTTCAAGCAATACCTCCAGATCTTCATCGAAATGCTCGATATCGCGACGCATCTTGGCGATGCGATCGGCCATGCCGTCGCGATCCCGCGTGATCTCGACGATCTCCCGCAGCAGCTCGAGCCGATCGAGGGCCTCACCCGGCCGCGGGACACCCTCGAAGCCGAGCCCCTCGACCGCGCTCGCCCAATCCAGCCGCCATTCCTCGAGGCGCCGGGCGCTGCGGCGCATCCGCCGCTCCGCCTCCGCCCGCTCCCGCTCGGCACGCTCCCTGGACTCCACGAGGTCGGCCCGTCGACGAAGGGCGGCCTCGATCCGATCGTGGACGGAGCGCGCGCGGGACAGCCATGGAGCCAGGGGCGATCCCGGATCTTCCGTCTCCGCGCCCGGCTGGGCCTCCCCTCCCGACCCCACTCCCCGGTCTGTCGGGTCGGATCCTTCGAGATCCCGGATGGATTCTCCCAGCAGCTCGCGGGGAAGCGCCGCGAGCGCCCGGCGCAGCGCCGCCTCCGCCTCGCTTCGGATCCCGACCTCGCGAGCCGCGGCCTCCTGCGTGGCCCGTCGCTGGCGCGCCAGATCGAGCCATCTCTCGAAGCGACGCCGCCAGGAGATCATCTGAAGGGGTGGCCGCGGAACGATCCCGACCCGCGACCAGAGACTCCGCCACTCCTGCTCGTGGGTCTCCCGATCCCTGTCGAGGCGGCTCCGCTCCTCGGTGGCGCCGCGCTCCTCTTCTTCGAGGCGTGCGCGGCGTGCGACGAGCGTGGCCGCCCGCGCGACCCGATCCGCGTCCGCCCGCAACCGATCGGCCGTCTCGTCCGCCCGTCCGACGCTCGTTTGATACGCGTCGGGCAGCGCGATCGTGTCGCCACTCTCCAAAGGCATCGCCAGGCGCGAGTCCTCCGGCGAGACACCGCTCTCCCAGGCCCTCCGGATCCGACGCCACAGCGTCTCCCGCTCCCGACGCCGTGCCTCGAGCTCCGCCTCGCTCGGCACGGCCCGCTCCCCGCGCAGCCGGGCCAGCTCCTCGTCGATCGAGCGTTGCTCGCGGGCCCGTTCCCGCCCGGTCTCGGCCAGTCGTTCCGCCCGGCGGTCCAGCTCGGCGCGCGTCGCCTCCGCGCGCTCCAGGACGTCGGTCTCGGGAATCAACGCATGCTCGAGTCGATCCGGCGGCGGCAGGGCCTCTCCGAGACTCGCGTGGCCCTCGGTGTAGGCGGCGTCCTGATTCGCGAGCAGGCGCGCGCGCTCCGCGATGCGCCCGTCGATGTCGCCGAGACCCTCCGCCGCCTGGATCGCCCGCTGGAGCGCCTGGGCGTGAAGCGGAGCCGCCCCGACCTCCTCGGCCTGCTGCGCCCACTCGCGCTCGAGCGATTCGAAGCGCTCGCAGGCCGCCCGCCACGCCTCCTCGTCCTGGGCTGCCCCTTCCTCCAGGGCCCGGAACACCTCCGCCAAATCGCGCAGCCGCCGGCTCCGGCCGAGCAGCTCGGGCAGCCGATCGGAGCCCTGCAGCGAGCCCGTCGGATCGATCGCGGCCCAGCGCGCGCTCGCATCGCGCTCGAGTCGTTCGAGGTCGGCCTCTCGTCGCGGCAGGTCCTCGAGCTCCCGGGCGACGGCGCCCCAGCGCGCCTGGAGCGCGCGGATCGCACTCTCCTCCGCCAGCACTCCCGGCGCCACCGGCAGCTCCGCCAGCCGCGCCTCGAGCAGCGACCGCCTGGCCTGCGCCGCCTCCCGCGACTCACCCGCCGCCTGTCGGCGCGATCGCAGCGTCCGCAGTCGCGCCTCGAAATCCATCCCGAGCTCGGGCAGTCGGGGCAGCGCCGCCTGCCTCTCGAGCCAGTGGCGCCGTCGGGCGAGAGCGGGCAGCGTGCGCTTGACCCGTCGCATCCGAGCCAGCCGGGCGCGCTGCTCCTCGTGCCTCCGCTCCAGCGCGGACAGCCGCGCACAGGCCTGCTGCTCGGCGTCCTTGGCCTCCTCCCAGGCCCGCGGGCGGAGCGACTCCTTCTTGATGTGGGTCTGAAGCTTCCCGAACTCGACCAGCCCGGCGTTGATGCTCGGCAGCTTGCCCCGGGGCGTAAAAAGCTTCTCGGCCTCGCCCTCGAGC
Organism: uncultured Spirochaetaceae bacterium; assembly: GCA_964457385.1. GTDB lineage: Bacteria > Myxococcota_A > UBA9160 > UBA9160 > UBA4427 > UBA4427. Next base: position 4,093 of record CAYWGW010000259.1, read on the forward strand.
TCGGCCAGCAGGGCGCGGAGATTCCCGCCGCCGAGCCCGGCGGCGTAGAGCGTCCGGCCGAGCTCCCCGTCGTCGTCGAGCAGCGCCTTCGAACCCTGGGAGAGCTTCTCGTGATCGAGCCCGTAGAAGTTGAGGAAGAGGGACTCGGGTACCTCCTGCCGAAGCTCCTCCAAACGACCCAGCGGCTGAGCGGCGTCCCCCTCGTAACGCTGAACGGTGTCTTTGTTGCCCTTGCGTCGGATGAAGGCGAGCTCCTCGCCATCGGCGAAGCGCAGCCGCGCTCCGATCCGCAGGTCGGCATAGCGATGCAGGAAGTCGTCGGGGCTGCGCGCCGGAATCCCGTAGAGAAGATCGTGGATCGCCCGCAGCGCGGAGCTCTTGCCGGCCTCGTTGGCGCCGTGGATCACGCACAGGCCGGGCCGACCGTCGCCGAGCTCGAGACGCTTCTCCGTGAAGGGCCCGAAGGCCTGCAGGTCGAGCTCGAGGATCCTCAATCCCGCTCTCCCAGCTCGACGAGTCGGGCGAGCAGCAGCGAGCGGACCTCCGGCAGGCGCGCCCGGATCCACTCGACATCCGTCGGATCGAAGCCCGGCTCGCCGCCCTCGCCGCGCCGGACCTCCGACGGCAGCTTCTGGGCCAGATCGCCGAAGAGCGCCGCGAGCTCTTCGAGCGCCGCCGACTCGCCGTCGAGCTCGGCGATCAGCCGCACGAGATCGCCGAGCGCATCTTCGCGCCCGAAGGCGGCCTCGAGATCCCGCTCGGGCCGGGTCTCGATCCGCACCTGCTCGAGCCAGACGCCGGGCGTCTCGAAGCGCGCCGCCTGCTCCCGGTACTCGTGGATCCAGCGCTCGGGATCCCGCGCCAGCGCGGATTGGGCCGGGGTCCGGCCGCGCAGCACGAGACGCACCGCCAGCAGTCGTCCCTCCGCTCCATCGACCGCGTTCTCGAGCGCCATCCGCACGCGGTCGATCGTCTCCTCGCCGTCTTGCGCGCCCGTCACGTCCACCTCGACGTGGGCCCAGCGGACGACGTCCAGGGAACGATGCTCCACACCGGTGATCTCACCCTCCTCGACCGTCACCAGCGTGCAGCCCTTCGCCCCGGTCTCGCGGACGTGACGTCCCTGGAGGTTGCCCGGATAGACGACCCAGGGATCGCGACACACCTCCTCGCGCGCGTGGACATGGCCCAGGGCCCAGTAGCGGTAGCCCTTCGAGCGCAGCGTCTCGAGGGAGCACGGCGCGTAGTCGTCGTGGGGCGGACGGCCGTCGAGACTCGTATGCAGCAGGCCGATCTCGAAGCGGCCGGGTATCGCCATCGGATAGTCCGCCGCCAGATCCCGGCTCACGCTGCGGCTGGCGAATCCCTGCCCGTGGATGGCGACCCCGAGATGGGGCAGCTCGTGGGTCTGCGGCGCATCCGTCGCGAGCTGCACCACGCCCGGCGGCAGGCTCAGGCTCTTCGTGATCTGGCTGGCCGCGTCGTGATTGCCCGCCACCAGCACCACCGGGATCTCCGCCGCCGCGAGCCGCCGCATCTGCGCCGCGAAGAAGAGGCCCGTATTGTAGTCGCGCCAGTCGCCATCGTAGAGATCGCCCGCGATCAGGACGAAGGCGACCTGCTCCTCGAGGGCGAGCTCCACGAGATTCTCGAGCGCCCGCCGCGGGGCCTCGCGCACCTCGGCCGCAGGAGCGTCCTCGTAGCGCTCGAGGCCCCGGAGCGGGCTGTCGAGATGGATGTCCGCGGCGTGCAGGAAACGAAACAAGATTCCTCCTGGG
>CAYWGW010000260.1:0-5789 GCA_964457385.1 uncultured Spirochaetaceae bacterium
AGGTCGCTGGTTCGAATCCAGTCGCCCCGACCAGTCCCCTCTGAAGAGCAGAGCCTGCGGACTCCGGCTCGAATCATCGCGTGAGACCGCCTCCCGGTGAAACGACGGCAGGGCGGATGGGCGGATGGGCGGACGTCGGTCTGCCTTCAACTCGGCCGGAAGCCAGCGGGATCCGGAGGCCCGGATCGGGCCGCAGCCCCTGCCGCTGACGGATCCCTCCGCCCGGGGTCGCGCCCGTAATAGCGTGCCGTACGACCCGTGGCCCAGAAGCTGAGGGTCCCGAGCGATTTCCCGAGCCGATACGAGAAGCGGGGCAGGCCACCGTTGGGAAGGTCGAGGGGCAGCAGGAAGCCCACCGCGAGCCCCTTCCCCAGAGCCCGCCACACGACGCCCCGCTCGTTTTCTGGCTCATGACGCCGCACGAGGTTGAGCCTCGCGCACCCGGTCTTGAAGCCTCGACGATAGGCGCCCCGAACCGTAAAACGCTCGGGGTCGTGGTACTGGGTCACAATGGAGCAGGGGGCGAAGGCGAAGCGAGCCCCCAGAGCCGCCGCCCGCACGAAGAAATCCTCGTCCTCGCCGCCGCTGTCGGCGAAACGCGGATCGAAGACCGGTCCCTGTGCAGCGAGCTTCCGGAGGAAGTCTGTTGCCACGAGGAGATTGGCGGTGGCGGCGGCCTTCGGGATCGTCCTGCCGGCGACGCTCTTCACGCCCAGCTTCTGGGCACGTCCCGCCTCGCTCTTGCCCGAAGACGGAGGCCGCCGGCCCGGAAAGCGGCGATTGCCCGCCACGACGTCGGCATCCTCGACCCGCTGCACCCGGACGAGATGTTCCAGCCAATCGATGTCTGGCACGTCGTCGTCGTCCAGCATGGCCAGGAAGTCGACACCGCGGGCAAGCGCTCCATCCACCAGCGCGTTGCGGGCGCACACCAACCCCCGCCTCGCCTCGGGAAGGTACTCGATGGGCAGGCGCGACTCGGAGGTGAGCTGTCGACAGATTGCGTGGGTTTCCGGCGTGGGGTCGTTGTCGACTACCAGCACCCGGACCTCGTCGGCGGAGGGGCGGGAGAGCGCCATCTCGTTCAGGGAATCCAGCAGCCGACGCAGTGACGGGTCCCGTCTGAAAGTGCAGATGCCGATCATGAGCCGCATGGATTCGTCCCGAACCGGTAGTAGTCTCCCACACCATACCGAATCCCGCTCGGGAGCCATGTCGCGACGGCCCCAGCGAAGGCCCCTCAGCGAAGACCGTCGTGGGTCCGATGGAATCGAACATTCGGGAAATGGGGCTCCAACGACGACCGGTAGACCGCCTCGTTCTTGAAGTAGATGCCCGGATAGAAGTGGACCTCACGCTCCAGCAGCGCGCCGGCGATCGCAACGTGGAGCCGGTCGGTATGGAGGGTTTCCACCTCGCCTACTGCCTGAAAGAAGGAGTCGATGGGCGTGTCGTGCCTACCCTCGCGGCTGATGTCGCGGTTGTCCGGGGGCCGGGGCGCGTCGACCACACGCTCGACGTCCTCGCGCAGGAAATAACCCACCCTGCGGCGAGGACGGACGGGGGCGGGCTCCAGAAAGAACGCCATGTCGTGACAGAAGCGGGCGACGGGCAGATGCTCTCGACTCTCGAAGTGGTCGCGTCGGAAGGCGACCGAGCCCGGGGGCAGCGGCAGACCAGCGGAGTCCGCGCCGAAGGTCGAGGGCAGGATCACCGCCCGTCCGACGGCCTCGAGCATGGCCGACACCCGGCCGAGATGCTTCGGGTAATGCCCCGCCAACGCACCCCCACCGCCGTAGAGGATCAAAGGGGCCCGCCCGCGACCGGCCAGCCGCGCTCGCAGCCACGGACGCCGGCGCAGGGACTTCAGGGAAACCTCCCGCACGCTCAGTCCGAAGGCGTGGAAGAAGCTGCGCGCGCCCTCGGCGATCAGCGCATCGCCCCAGTTGCCGGGATTCGCGACGTGCACGAGCGGGCGTCCGTCTGCCGCCTCACGGATCGCGTCGGCGAGCAGACGATACTCGGGCTGATCGCGCAGGCTCTTCGGCATGATGTCGGGCCCTCATCGGCGACGACCCGGTCAACGACGACCTGATCGGCGACGATCATCGGGATCGTGCGGATCGGGAGATCGGGGGATCGTGAGATCGAACGCCCCGAGAGTGCCTCAAACGAAGCGACGAGGCTCGGGGCGACGAAGTGGACGGCAGTAGGGCAGTAGCCGAGGTGGCCGATGTGACTGGTGTGGCCGATCTGAAAGCCGCTCGCCGGCTGCCCAGACCCGGCGATCAGCCCGGGCTGCCGTCGAGCAGGACCGAGTCATCCAATCTCGAGTGCCGACGTTTCTGCCACCACCGGATCCAGTAGGCCGGGTCGAGGCGCGACCTTCGAGCCGGCTGCGAGCTGCCTCCATCGGCCTGCGCGTCGGCCTGTGCGTGGGCCTCGCGAGCCAGCCGACGCTCGTCCCGAAGCAGCGACGGCCCCGTCTCCGGGTCGACATGACCGACGAGGCGCGGATGCACCGCGTAGCTCTCCATGCGATCGATCTCGCAAGGCCAGTCCGCCCGCTGTCGCACCGGAAGTCCCCGGTCGAGAAAATGCCGTGCAGTGCCGACAGTGAGCGCGTAGCCGGTCGTCAGATGGGGCGCCACGGCGATCGGATAGGCATGCCGGTCGGGGGCGACGCGGATCCGGCCGCGGCGGTGGAACGATCCGTTGTCGTGATCCAGCAGTACGAGCTCACCGGGGATGCGGAGCTCGCCGCGCGCGAAGGCGGCGAGGGCCGTGCCGACGAGAGCGTCGTCTTCCAGCACGATGGCCCGGGGCAGCCCGCTCTCCGCGATCCGGCGGTAGAGGAGCAGATGCGAGAGGGCGCAGGCGTACTCGCCGTCCGTCATCGGGCGCCGAGCGCGCTCGATCCGGGCGGAGCGATCCACCATCGGCTCGTACCCGGCGGGCAGCCCTCCCCGCCCATCGACCCCGAAGAACAGCCGATGCTCGAGGCGAAGGTCCGTCAGACGCTCCAGCAACGGCTGCCGACGCGCCTCGTCCCCCTCCAGCGTCAGCACGAAGATCGGTAGCTTCTGCGATGAGATGGGCTGTTGAACCGCCGTTCTCGCCAAGGCTTCACGAAGTCGCGGAGTCAAGACGAGACCCGGGCGCTCTCCCGATCGTCCCGGTAGTGGGACACGATCCCGCAGCGAGCGAGACCCCGGATGATCGCGAAGGCGAGGTCCGGCTGGCCCGGGAAGAAGCTGTAGCAGGCCGAGCGCGGGAATCGGTGATGGTTGTTGTGCCATTCCGACGCCAGATAGCCGAAGAGCCGCTGATTCAGCGCGAGATTGCGCGTCCCCGGAAATTCGAAGCCCGCGATCTTTGCGCGACGTCCGTGGCCCCAGTAGTTGAACGAACGCATCGCGAACATCACGAGGAGGGGCGTCGGCGCCCCTTTCGACACGGACGCCACGGGCCCCAACGACGCCACGGACGCCATGGATCCAGAGTGGGCCTCCAATGCGAGTCGCATCGTCTTCCTCCCCGGCGGTCTGCCGGTCGGAAGCAGGCTATCACACTCTTGGGATCTGCAGATCGAAGATCATTCGGGATCGGATCGCAGGCTCCACATGATCGCTCCCGGCCCGTCCGACCCGGCTCCTCACTCCGTCTCGTCGACCAGGAACTCGACCTTGCTGAGATAGGCGCGGGCGCCGCCGCGGGTGTCCTCGGTGTTCATCTGGAAGCTGAAGCTGGTGATGGGCGGCACCTCGGTCTGGTCGAACTCCTCGCGGAAGGCCTCGACCAGGTCGAACTCGGTCGTCACCGTCTCGCCGGTGGGAGCGTTGCAGGGAACACAGAAATAACGTCCGCCCTTGTGATAGTAGTTGGCGACGTACGGCTTTCCGGGATCGGCGTTCTGGCTCAGGAACAGGCTGATGAAATAGGGGGCGTCGGGCACGAAGAAGCTGCCGCTTTCGATCTCCTCCTCACCGAAAGAGACCATCACCGCGATCGGCACCCGGTAGACGCCCTCGTTCCAGTTCGCGCCCTCGGGATAGCGTTCCACCCCCCAGACGACCCGGATGCGGTCCGCGCGCGGCAGCTCCAGCTTGCGGGCGAAGAGGCCCGCCAGGCGTCCGTCGGTGCTGAGCATCAGCCCCTCATCGGTGAATCTGGGATCGAGGGCCTTGGCGCGCAGCCGCAGCTCGAAGCCCTGTTGCTCCAGCCAGTCCACCGCCTTGCCCGGCGACTGGCCGGTGAAGTCGATCGAGTAGACGACCCTGGAGCCATTGGACCCGTCCTCGCCGGCCGACGACGGCCCGGCCAGGATCGCGGCCGCTCCCAGGGTGAGCGCGATCCAACCGACGACCCGGAGCGAGCGCCTCGCCGGGCGTCCCGTCGTGGCAAGGGGCTTCTTTCCCATCGTCCTCGTCGCCTGCATCGTTCCCATCTTCGTTCCCATCTTCGTTCCCACCTTCGTTCCCATCGCCTCTCGACCCACCCGGTGGACGCCGCCGATGAAGACATCCGCAGCCCCCGCCGCGTCCTCCGCCGCAGAGTGACAGGGAGTCGAGGGTTGGGAACGGACGAAAGCCGGCGCGAAGCACCGACTCCGCAGCGATTCGCCGGAGGATAGGAGCCACCTCACGACCGTGCTACGACCCGCGCAAGGCGCCCGGCATCGCGAGCGAGCCGACTCGGCTCAGCGCTGCTCGGCCTGCTCGCTGCATCGGATGCAGAGGGTCGTACCGGGCAGGGCGCGCAGACGGCGCTGCGGGATCGGGTGCCCGCATCGTTCGCAGACGCCGAGAGCTCCCCGTTCGGCCCGCTCGAGCGCGTGCTCGATTGCGCGTAGGCGTCGGGACGCGAGCTCGGCGAGCTGCTCCGTCAGGTAGCCCTCCTCGGCGTTCCGACCCTGCTCCGCCAGGTCGAGGGGAATCTCGCGCCGGACCTCCGTGAGCGAACGTTCGAGCTGACCGTAGTCGGCGAGCTGTCGGACCAGATGGGCGCGCTCCCGTTCGAGCGAGGCGGTCAGCTCGTCGGGCCTCGGCGGCGCCTCCTGTTTTCGCATCGACCACAGGACCGTCGCGAGCGCCTGCAGCAGATCCGTCTCGGTCAGCATCCCGTCGAGGCGTCCCTGCTCGTCGACCACCGGTAGACAGCCGACCCGCCGCTCGAGCATCCGGGCCACCGCGTCCTCCAGCGGCGTGTCGAAGCGCACCGTCGTCGGCGAGTAGGTCATCACCTCCCCGACGGCGATCTCCGAGGCCAGCTTTCGCTCAGCCACACCGAGCGGTGTTCCCAGCCGCAGCGGCACCGGAAACGCAGCGCGCAGATCGTCGAAGGAGAGCACGCCGCGGACGATCCCCGACACGTCGACGACCGGGAGATGCCGGATCGCGTGATCGATCATCAGGTCGAGGGCAGCCAGCGCCGGCGCCTCCGCCTCGATCCAGATCGGCTCGCCCGTCATGAAGGCCTTCACTTCCGTGTCCATCACGCTCTCCTCTCGATCTGCCCGCGATGGGCCCCTGACCTGACCTCGAGAGGAGCAAGCGACGTGCCCACCACGGGCGCAGCGGAGACAGACCGCGGCGCGTCGTCGAGGGGCCGCATGTGGCCTGACGTGCCCGCATGAGACTCCAGGCCTCGTCCCAGAGAAATCCACACCGGGCGATCGGCGACGGCCGCGGCAGAACCCCGCCTCCCCCTGGTACGCTCTGCCCCGTCCCCGTCCGCACCCGCACCGCACCCGCACCCGCACCGCACCCTACCCGAGCCGCGCCGCTCGG
>CAYWGW010000261.1:0-5773 GCA_964457385.1 uncultured Spirochaetaceae bacterium
GATCTTGAGGTTCCGCTGGAACATCCCGGATGGGACCCCGCTGATGGCTCGATGTCCAGGGTCGCTGAGCCTGTTCCTGGATCTCTAGTCCCGGAGCTCCGGCTCTGAAGATCCGCTGGGGGTCTCACCGATCTCGTCGAGTCGGGCCTGGAGGCTGAGTCGGTCGAGCGCCTCGAGCCGCAGACTCGCGAAGAGCTCGATGCGACGTTCGAGCACGAGAAAGGCGCGGCGGAACTGCCAGCGCTGCTCGTCGCGGTTCCCCTCGCAGGCGGCGGGATCCTCGACGCCCCAATGCGCGGTCATCGGCTGTCCCGGCCAGGCGGGACAGCTCTCGCCGGCGGCGGCGTCGCAGACCGTGAAGACGAAATCGAGCTGCGGCGCTTCGGGCCGGGCGAACTCGTCCCAGCTCTTCGAACGCAGATCCTTCGTCTCGAATCCGCGCTCGCCCAGCAGCTCCAGGGCGAGGGGGTGGACCCGGCCCGTGGGATGGCTTCCGGCGCTATGCGCGCGGAACCGCTCCGGGGCGTGGCCGGCCAGAATTGTCTCCGCCAGGATGCTGCGGGCCGAGTTGCCGGTACAGAGGAAGAGAACCTGGAAGATCCGGTCTTGCATCGGCTCGGGACTCCGGTCGCTCGTCGAGGGACGATCGGGTTGGGGCGAGGCAGCCGACTCAGCGACAGCGGAGCCGCGCCTCGAGGCCCATCAGTCTCACGCGATCCGCTGCCAGCTCATCCACTTCCGTCAGACAGCTTCGAACGCATCGAAGCAGCGTCCGATGCAGCGCCGTCGGCGGCTGGGCCAGAGCGTAGAACTTCCACTTACCCTCGGCGCGCACGTCCACCAGACTGGCATCGCGCAGGATCGCCAGATGCCGCGAGACCTTCGGCTGGGGCAGCTCCAGAATCTCGCAGAGATCGCAGACACAGATCTCCTTCTGCTCCTGAAGCAGGTTCAGGAGCCGGAGTCGCAGGGGGTTCGCGAAGGCGCCGAAGAGGTCGGACGGGCTCATATTCGATCGATCGAATATGTCAGGAGCCGGGGCGGCTGTCAACGGGTGGTGGCGCCGCCGCCGACAGGGTCCCGATCCGGTAGGTCTCGAGGCGGGCCCACGCCGCCTCGCTATGGTCGCGACCGTAGCCCTTGGTACGCATGCCTTCGGTGGCATCGCGCCCGCACCAGGGCGCCATCAGGCTCGGCGGCGTCGGATGCTTCGGAATGTAGTCGGTCAGGTCGTAGACCGTGCCTTCGATGGCCATCCAGCAATCGTCGAGGCTGGCGTGCTGCTCGAGCTCCGATCGGGAGATCACCCGTTCGTTCCCGGGCTCCTCGGCCACCACTGCCGGACTCAACGTCACGAGTGCAGCGAGAGTGAGGATCGAGCTCCAGAATGCGATGAAGGCAGCAAAAGTCACTCGGGGAATCATGAGGCGCCTCCGAACGCTTGCCCGTCTTCGGGCCTCGTCACTGTTCATGCTCTCTGGAGCTATAGCAGGTCGAACTCCTCGGTCACGATGCGGGAGTGGGGAATGCCGATCTGTCTCGCAAGGGAGTGGACGATCGACAGCAGCGGCATGGGGCCGCAGGCGCGGACGGTGCGCGAAGCCGCATCGGGACAGGCTTCTTCGACGAACTGCCGGGTGAGCGGACCCTGTTCGTAGAAGAAATGCATTTGCAGGCGCAGGCCGGGCTTTCGCCTGCTCGACGCACGCAGCTCGTCGAGGAAGAGAGCCCGTGATTCGTCCTGGACACAGAAGATCAACGTCACGTCGATCGGGACATCCGACCTCAGGATGTGGCGTATGCGGCCCAGGAAGGGCGTAATGCCGATTCCTCCGGCGATCCACAGCTCCGGCGCGCCCGTCTCCTCGGCGGGGAAGAAAGCTCCGTAGGGACCTTCGACGCGCATCTCGACGCCCGGCCTGGCCCGCTGGATCGCACGACTCGCATCCCCGAGCCCCTGGATCGCGATCCGCAGCACGGACTCCTCCGGTGCCGAGGAGATCGTATAGGGATGCTCCTCGCGGTGTCCCGCTGCAAGCGTGGGGTCGAGAGGCGTCAGGTACACGAACTGACCGGCCGCGTAGCGTAACGGCGTCCCGCTGGAGGCGAGGCTGAGCTCGACCACGTCGTTCGCAGGGCGAGCGACATGCTCCAGTCGGTAGCGATGCCGGCCCCACATGCGCGCGTAGAAAAAGCGGTAACCGATCGAAGCCACGGACAGCGCTGCCAGGCCCAGCCAGAAGACGGCATCCCACGGTGATGGGAGCGTGCGCGCCAGGAAGAGGGAGTGCGCGAGCGCCAGGAAAACGGTCGGCGCGGCCAGCCGATGGATGTTCTTCCAACGCTGATAGTCTGGCTCACCAAAGAACTTGAAGCTCGGCGCGAGAAAAATCATCATCATGATCAGCGCCCCCCATCCGCTCCAGAGCGCCCAGTCGTCGATGGCCGGGAACAGCGTCGACAGGGCCACGTCCAGGCGGACTTCCGCGGCGGCCAGGGCCAGCAGGATCGGATGGCTGAGCAGCAGCACGAACGCGGCTGCCGCCATCTGGTGGTGGGTCTTCCAGAGCTTCGTCAACCCGCCGAAAGGCTGGTCGAAGCCCGGAACCCGGCAGCTGAGTGCCGCCGAGACCAGCATCAGGGAGAGGCCGGTGAGGCCGGTCAGTCTCCCGAGGTAGTCGAGGAAGCGACCCGCGGTGGCCAGATCGCTCGGGCGCAGCATGCCGAGCGCGAAGGCCGTGGGGAGCAGAGCCAGCAGCCAGATCGCACCATGAGTCTGGCGTCGTGTCAACTTCATGATCGGGCCCGGCCTGACATCGATGATGGCCCTTTCGGCTCTTCGGCTTCTCGCAGGCTCGTCAGCCGATCGAGGTCTCCGGCTTCCCGAGTCCATCCGGGAGCCGAGGGTCCGCTCGCAGCCGGTTCCCGACCGGACTCAGTGCAGGAATACGGTGAATCCCGTCAGCAGCAGCAGGTCGTCGATGCCCCGGTTCGGGGATCGAAGACCCGCGTTCGAGATGTGATGCCAGCGGCCATCGAGGGTGAGCGCCAGGGTGGGTGTGAGCATCCAATGCGCGCCGAGACCCGCCTGCAGGATGAAGTTGAAGCCGTCGTCCTGATTCCGGCCATCGAAGTCCACGCCGATCACGCCGCCGCCGCCGCTGACGAAGGGAATCAGCCGCCGTCCTCCGATCTGCTCCGAGAGCAGGTGATAGCGGAGAAGCAGCGCCAGACCGCCCGCAAAGCCTCCTCCACGTCGGAAGTTGCCGAGGAGCTGGGGCTCGATCGAGAGATCCAGACTGCCGCGATACCAGGCTTCGCCCCCGAACGGATCCGTGAGACCGATGCCGGTCCGTGGGATCACCGCGAGCATCCGCACGTCGTCCTGCGGATCGCTTGCCCGCTCGAAGCCGTGCCCGTAGCCGACCGACAGGCCGGAGTTGAGACGACCTCGCCCGAAGAGCTCCTCGACGTCCTCGAAGGCATCGGCCCGTGACGGCGACAAGACCACGCCGAGAGCAACGGCGAGCACTGAGCCCAGGCGAGCCCTGGATCTTCGTCCCTGCACGCCTCCCCCCCTCGGCCAGCGGGCTCGCGGCGATCAGGGCGACCCGCGATCCACGTTCCCTGGCCGGCGAATCCCCCGGCACTGCCCGCCGCGACCCATCCCGGACCGCCGCGGCGAGGCGAATCGAACGGCCGGACGCTAGCGACCGCGAATCAGATCTTCGAGGGTCGTCTCACCGAGGAATCGCTCGACGACGTCGGCGACCTCGCGCCAGCGATGATGGGCCGCGCAGGGCGCCGCATCGCTGCAGATCTCGCGGCCGAGCAGACACTCGCGCTCGCGAAGCGAAGGGTCGACGGGATCGATCACCTGGGCCAGTCGGATCTTCCCGGGCGGCGCCGCCAGCCGGAATCCTCCCGAGGGTCCGCGCTCGGAGGTGAGGATCCCGCGCCGGGCGAGCTGATGCAGGGTCTTGGACAGGTAGTTCCTGGGAAGGCCGAGAACCTCCGCCAGCTCGGCAGCGGTCATCGGCGGATCCGATTCATCGCGCTCGGCGAGCAGGGTCGCCGCCCGCAGCGCATAGCGACTGGTTTGGGAAAGCAACATATTCCGTTTCTACCGCCGATTTCGGGGCCGGGCTCGAAAAATCGCTGTGGGCCCTTGCTAAAGATCATATTCACATGATAATAGTATTATAGCGCGACGCGGCCGATCCGGCCCGGGGTGTCCCGGTCGTGGCCCCACGAGGCGGTCGGTTCCGGCCCGCCGGCCTCGCTTGCCCGCCGGACCTGCCGGTCCATGAGAGGAGTCCGAGGATGCTCACCAAGTCCCAGGCCCGTTTATTTTTTCTCGGTGGGACGATCTTCTTCTCCGCGATCTTCCTCGTCCTGACCGCGGACACGCTCCGCCAGATTCCGGAGCGTCAGAACAGTCATCTGATGACCGAGTCCGTGGTCCGGGGCAAGGAGATCTGGGAAGCCAAGAACTGCATGGGCTGCCATACGATCCTCGGGGAGGGCGCCTACTACGCTCCCGAGCTGACCCGGGTCGTGGAGCGTCGTGGGGAGACCTGGATGCGGATCTTCCTGCGCGATCCCGAGGCCATGTACCCCGGCCGCCGACGCATGGTCCAGTACCATTTCGACGAGGACGAGATCACGGATGTGATCGCCTTCCTCGGCTGGATCGGCCAGATCGACACGAACGGATTCCCGCCCGAGCCGGATCTGGTGGCGAAGGCCTCGGCCACGAGCGTCGTCGGTAGCGGCGATCGAGGCATCGCCGGAGGCGGCGGTGCGGACCCGGCGGCGGTCGCGAAACGTCCCGCCTACTTCGACTCGGTCTGCGTCGCCTGCCATGCGGTCGGGGGGCGAGGCGGCAACGTGGGGCCGGCGCTCGACGGTCTGGCGAGTCGGATGGATCGGGAGACCCTGGACCGCTGGCTGGCGAATCCCCAGGCCGTGAAGCCCGGAACGGCGATGCCGAATCTCGGTCTCTCCGACGAGGTCCGCGCGGAGCTGGTCGCCTGGCTCTCCACCCTCGACTCCACCCCCGTCTCCGATCTCGACTCCGATCTCGAATAGGAGCATCGTCATGAAATTCCGATCCCAGCGCGTCGCCTATCTCTTCTTCGCCACCTCGCTGCTGCTCTTCAGTCTCCAGATCGTCTTCGGCTTCATCATGGCCTTCGCCCACATGGGCTACGACGTGCTGCACGAGGTGATCCCCTTCAACGCGGCCCGGACCTCGCACATCAACCTGCTGGTCTTCTGGCTGCTCTCCGGTTTCATGGGCGCCGCCTACTACATCGTGCCCGAGGAGGCCGATCGCGAGCTCGTGAGCGAGAAGCTGGCCGTCGTACAGTGGGCGGGTCTGGTCATCGTGGGCGTGACGGCTCTGGTCGGATTTCAATTCGGCTGGTGGGAGGGGCGCAAGTTCCTCGAGATCCCGCGGCCGCTGGACTATCTCGTCGTGGCCGACGTGCTGCTCTTCCTGTACGTCGTGGGCCGCACGGCGCTGGGTGCGCCCCGCTTTACGACCACCGGCAGCGTTCTGCTGCTCGGCCTCACGGCGGCGGCGCTCCTCTATCTCCCCGGCATGATCACCTTCGAGAGCCAGGTGATCGATTCCTACTTCCGCTGGTGGGTGGTGCACCTCTGGGTGGAGGGAGTGTGGGAGCTGATCATGGGAGGAATCCTGTCCTTCCTCCTGATCAAGCTGACGGGCGTCGATCGCGAGCTGATCGAGAAATGGCTCTACGTGATC
>CAYWGW010000262.1:0-5742 GCA_964457385.1 uncultured Spirochaetaceae bacterium
ATATTGGGGCTGGGCGGCTGTTATCCACAAACGATCTGGCGGGCGGGTCAAAGGTCGTGATCCCTGCCGCGATCCTTCCCCGCCTCCCTGTTCTGGCGCAGGCGCGTGATTTCCCGCTCGACGGCATCAGGCTTGCCCTGCCTGATTTCCTCCTGTCGCCGCTCGAACTCTGGCCGCTGGCGCAGCATCTCCCGTTCACGGGCAAGCTGTGCCTGCCGCGCTTCCTCGGCCTCTCGCATCTCGTAGGCACGCTTCTGGATCGCCTTGGCGCGGCGCTTCTGGGCTGTCTCAAGCGCCACCCTGCGGCCTGTGCCAAGCAGGCGGGGCGACTCCTGATAGTGCGAATCCTGCTCCTGCTCGCGGCTGGTCGTGAACGTCTGCCGCAAGTGGTGCATCCGCTGGCTGTGCAGATGGCTTAGCTCGTCCTTCTCGCGCTGGTGGATCGCGGCAAAGGCTTTGCGCTGTTCGGCCACCTTCTCCCGATAGGCCGTGATCTCGTGGCGTAGGTGTGCCAGCTCCTCGCGGTCTTTCCTGCCGCGCCAGATACGGCGCAGCGCCAGCCTAAACCCCGTGCCGTCCACCTTGGCCTGCAACTCGTCGGCGGCCTTGGTCGCTTCCTCGATCTTGGGGCTGTAAAAGGCGCTGATTTCCCGCTCATGCGCCTGCTGCTCCTTGGCGTGTCTGGCCTCGGTTTCCAGCATCAGAGCGGCGTGGCGGGCTTCTGCGCGGTCAATCTCCTGCTTTAGCTGAAACGCCCGCGCCCGCGCCCGCTCCTGTTCCTGCTCGGCCTCGACCGTCTGGGCGGCGGCTTCGTCTGCCGCGTCCAGCATGGCCGATTGTTGCGCGGCCTCCTGATCGTCGCGGTAGCTCTGGGCTTCTAGGTCTGCGGCTGCTTGCGCCCGCGCCTTGATCTCTGCCGCCAGCTCGTCGGCATCGGGCAAAAGATCGCGGTCGAAGTCGGCCAGCTTCTTGTTGATCGCGGCGGTTTTCGCGCGGTCTTTCTCCGCGATATCGAGCTGCCGCCCCAGCTTCTGAACCTCGCCCTGTTCATCAACGATCACAAAGCCCGTGCCGCGTCGGGATTTCGCCAGATACAGCCCCTCGTTCTCCAAGGCGGCGGCGAAGGATTTCCCGTCATCTGACAGGTGAAACGCACGGGTGACGGCGGTTGCATAGTCCTGCTTCTGACCGCGATACTTGACCTTTTCGCCCTGCTCCCGCTTGGCGGCGTTTTCCTCCCTGACCTCGCAATGCAGCCCGTGCTGGCGCTCATAGGCCAGCGCCCATTTCTGCAAGGTCACGAAATCGCGCCCAAGCTCCGCCCGTGTGCCTTTCTCTGGGTGGGTGAGATTGACCACGACATGCACATGACGGTGCGGCCTGTCCCTGTGCGCCACCATGAAAAACTCATGCTCGGACAGGCCAAGCGCGGCCAGCGTCTCCTTGGCCGCGTCCTTCATGTGGTCGGGGGTCGGCTGCTCACCTACAGCCCATGCAAGGGTGTAGTGATAGACCGCGCCCGCTGACGGCCTAGCGCCCGCATTGGAAATGCCGGCGCTGGCTTTCAGGTCGTCGGCGTGGCTGTCCGTCCACGCCATGACGCGGGCGGCTTTCTCGATATCGTCTGTCAGCAGGTTTCCCGTTTCCGTCCAGTCTACCCGTGACGGATCATCGGGCTGCATCTCGTCGGTGTCGTTCAGAAGATAGAGGGCAAGCCCTTTGAAGCTGTGGCCGCGCCCTGCAACCTTCGGGATCATAGCAAGCCCTCAACGGCTTCGTTGATCTTCGCAAGGGCGCTGCGCAGGGCGGCTTCATCGACGGATTTGTGAATGTGTCCGCTCTTGGTGATCTGGTTGAGATTTCGACCGATCGCCAAGAGCTGCCGCACGGCCTCCACATTCACGGGTTCGTCGCGCACCACGATACGCCCGCCAAGGCAAGCCTGCCGCTGATACTCGGAGAGGGTCAGCCCAGCAGCGTCGGCCTTTTGCTGAACGGCTTCCAGTTCGTCGGGGGTCACACGGACAGGACGCAGGAAGGCCGTGCGGCGGGCGGGCTTCTCAGTGGGGCGGCGTTGGGTCATGGGCGGCCTTGGTCGTCACGTGTCGCAGCGCAGAGCGGAAAGGGGATGCAACGGGGAATGAGCGCAGCGGTTTTCCCCTTGCCAAGATAGGAATGTATCACATTCCGCTATCTTGCTACTCCGCCTACGGCCATGTTAGGCTAAAACACAAACCGAAAGCAAGTTTGGAGCGCCTGCCATGCCCCAAAAGCCCGAAACACTGGCCGATCTCAAAGCAGAGGCCGAACGCCTGAAAGCCCAGAACGACAAGATGTTTGCCGATGCGCTCGCCCGTCTGGATCAGGTCGAGCAAGCCATAGACAAGCGCGAGGCCGAAGAACGCGGCCAAGGTTGATTTTTATACACCTATACACCTATACGAAAAGGACAGGTGACAGGCATACGGGGATTGGGTCATGGCGCTGTTTGAGCAGCATACATTGGAAACCGAAGGCAGGTTCGCCAATGACGCTGACTTTCAACGCGCGGGGCTGTTCAAGCGAGGCGGAATCTACATCGGCCAGACCGCAAGCCTGCTGCCTCGAAAGCTCTACTACAACGGCGCTGGCTCGATCATCGTTGTCGGCAAGCAGGAAGTCGGCAAGACAACCTCCCTCATCATCCCGAACCTTCTGACCTATGATCGCGGCTCGCTGGTCGTGACCGATCCCAAAGGGGTGTTGCTACCCCAGACGATGGAACACCGCCGCGACGTTCTCGGGCAGGAAATCGTCGTGCTGTCACCGTGGGCTGACGAACTCAAGGCGGGGCTGGGCTACGACATACCCGACACGGGATTTAACCCGCTCTCTGTCCTCCGCATGAACGATCCCGCGTTGCGGGATAATGCGGACATGATCGCGGGCATTCTTTGCCCGATCCCGCCAACGACCAACGAAAACAGCAAATTCTTCAAGGACTCTGCACGGGCAATCCTGACGGGGCTCATGCTCCTGCTGGTCGCCCGCAAGACGGCCAACGGACAGGGCGCGGCCACGCTGGGCGAACTCTACGTCATGGCGCACTGCACCTACGACGAATGGGAGGAACACGCCCGCGAAATGGAACGGGCACAGGAACTTTATGGCATCAGCTTGCGAGAATACGCCCGAAAAATCCTATCTCCGATGAAAGCTGATAGGCAGTTTGCAGGGATTGAGGGCGAGATTGCCAACGCCCTGTCGATCTATGATCCGAACCAACCTCTTGCGCGGCATGTCGCAAAGAACGGCTTCAACCCCGACGATCTCAAACGCAGAAAAATAACGGTCTATGTCGTCTGCCCCCAGAACAGGCGGGCGAAAAACAAGGACTGGCTGGCTCTGGTCATGGCCATGTGCGCCGAGTCGATCTGCCGACCGGGCAAGGCCGCGCCCGTCCTCCTGATGATGGAAGAATTTGCCAACCTCGGCTATATGGAAATTGCCCGCTACATCGCAGAAGGTCGGGAAGCTGGCTTGCAAGCGCACCTGACGGTGCAATCCGAATCCCAGCTCTACCAGAACTACGGGCAGAACGGCCTTAAGCTGTTCCTCGATCTCTGCTCGATCAAGCAATTCCTGCTGATTGACGATGAACCGACCGCTGCGGGAATCTCGCGCTACATCGGTAAGCACAACGTCTCCGACAATCCCGCCCGTGAAGTCTGGCAAGACGTGGTGCGCCCCGACCAGCTTCTGAAAATGAAAGCGCGAGAACAGATCATGCTGATTTCAGGGGCAACACCTGCGGCGCTCGCTTGGATCAAGCCATACTACAAGGATCGGCTCTGGAACTGGCAAGCGGGCGAAAATCCCATGCTGACCTTCCCCAAGGGCAGAAAGCCGTTCTGGATCGCTGCACGGGACAAACTGCATGAGCGCCTGCCGCCGTGGGTGTTCAAGCGCCCCGTGTATATCGCGCTGGCCGTGATCGCTGCATTGATCGTGGCCACCCTGCCCTACCCGATCAATGCCAGCATTGCGGCGGCTGTCGGCCTCGGCGGTCTGGGCTGGTGGCTCTACTGGGTGCGGCCAGACTTCGCGCCGTGGAACAGCCCCGTTCAGGACGAACTCGAACAACCTTCAAACCGCATCTGGTCGCCGTGGGTGGTCTGGCTGTTCTGGGGTTTCATCATTCTGGTGATCGTGGATATCTGGGGCAACTGACCCTGCCCTAGCCGTTGTGTCGCTCGGTGTCCGCGATCTCTGGCTTACCGTAGGAAACGAACAGGTGATTCAGCGCCTCGCCAAGTAGCTGCTGTATGGTCTTATCCTCGTCGGCGGCGATCCTGCGAAGCTGCTGACGAACCTCTGGCGGGAAATGCCCCCCTATCAGCGTCGTTTTAGCCCGTGACGGCTTCTTGGCGGCTTGGGTGGTGCTTCCCCCTGCCGAACGCTCTGAAACGTCTGTGCGGGCATCCTCGGCGCTCTGTGACGGCTTCCCCCCTGCCCTCGATCTGAGTTCGCTTAGATTGACCTGTTTTTTTGCCATGCCTGCCCCGCCTACATTCCTAGTTTCTTACGTGTATAGGTGTATAATCCTATAGATTCCTCTGCCGCTTTGCCAGCCCTGTCATGCTCCTGCGGGGTAAGTCCTGCCGCGCCCGCGTCCTGATACGTCACGCGATCCCCGATGATCTGCGGGCAAGTCTCGATCCCCAGCCCTGCCAGAAACTCGCGGGCTTGATCGTGACGGCTTCCCCTCGGTTTCACGCGGGTGATGATAGCCACGTGCGGCGGCGATCCTGCGAGCGTCACCAGCTCCTTGGTGGCTTCCACAGTTAGCAAGTCCGCCCCTGTCGGCTGCACGGGAATAAGCACAAGGTCAGCGGCTTTCACTGCGGCCATAGCGGCCTGTTCGGCGCGTCCTGCGGTGTCGATAATCGCAACCTGAACGCCCTGCTCTCGCGCTCCGTCCAGTGTCTTTGCAAGGCGGCTGTGCTGGGTGTCGATCACGGCGGGTTCGTCGGCCTCCCGCAAGTCCGACCACGTGCAAAAGCTGGTCTGCGGGTCTAGGTCAACGCCAAGGGTCAGAAAGCCGCCCTCTGTGAAGGCAACGGCCAGCATCTGCGCAATGGTGCTTTTGCCCGTGCCTCCCTTCTGCCCGATGATTGCGATTGTTTTCATGTCCGCTCGTTTTGTTAGGTGTATAGGTGTATACATATATTATTCTATACGATTATAGGTTTAAGTCTCGCGCCCGTCAACGGGTGGCCCGATGAAGCCTCGAAACTGCGCCTCGGCCTTTTGCTTCAAGCTGGCTTCCTCGATGCGGGCGCGGCGCTGAATTAGTCGCTCCTTGCGCTCGATCCGCCACCTTATGACGGCCTCCCGATCAACGCGGCGCTGCTCTGCGTCCTCAAGCATCTGCACCAAGCGGCGCAACTCCTGCCAACGGTGCAGGTTCGCCATGTATTCTGCCCGTGTAAGGCCGTATTTTTCGCACATGGCGTTGCGGTGCTTGATCGTGGCCAGCTTCGCCTGCGTGACCTTCTGGCGTTGCCGAAAGTGAAGATGGGTGAAGGCGCAAGCGGTCGTGATCCCCGCACCCTGAAACACGGCCTATTCGCTCGCTTTCAGGTGCAGAATATGGTTGTAGGCGGCTTGTGCGAGGTTAGCCACGCGCAAAAGTTCCGCCCCCGAAAAGCTGGCCGTCTCCTGCCATTGGTCGCCGCTGTCCTTGTAAGAACGCTTGATATC
>CAYWGW010000263.1:0-5728 GCA_964457385.1 uncultured Spirochaetaceae bacterium
TCTCTCACCAGCGTCTCGATCGCCTCGTCGGCAGCCGGATCCCGGACGCCGACGAGGCCGCGATAGACAGCCACCTCGGAGACGGCCTCGCCGACGCCGACACCAAACACGGTCCCCTTCACGCTGACCACGACCGTCGGCGTGTGGACCTCGAAACGACTCCGCACGCGCCGGAGCACGTCGAAGAGCGAGTAGCCTTCTTCGAGCTCGACCCGATTCGCCGCCGAATCCACGCCGGGCAGGCGCAGCATCGAGTTCTCGTGGACCCGCAGCGTGGCGCCCGACATCCGGACCTCCGCCCGCCCATCGGAACCCGTCCGCACGCGATCCCCGGGCGCGAGGTCCTCGCCGATACGAGCTTCCCGCCAGGTCGTCGGATCGCCGGTGCCGATCTCGACCTCCCCTACGATGGATCCGAGTGTCGTCTCGGCGATCGCGCTGCTGGCCCCGAACGAAGCCAGGATCAGCCCGATGAATGCGAGCTTCAGGATGTTCGCCATGAAAGAGTCGTCCGGTCGTCTCGTGTTCGTTCCCATACTCATGTTCGTCTCCTCGCATCGCCATGGGCCAGAAGCCGAAAGCCCGGTGGCAGGAATCAGTCGGTCGAGAACCGGAGTAGCGCTCCGGCGACCTGTTTGTCGTAGTCGAAGACTGCGACGTTCGAATCACGTCGCGTTCCCCGCCAGTAGAACTCGAGCGCGACGTGCTTCGTCAGCGACCGCTCCAGCGTGACGCCACCCGACAACGTGTCGTCCTCCCGGCGGCGAAGACCCCCGAGCGTCGAGAGGAAATGGCTCAGGTTGTCGTTCGCATAGTCATCGCGTACGTAGACCGCATCGACGCGCGCAATCACCCCGAGCGGCAGGCCCAGGCGTCCGGCGAGACGCAGCCGCCAGCTGTCGTGATCGAAGTCGCCATCGAGACCGCTGGCATCGCCGCTCGGTTCCGATCCCGTGATCGTGCGTTGATAGGAGAAGGAAAGCGAGGTCCATGCCTCGTCGGGAACGAGCGGAAGCACGTATTCCAATCCCGCTCCGACACTCACGGCGTCGCGATCCCACTGCTCGAATGCGGGTTCGTCGTCGAACTCGAGCAGCTCGACCTGGGCGAAGCCGCGGAGCACGCCCCGACCGGGACCGAACGAGTAGAGCAGGGACGGCCGCAGGCTCCCGCCGCCGAGCTCCGAATCTCCGTCCCGAAGCACGCTCCAGCCCACGCCATCGAAACGCAGCGCCCAGCGATCCCGAAGCCGCCAGGAGAGCGAGGCGAAGAAGGTGTTGGCGAGGATGTCGAAGCGCTCGAGGTCCTCATGAGCCGTCTGGTCGTAGCGGTAGCCGAGCGTGAGGGCACGGGTGTCGTCGACCCAGGCCCGCCAGCTTCCCCCCAAACCCCAGATTCCGCGCACGTCGGAGCGGTCGCTGGCCGGGACCTCGTTCTCGCTGCTCTCGAGTGTGACGTTCTCGTCCCACTCGACGCCACCGTAGGCCTCGAGCCGCCAGGATGGCTCGAGCGCGAGCTGTTCGCGGCGACGGAGTATGAGTCGGGCCCGGATCGCCGCTTCGCCCGTCGGATCCTGGCGCAGCAGCTCCTGGAGCAGCACCACGGCCCGCTCTTCCTCTCCGAGGTCGAGATGGCCGAGCGCCCGGACGAGCAGGGCCTCACCGAGGAGCTCCGGCTCGAGGCGACTGGCCGCCTCGAAGTCCAGGTTGGCCAGGGCGATCCGGCCCTCGGCCCGATGGGCCAGACCCCGGGTGAAGAGCAGCGGGCCCGAAGGCGGCTGCTGCTGCAACGCCTCGTCCAGCAGTGTTCGCGCCGCGGCGGGCGCGCCGCCGTCGAGCAGGGCTTCGGCCATCACGCGCGCCGCGTCGGGCCGACGCTGCGACCATCGTTCGAGATGTCGACGGGTGATGGCGAGGGTCTCGTCGGCCCGCCCGGCGTGAGCGCGCCGGCGGGCGAGCGCCCAGGCGAGATCCGGATCGTCCGGGTGCGCCCGCGCGGCTCGCTCGATCCGCGCGAGTGCCGTGTCCTCCTGGACGGAGGCACCGTGCGAGGACGAAGCAACGACTACCATGAAGGTCGCCACGAGCAGCGGGAGCCAGCGGCGACTCGCCCTCATACGGAAGCCTCGCGTCGGCTCCAGCCCGCGATCAGCTCGAGCATCTCCTCGCCCTGCTCATCGAGAATCTCGAAGAAGAGGTCGACCAGACGCGGATCGAACTGGCTGCCCCGCCCCTTCTGCAGCAGCTCGCGTACCTCTTCCTGAGCAAAGGCCGGCTTGTAGGGGCGGGAGGTCGAGAGTGCGTCCCAGACGTCGACGATGCTCACGATGCGGGCGACCAGCGGGATCGCCTCGCCTTCGAGACCGTGGGGGTAGCCCGTGCCGTCCCAGCGCTCGTGGTGATGCACGATGCAATGGAGGGTCGCGGGCTCCAGTCCGACGACCTGTTCGACGATGCCGGCCCCGATCTCGGGATGACGTTGCATGATGCGCCGCTCGTCGCCGCTGAGACGACCGGCCTTGTTCAACACCGCGTCGGGGATCCCGATCTTGCCGACGTCGTGAAGCAAGGCACCGAGCTCCATCGCCCGGAGCTCCTCTTCGCCGAGCCCGAGCCGCGTTCCCATCAAGGACGAGAAGGCCGCCAGCCGCCGGCAATGCTGATCGGTGTAGCCATCGCGCGCCTCGACCGCGCTCGCGACGGCGGCGATCGAAGATTCGAAGGTCTCGCGCAGCCGCTCGATGAGTCGGATGTTCTGGACCGTCAGCCCGATCTGGGCACCGACGGTCGCGATCGTCCGTCGTTGGAGCGCATCGATTGGCCGATCGGAACAGCCGAAGGTCACGAGCAGGCCGACGGTCTCGCCGCGACTCCGAAGTGGCGTGTAGCTGACGGGTCCCCATTCGTTCGCGCACTCGAGCACGCGGCCGCGATCGAGGGCCTCGCTCGCCGAGTGTGCATCGATCTCGAGGGGCTGATCGACCGAATCCGAACGCGAAGGCGGACGCGGACGCCATTCGAGCCGCTCCCCGGTGAGCCGCCCGGCTTCGTCGGCGCGCAGAAGGCAGACGCCCCGCGCCCCGGTCACGTCGCCGAGCAGGCCGAGCGCGAGATCGAGTCCCTCCGAGCTCGATCCGGAGCTCGAGCCGGTAGTCTCACCAGTCACGTCTCCGAGCCGGGCGAGCGCAGCGAGGGAGGACTCGTGCGCGGCCATGCTCCGCTGGATCCGCTGCCGCAGACCCTCGATGCCGAGCACGTACTGCAGACCGACGACCAGGATCGGCAGCGCGACGGGAAGGACGAGCCCCCGGCTCCAGAGGGTCCACCACGCGATCGCCAGGACGCCCGCGACACAGAAGAACGACGCGCCGATCCGGATCCAGGCGCCGCGACCGGCGAGCGGCACGAGCGCAATGGCGATGCCCAGAAGCATCACGAGCGAGGTCGACCGCGATACGCGCCGCAGGGTCGGCTCGGCCGCCCACTCGGCCGCCGCGCCTCGATAGGCGATGGCCTGGATGTGTACGCCGGGCATCGCCGGATGGGCGGGCGTCGCCCAGAGATCCTGGAACTCGGCGGCCGTCGCACCCACGAAGACGACGCGGCCTTCGATGTCGCTTCGCTCGAAGCGGCCCTCGAGCAGATCGAGATAGGAGAGGGTGGGAATCTCCGGATGACTCCTCCGGAAGTCGATGAGCGACGGTTCATCCGCAACCGGTGACTCCGTCGGCGCGACGGTCGGCGCTCCCCGACCCGATCCCCGAGCGCCAGACGCCCCGGCCGCCACGCCGAGCGCGGCCCGCGCGAGCGACGGAATCGATCGATCGGCGATCGGGCTCGCCGCCCACATCCGACGAACGATCCCATCTTCATCGACGGGAACGAGTACGCTCCCGAGTCCCGCGGCGGCCTGCTCGAGCTCGGGCAGGGGACGATTGACCACCTCGAGCTCGGCTCCCTGATCCATGCGCTGCGTCTGGGAGAAGGTGGCGAGCACGACCCGCCCACTCGTCCGCAATGCTGCGGCCAGCGACGCATCCTGTTCGGGACTCGAGGGCGATGAGAAATCGATGTCGAAGGCGATCGCCCGGGCGCCGGCCGCGTCGAGCTGCTCGATCAGACGGGCATGGCGGCTGCGTGGCCAGGGCCAGTCGTCGAAGGCCCGCAGGCTGCGCGGATCGATGGCGACGACCGCCGCGTCGGGGATCGCGGCCGGATGCTCGGGAGCCTCGAGCGGCGGGATCCGGAGCAGGACGTCGTGGAGCCGTCGATCGACGGATGCCCCCAGATCCATCCACTGGGCGAGCACGGCCATCGCCGCAACTCCCAGGGCCGGCGCCAATCGCAGCCCGACCGATCGCATCCGCAGGCTGAGGGTCATCGCAGGAAACGCATCGGTGCGTCATCGGAAGCGCTTGAGGCAACGTCGGCAACCCGCACGCAGCATTGCCTCAGTGACCGGCAACTCCCTTCCGCGCTGTGTTGGGGCTCAGGCCAGTCGCGTCTCCACCCGGATCTCGTTCTCCAGCGTGCGGTGAACGGGGCAGCGATTGGCGATCTCGAGCATGCGGGCGCGCTGGCTATCGTCGAGATCGCCTTCGATGTGGAGGACGCGCGTCAATCGATCGACCTGGCCCTGGTCCGTCTCGCATTCCTCGCAGTCCCTGGCGTGGATGCGATCGTGGGTGACCTCGCAGCGGACGCGCTCGACCGGCAGGCCCTTGCGTCGGGCATACATGTTCAGGGTCATGACGGTGCAGCTGCCCAGCGCGCTCGCCAGGTACTCGTAGGGATCGGGGCCGAGGTCGCGACCGCCGTTCGCCTCCGGCTCGTCGGCCAGCAGGACATGGCGACCGGCCTGCACACGGCAGAGGAACCGATCGGCGGTACGTCCGAGGATCTCGACGTGATCGATGGGCTCCGGACTCTCGATCTCCAGAAATCGGCTGGCCCAGGTCGAGATGACCTCCCCGGCATAGCGCGAGTCCGCCTCGTCGGAGAGCAGGTGGTCGGCACGGTCGAGGCTGACGAAGCTCTTCGGATGCAGGGCGGCGGTGAAGATCCGCTGCGCGTCGTCGATACCCACCGTGTCGTCGAAGGGCGAGTGCATCACGAGCAGCGCGCGCCGGAGCCGTCGCAGACGCTCCTCGAGCGAATGGCTTCGGGCATCCTCGACGAAGTCCCGTCGTATCCGGAACGGTCGGCCGGCCAGCCGAACCTCCGCGCTGCCCTCGCTCTCGATGGTCCCGAGATCGTCGCCCAACTGTTTCAGGATGTGATCGACGCGGGCCGGTGCGCCGAGCGTGGCCACGGCCCGCACGCTATCCAGCCGCTCGGCCACCGCCAGCACCGCCGATCCGCCCAGCGAATGGCCCACCAGCAGCTGCGGCGCGTCGAGCGTCTCCGCCATCCAGGCAGCCGCGTCCTCCAGGTCGTCGAGGTTGCTCGAGAAGTCGGTGTCGGCGAAGTCGCCCTCGCTCTCCCCCAACCCCGTGAAGTCGAAGCGCAGCACGGCGAACCCGGCCCCCGCCAGCGCGCGCGTGATGTGGCGCGCCGCCTTCAGGTTGCGGGAGCAGGTGAAGCAATGGGCGAAGAGCGCGGTGGCCCGCCAGCTCCCGCCGGCCGGCAGCTCCAGGTCTCCCGCAAGCTCGAGACCAGCGCGGTTGGTGAATCGGATCTTCGACATGGCTTCATGTACTCCTGAGTCCGTCGAGCTGCGAATCTCGATG
>CAYWGW010000264.1:0-5688 GCA_964457385.1 uncultured Spirochaetaceae bacterium
GATGCCGATGCCGATGCCGATGCCGATGCCGATGCCGATGCCGATGCCGATGCCGTGACGGCGACGGATTCTGCACCCGCCGATGCGTTGGGACGGGCATTCGATGGGCTGAAGGCGGGTCTGGGCGCTCCGCTTCGGATCGCGTCGGTGGGCCTCGTCTGGTGGGCGCTCGGGGGTGTCATCGTCGTCGCCGGGATGGGGCTGCGGCATCCCGAGCTGGGTGGCTACGGCCTGTCGGTGATGTATGCCTCGACGATGTCGGCCTCTTTCGTCGCCGTATCGATGCACTTCCTTCTGGCCAAGCGCGCACTGCGCGAGGCGGTCGCCGCTCTGGCCGCGCTCGTTCCGGATCCGGGGGAGCGCGAGCGGGCCGTGTCCACGCTGGCCCTGTCGGCGAAGCTTCGGCTCGCGGTGCTCGGGGTGGTCGTGGGATCCGTGATCTTTGCCGCCTTCCTGGCCCAGCGCCGGAGCGGGGATCCACTCGAGGCCGCGGAGGCGCGCCATCAGCTGCGTTTCCTCGAGCTGGTCTCGAAGCGGCTCTTCGAGTGGCCCGTCGCGGAGGTCGAAGGTGATGGTGAGCTCGGCGCCTCGAGCGACGCGACGCCTCCGGTCGGGGGGCCTGTCCCGGACGCCTTCGATGCGCTGATCGGGGAGGCGCGTGCATTGGGCCTGGCGCGCGACCTGGTGCTGCTGGATGGGCGTGGGGAGCGGGTGCTGGCGGGTCCGGAGGATCGTCTCGCGGCTGCGGAGCTCGAGAGCATCCGACGTTCCCGGACCCGCCGAGGAGATGGCTTCGACGTCTTCAGCCCGAACGTCTTCGCCTGGATCCGATTGCCGGAGGATCGGGGCATCCTGGTGGCGGCGACGCCCTGGGAAGAGGTCGCGCCGAGCACCCAACGCCTCACGCGCTCCTTTGCGCTGCTGACCCTGGCCTCGGTGGGACTCGGACTGCTGCTCACGCAGCTGCTCGCGGGCGATGCGGGCTTTGCGATCGGTCGCCTCCAGGAGTGGTCCCGCCGGGTTGCGGCGGGCGATCTGCAGAGCGGCGCGCCGCTCGAGAGCGAGGACGAATTCGGGGCGCTCGCCCGCGACTTCGAGCGCATGGTGATGGATCTGCGTCGCCTCTTCGAGAACGTCTCCGGAGCCGTCGAGGGCGTCGAAGGGAGTGCGGTGGATCTCGACGGGCTGTCGGGCGACGTGACGCAGGCGACGCGGGACCAGATCGAGGCGATCGGAGCGACGCGGGGCGCGGTGGACGACGCCTCCCGCGGAATCGAGGCCATCGCCGGGTCGGCAAACGAGCTCGCGAGCGCGATCGAGGAATCGAGCACCTCGATTCTCGAGCTGAATGCCACCGGGGAGGCGCTGAACGCGACCGCTGCGACGCTGGCGGGTCATGCGGACGAGGTCGCGAGCTCCGTCGAGCAGACGACCATCGGGGTCCAGCGGATCGTCGACAGTACGGAGGAGCTGTCGACGGCAGCGGAGGAGACGGGCTCCTCGATGGAGCAGATCGAACGTTCGCTCCAGTCGGTGAGCCAGTACGCAGAGGAGAACGCCGCCACCTCGCAGTCGGTCGCGGACGCTGCGGAACGAGGGCGGGAGCGCGTGCTCGAGACGGCCGCCGGGATGGAGGCGATCCGGAGCTCTTCGGCCGCCGCGATCCAGGTCGTTCAGACCCTCGATCGTCGGGCCCTCGAGATCGGCGACGTCCTGGAGGTGATCGAGGGCATCGCCGACGGCACGCAGCTGCTGGCGCTCAACGCCGCGATCATCGCGTCGCAGGCGGGTGAAGCGGGGCGCGCATTTTCCGTGGTCGCCGAGGAGACCCGGATGCTGGCGGATCGCGTGCTCGGCAGCGCGAAGGAGATCGGCGTCCTGATCGAGGCCCTGCAGGCGGAGAGCCGTAATGCCCTCGCGACGATCGAGGAAGGATCGAATAGCGTCGAACGCGGTGTCGCCCTCTCTCAGGAGGCAGGCAAGTCGCTCGCTGAGATCACCGAGTTCGCGCGCCAGAGCGGTCGCCGGGCCGGGGAGATCGTGGCCTCCGTGAGCGAGCAGACCCGCGCGGCCACCCACGTGCGCGAGCAGATGGAGCGGGTGAGGAGCGGCGTCTCGAAGATCCGCGAGACCAGCGCCGAACAGCGCAGCGGCAACGAGATCCTGATGCAGGCGAGTCGCAGCATGCGGGACGTCGCCCGGCGGACCCTGCAAACGACCGGGGAGCAGGCCCGGGGAGCCAGTCAGATCAGCCATAGCACCGAGAGCATTCGGGCGAGCATCGAGCTGATCCACGGCGCCTTGCGGGATCAGTCCAAGGCGATGGAGAACGCTTCGGTCTCCCTGTCCCGGATCGAAGATCGCACGCAGACCCACTCCGATACGTCGGCCGCGCTCGGCGGCACGGTGCACCATCTGCTCGAGCGAGCGGGCAGTCTGCGCGCGGCCCTGTCGCGATTCCAGCTCTGAGCCGCGGCGGCCGATCGACTCCAGGCGCGCATTCGACTGCGGACTCCGCAGGATCCTGCGTCGCAGAACTTCGTATCGCAGTACGGCCAATAACGTATAATATTCATTAAAATCAAATACTTACGGTCTGACGGGTCCGTGGCACGGCGTTTGCTGTAGTAGGTCCGGACAGCGCGGAAGAGCGTCGGACATGGGGTCCGGCGGGACGGGCGCGGACGAGACCATGACCCTGTGCGAAGCAGCCGAGAGACGTCGGAAGAGCCGGCACCCGATCCACGGACGCCGCGGCGCTCGTTCGGGTGGTCGGCCCGATCCCGGCATCGGTTCGTGTGCCTGCGAGCGGACAGGGGTCAGGACTCGCGGCGGTCGACCGAAGAGCAGAGCAGCGGATCGGGTCTGTCTCTGCGCGGCCATTGCCGGCGCCCGAGGCGGGCGATGCCGCCATCTGACGACCGACGAAGGCGCCTGCAGAGAGCTGGAGCACCCGGAGCCGCGGTCGCCGCGAGGGAGCGCTGGAATGATGACCGGATGGACGCGAGCGGGGCGCCGCGCGCAGGGGTTCACGCTGATCGAGATCATGGTGGTCGTCGCGATCATCGGAATCGCAGCGGGGATCGCCGTGCCCCAGCTCCAACAGCTCCTCGCCAATCAACGGCTGCAGGGCGCCGTGCGGTCGATCTCGGACGCCTTCGTGCTGGCCCGATCCGAGGCCATCCGCACGGGCAACACGCATATCGTCTTTCTCTCGCCCGGGAACCCACCCGCGACCGATCCGGGGGGCACGTCGCTGGGGATCGATCCGGAGACGAACATCGTCTGGCCCGCGATCGTGCTCGATGATGGTCCTGCGGCGACATCGAACTGTCGCATCAACGTCGGCGAGGGGAGGCGCACGATTCCGCCCGCGCGCGGGGTCAGCTTCGGCGTCTCGCTCGCGGGCGGGACCGCGGCTCCGGGCGACAACCCGGCCGGTAGCCCTGCCTCCGGCGTGACCTTCACGGATCGCAACGGCAACGCGGTCACCTGGGTGATGTTCCGCGCCGACGGCATCCCCGTGACCTTCGACGCAGCCTGCACTCCAGGCACGCTCGGCTCCGGCAACGGAGCCGTCTACGCCACCAACGGCCTGCGCGACTACGCGGTGGTCCTGACGGCGCTGGGCGGTGTTCGCGTCCACGCTTTCGAACCGGGAGTCGGACAGTGGAGAGAATGATCGAAGAACGAATGGGACGGCGGCGGGGTGGCTTCTCGTTGGTCGAGGTGATGGTCGCCTTCAGCATCCTCGCCATCGGCCTGCTGAGCGTCGCCGCAGGTCAGATCTACGCCATGCGCGGTGGGTCCCAGGGTCGCCACTCCAGCGACGCGGCAACCGTCGCTCAGTCGCAGGTGGAGAACTTCCTGAGGCTCGACTTCAGCGATGCGACGCTGGCGGATACGGGAGGCGCCTTCGTGCCTGCCGGGGGCCAGCCCGTGCAGACGATCGTGCAGACCCAGGCCGGCGACGCCGTCGAGATGTCCTACCTGCTGAGCTGGCGGGTCGTCGATCTCGACGCGAACCGGAAGTCGATCGACGTTCGGGTGACGTGGGACGAGCCCAGTCGGCCGGGGCGTCAGCTGGTGATCTCGACGGTACGGCACGACGATCGACTGACGGAGGGATCGTGATGTCGACGAAACGACCCGAAAATGGCCGTAGGGGCTTCTCGCTGCTGGAGATGGTGATTGCCTTCTCGATTCTCGCGATCGTCGTGACCGCCGTCCTGCAGCGCTTCGTCGTAGACAACCGCACCTACTCGGTCAACGACCAGGTGATCGAGGCTCAGCAGAACCTGCGCGTGGTCGCCTGGCTGCTGGAACGGGACGCGCGGATGACGGGCTTCATGGTGCCCGAGGCGGCGTCACTCTGCGCGACCGACGCCGCCGGAGGACCCGACGCCGTCTGGTTCAGCGACGCCGACGCGATCGATCCGAACGGTCAGCAACGCAACGCGCTCGGGGCCGAGGTCCAGTCGGGATACTTCAGCAGTGCGGCCAACCACTCCCTGATCGTCGACGACGTGGTCCTCGACGGCGTGCCCTTCTACGACACCGATGGAGACAATGTGGCCGACGCGGACTTCGCGGACGGCGGGGGCGCCATCCTCGTCGACCTCGACGATCCCGGGCAGGGAGCCGCCTGCGGTGTGGTCACGCGGGTCTCGACGGGTCGGGTCGACGTCGACTTCGAGACTGTCATCACACCCTCGCCGAGCCCGAGCCTGCTGCTCGTCCCGGCCCATGTCTACACAGTGGACCTCAGCGGCGTGGATCCCGTGTTGCGCCGGAATGGGCGTCTCCTGGCGACCGACGTCGAGGATCTCCAGCTCGCCTTCTTCTTCGACCGCGACGGCGACGGCGTGATCGACGATCCGGACCAGGCCACGGGCGAGCTGCCGGGGGGTGAGGGGGGGGCCCCGGTCTACGACGCCTCGGCCTGGGACAATCGCGATCTCCGGGAGGTTCGTATCAATCTCGTCACCCGGACCCGAGCCGACGACCCGACCTACGACGAAGGCCAGGTTCAGACGACCGGGAACCGTGTCGCCCCCGCGACCCGGGATGGGTTCCGGCGACGCGTCCACAGCTCCACGGTGCGCGTACGCAACGTGGGCTTCCGGGGGAGTGCGATATGAGCTCGTTCCATGACCGATCCGAGAGTGGTGTGGCGCTCGTCGTCACGATCCTGCTGCTGGTTCTGGTGACCGCGATGGCGCTGGGCGCGATGGAGACGGTCCAGCGCGATCAACAGGTGGCGGGCTTCCAGAACAGAGCCCGGCTGGCCTTCTACGCGGCAGAGGCGGGAGTCGCCGATGCCAAGAATCGTCTCCGGGACGTCTGGACCGATACCGCCACCGTCGACTTTCCGGACCAGGTGAACGCCGTAGCGATCGGCGATGCAGCGTCGTTTCCGAACGGTCGACCGATCTACTACGCCGATCCCGACGCGTCGACGGGCGTCGAGCTGATCGACACCGGCGCACCGAGTGTCGGAGGTGGCGGCGACCTGAGACTCGGCCGATCGACTCGGGTCAATACGCTCTGGCAGATCCAGGTGGTCGGTCAGGCCCCGGGCGGGGCGATGTCGCGGCTCGACGTCGTGGCGACCCGGGAGCTCAGCGCGGGCTACTGAGCCTGCGGGCCGGAGACAGGTAGAGGCCGCAGGAAACTGAATCTAGACGC
>CAYWGW010000265.1:0-5688 GCA_964457385.1 uncultured Spirochaetaceae bacterium
CTCGACCGGGAGCAAGCCGCAGTCACCATCGCGAGCATCAATGCAATGAACCTGGATCGCCTGGCCGCCGGGCAGCGCCACCATGTCCTCGGGATTGGTGAAGCCGCAGATCGGACGGGCACGGCCCACCGGTTCGCACCCCGCGATCCCTGGATCCTCGGGTAGGGGAGCGCGCGCGGTCAGCGGTCCGTCGTCGGCCAGGGAGAGGCTCGGTACGAGCAGCGCGAGCACCGCGGGCGCGATCCACCGAGAGAGCCCGGTGAGATCGAAGCGATCGGATTCCATCATTGGGGAGGGTCCTTTGGACGCGTCGTCGAGGCGTCCTCGTCGTTCGCGAACGAATCAGCGGAGAGGCTGTAGAAGACGGTATCCAGGCCTTTGTAGACGCGTCGCTCTTCGAATGTCATGCCGAGCCGCTGCAATACCCGCTCGGATCGCTGATTCGGAGTGTCGGTCGCGCCTATGATCCGCGCCAGACCACATTCCTCGAAACCGTACCGGAGCACCTGTTGGGATGCCTCCGCCGCCAGCCCCTGGCCCCAATGGGCCGGCAGCAGGGCGTACATCAACTCCGTCTCGGGTCCACCGTCCATGGGCCGCAATCCACAGAAGCCGATCAGCTCGTCCGGCGCGTTACGGAGCTCCAGTGCGAAGAGCCCGAACCCGAGCTGCTCGAAGTCGCGATCGCTGGATTCCACGATCTCCTCGACCGTCGATCTCGAGATGACCACGTCGTCCCAGAGGTACTTGCGGACTGCGGGATCCGTCCAGAGTCGATGCAAGGCGTCGATGTCGGAGTCCTCGATCGCACGCAGCCGAAGTCTTTCCGTCTCGAGCGCCTGCTGGGTCATCTCATCCTCCCTAAAGCTTCTTCAGCCATCCGCGCACCGCGTCGAACAGCGCCTCCGGTCCGCCCTCCGGTCCCGGCGCCTTCGCCACGATCTTCTGCTCGGGGGTGATGCGCAGGCCCGCGCGGGCGTGGGAGAGCAGCTGTACGAGTCGGGCCGGGTCGATCGCAGTCTTCGGGGCGACCTGGAAGACGATCTCGCCCCGGGCCGTCTCGATGCGGGCGATGCCGAGGCGGCGGGCGACGATCTTCAGGCGGATCACCTCGACGAGGTTCTCCGCCTCCCGCGGCAGCCGGCCGTAGCGGTCGAGCAGCTCGTCGCGGATCAAGGCGACCTCGTTCTCGTCCCGGGCGTTCGAGAGTCGCTTGTAGAGAACGAGCCGCTGACTGACGTCCGGGACGTAGTCCTCGGGCAGGCGGCCGACGACGGGCAGCTTGATCTCGGGATCGAGCCACTCCTCATGGGCCTGACCGCGCAGCTCGTCGATCGTCTCCTCGAGCATCTCCATGTAGGTCTCGTAGCCGACCGATCGCAGGTTGCCCGACTGCTCGCTGCCCAGCAGGTCGCCGGCGCCCCGGATCTCGAGGTCGAGGTTCGCGAGCCGGAAGCCGGCGCCGAGCTCGGACAGGTCCTGGATCGCCTCGAGCCGCTTCTGGGCATCCTTCGAGAGCGAGCCGACCTGGGTCGGCACGAGCAGGTAGGCGTAAGCGCGGCGCTCGCTGCGCCCGACGCGGCCGCGGAGCTGGTAGAGCTGGGCGAGCCCCAGGGCGTCGGCGCGATTCACGAGGATCGTGTTCACGTTGGGCATGTCGATGCCGCTCTCGATGATCGTCGTACACAGAAGAACGTCGGCCTCGCGCCGCAGGAAGGCATGGATGCGATCCTCGAGCTGGCGCTCCTTCATCTGACCGTGGGCCACCATCACCCGGACCTCGGGCACGATGCGCGCGAGCAGCTCCTCGATCGCGCCGATCGTGCGCACGCGGTTGTGAAGGAAGAAGACTTGGCCGCCGCGGCGGATCTCGCGCAGGATCGCCTCGCGGATCAGGCCCTCGTCGAAACGGCAGACCTGGGTCCGGATCGCCAGCCTGTCGACCGGCGGCGTCTCGATCACCGAGAGATCGCGGATACCGGTGAAGGCCATCTGGAGCGTGCGCGGAATCGGGGTCGCCGTCAGCGTCAGCACGTCGACGGTCTTCTTCAGCTTCTTGATGCGCTCCTTGTCTGTGACGCCGAAGCGCTGCTCCTCGTCGACGATCAGCAGACCGAGGTCCTTCCACTGCACGTTCTTCTGGAGGATGCGATGGGTCGCGACGACGACGTCGACGCGTCCGGTGGCGAGGCCTTCGAGGGTGTCGCGTGCCTGCCGCGGACTACAGAAGCGCGAGAGCATCTCGACCTGGATCGGATGATCCGCGAAGCGCTTCTCGAAGTTCTCGAAATGCTGCTGGCAGAGGACCGTCGTCGGGGCGAGCAGCACGACCTGCTTGCCGTCCATCGCCGCCCGGAAGGTGGCCCGGATCGCGACCTCGGTCTTGCCGTAGCCGACGTCGCCGCAGACCAGGCGATCCATCGGCTTCGCCTGCTGCATGTCGGCGAGCACGTCGTCGATGGCGGCCAGCTGGTCCGGCGTCTCCTCGTAGGGGAAGCCCGCCTCGAACTCCGTCATCGTCACGTCGCGGCCCGAGTAGGCATGGCCCGGAGCGAGCTCGCGGGCGGCGTGGAGCGCGAGCAGCTCGCCGGCCATGTTGCGCAGGCTCGCTTTCACCTTGCCGCGGGTCTTCTGCCAGGTCTCGCCGCCGAGCTTGTCGATCCGCGGCTGGGCGCCGTCCGCCGCGCCATAGCGCTGTACCCGATTCAGCCGGTCGACGGGCAGGAAGAGCTTGTCCCCGCCCAGGTACTCGATCGCGAGCAGCTCGCTCGAGCGCCCGCCCGCGGCGAGCTCGACGAGGCCGCGGTAGATGCCGATGCCGTGATCCGCATGGACGAGGAAGTCGCCGGGGGCGAGCTGGGCGATGCCCTCGAGCGCCTGGCCCTCGCGCCAGCCGGTGGCGCGCCGGCGACGCTCGCGATGGCCGAAGATTTCCTCGTCGGTGATGAGGGCGAGTCCCTGCTCGGGCCAGACGAAGCCCTCGGCCAGCGGCACGACCCGTAGCTCGAGGCGCCCCGGCAGCGACCAATGCCAGACCGGTCGCGGGTCGGTCGCGACCTGGCTCTCGAGTCCGTACTCGCCTAGCAGCACGTGCAGTCGCTCGGCGCTGGACAGCGACGTACAGGCGACGATGACCCGCCAGCGTTCGGCCAGCCAGGCTCGGCAGCGATCGACCAGGGGGGCGAGGGCCCGCTCGTGGCTGCGGCTGGCGACCAGCTCGCGGCGCAGCTCGTCCTGGCTCTCGGTCTCGATTCGCAGCCTCCCCGATTCGTCCCGGCGCTCGACGAGATCGAGTCGCTCGAGCCGGATCGCCGCACGAGCGGCGAGCGCGTCGGCGACGGCTTCCGGTGTCAGGATCAGCGACTCGAGCGGGACCGTGAGTCGCTCGCCGCGAGCGGCCTCGTGATGGGCGCGGGTCTCCTCGAAGACGTGCTCGAGTCGCGCCACGCCCTCCTCGGGCTCCTCGACCAGGATCAGCGTGTCGTCGGGCAGGTAGTCGAAGACGCTCTCGAGCTCGGTCTGGATCAGCGGGGCCAGGGACTCGGCGCCGGCGGGCAGATGGCCGCGCAGGAGCGAGTCGATCAACGCGTCGACCGCGCTCGCCGGAATTCCCTGGGCCTCGGCCTCGGCGCGGATCGCGGGCGAGCGCTCGATCACGTCGTCGCGATCGAATAACAGCTCCCGGGGCGGTGGCAGCAGGGCGCTGGCGCAGCGCGCCTGGGAGCGCTGGCTGGCTGGATCGAAGCCCCGGATCGAGTCGATCTCGTCGCCCCAGAGCTCGATCCGGAAGGGCTGGGCCTGATCGGGCGGAAAAACGTCGACGATGTCGCCGCGTACCGCGACCTCCCCCGGCTCCTCGACGAGCGCCATGCGCTGATAGCCGACGCCGACCAGCCGGGCGACGAGCTCGTCGCGATCGAGGGCCTCGCCGACCGACAGCCGGCGGGTCGCGGCGCGCAGCCGGGCACGGGTCGGAAGCCGATGCGCCAACGCCGAGCGCGAGGCGACGACGATCGGCGCAGGCTCGCCGCCCGGGCCGTCGCTCGGGTTGCCGGCCGCTCCGGCCAGGCCGTTCGGGCCGCCCGGCTGCGCGGCCGCGTCGGGGGTCGCGCCCGGGGCGCTCTGGAGCAGCCGGTGGAGTACGGCCATCCGCTGGCTCACGAGGAAGGGCTGTGGCGAGAAGCGATCGAAGGGCAGCGTGTCGTGGCGCGGAAAGGCGCGCAGACGCGAGCGGTCCTCCCGCTCGCCGAGCAGCCCGCGCAGCGCCGCGATCGCCGCGTCCGAGGCGCGGGAGTGGGGAGTCACGTAGAGCACCGGACGATCGCCGTGGGCGCGGATCAGATGGCTGGCGGCCACCCGCTGGGCCGCGCCGCGCAGCCCCGTGAGCCGCGCGAGCGGACCCATCGCCCGGGTCTCTCGCAGGAAGCGATCGAAGGGCGTGTCGCCGCGGCGGGATGCGCGCCGCTTCTTCTCGCCTGCGTGCTTGTCTTCGTTCGCGGCGCTCATCCGGCGGGTCTTTCCTTCCCTCGTCCGTGCTTCCCGTGCTTCCCGTGCTTCCCGTGCTTCCCGTGCGCTCCGTGTCGACGCGCGCCCTCGACGCCGTTCGCGACGTCCGGATCACGCCTCGATCAGGGTCGACTGGGAGCCGGAAACACGCAAAGCCCGGCGCCCCGGAAGTCGGGGGGTCGGGCGTCGGGAGCATAGCCCGAACGGCGCGGCTCGGAGCCTTCTCGCGCAGACCGGAGCGCGCCCCGAGCCCCGATGCCGGCCGCGTCGGGTACCCTGAGTTCATGACTCGCCTGTTCCTCTGGCGATGAGCTTCCAGGTCCCCGCTCTGATCGCCGGGCTCTTCCTGGTCTACGCCCTCGTCAGTCGCAAGCTGGCGGATTCGTCGTGGACCGGGCCGATGCTGTTCACCGCCTTCGGCCTGCTGATCGGGCCGCAAATGCTCGGCTGGCTCGAGCTGGAGATCTCCAACCACCTCATCCAGGCGTTGGCCGAGCTGACGCTGGTGGTCGTTCTCTTCACGGACGCCGCCGCTGCCGACTTCGGCGCGCTGACCCGGGCCCGCAGTCTGCCGACGCGCATGCTGCTGATCGGCATGCC
Source organism: uncultured Spirochaetaceae bacterium (assembly GCA_964457385.1). Classification (GTDB taxonomy): domain Bacteria; phylum Myxococcota_A; class UBA9160; order UBA9160; family UBA4427; genus UBA4427. Next base: position 5,107 of record CAYWGW010000265.1, read on the forward strand.
CCTGTCGGTGGCACTGGGGACGCTGGCCGCGCTGGGCCTGTTTCCGGATTGGAGTCTGTGGGAGGCCGCGCTGCTGGCCGCGATCCTGACTCCCACCGACGCGGCACTCGGGCAATCCGTGACCGAGAGCGATGACGTGCCGTCGCCTCTTCGTGCGGCGATCAACACCGAGAGCGGGCTCAACGACGGGCTGGCGTTGCCGCTGGTACTGCTCTTCGCTGCGCTGGCGTCGAAGAGTGGCAGCGGCGGCGCAAACCACTGGCTGGAGCTCGTCGGCAGTCAGCTCCTTCTCGGACCGCTCGTCGGCGTGGTCGTCGGGTACGTCGGCGGCCGATCGATCTCGGTCGCCTTCGAGCGCGGCTGGATGAGCGAGTGGGCCGAGGGCATCGCGGCGATGGCGATTTCCCTCGGCGCGTTCTCGTTGGCCGAGGCCGTGCACGGCAACGGCCTGCTGGCCGCGTTCACCGGCGGGCTGGCCTTCGGCCGGGGCCTGGGCCGGCGCTGTCGCTTCCTGTTCGAGTTCCAGCAGACCGAGGCGCATACGCTGGTGATGGTGACCTTCCTGGTGGTCGGTGCGATGCT
>CAYWGW010000266.1:0-5590 GCA_964457385.1 uncultured Spirochaetaceae bacterium
GACGCAGGGACCGATCGAGCTCCCGGCGTGTCCGATCCCGACGCAGGCAGGCCTCCTCGAGCTGCCGACGGGCCACCGCGACCCCCTTTCCGGCCAGCTCCAGCTGGGCCTTCTGGGTCGCCGCAGCGAGCCGCACCAGCACCTCCCCCGCCTGGACCTGTGCGCCCTCGCGATGGCGGATCTCGACGACGCGACCGCCTGTCTCCGAGGCGATCCGCGAGCGTCGACCCGCCTCGACGGTGCCCGCCTTGGAGTTGGTGACCGTCGCCTCGACCCGTCCTCGCCCGACCGGCGCCACCCGGACCTCGATCGGATCCGGCGCCAGCAGCGTGTACCGCAGGAGCACGCCGATCAGCGCGATCGCTCCCACGACGAGATAGGGAGCCAACCTGCGGCCGCGGCTTTTCTGTTCCGACATGAGCCGGAATGTAGCCAGCGGGCTGCCCGATCAAAGTCGACCCGCAACCGCTGCCCGTGCCTGGGCGATCGCCTAGACTCCGCGCATCCCGAAACCCACCAAACAGCCTGGCCCCACCTCGCCTTGCCTCGCCTACCGAATCTGGAGATCCGATGAGTGTCCCGACCCGCCGCCCGCCCGCCATCGCTGGAGTGGGTCAGGTGGTCCAGCGCGTGGAGGACCCGCGCCAGGCCGCGTCACCTCTCGCCTTGATGGAGCAGGCGCTCCGACGGGCAGCCGAGGATGCCGGGGCCCCGAAGATGCTCGAATCGATCGACGCGATCTTCGTGCCCCACGGTCTCTGGAGCTACGGCAATCCCGCTGCGCGACTGGCCGAGCGGATCGGCTCCTCCGGCGCGCGCTCCGGTCTCGGCGCCATCAGCGGCCATATCGTGCAGATGCTCGTCGACCGGGCCTGTGCCGAGATCGCAGCCGGGCGCAGCGACATCGTCGCGATCGTCGGCGCGGAGAGTGAGCACAGCAAGCGACGACTGGCGCGCCTCGGTCTCGATCCAACCTGGACCGAAGAACCGTCGGGCCATCCCGATCAACACTTCGGAGAGACGAAGGGCGGGCTGCTGCCGCACGAGGCGAAGGCCGGCATCTCCGACGCCGTCTCCTGCTTCAGCCTCTGCGAGACCGCCCTGCGCCATGCGAAGGGCGAGACGCCTGCCGCCCACCGGCGCCGGATCGCCGAGCTCTCGGCAGGCATGAGCCGGATCGCCGCCCGCAACCCCTGCGCCTGGATCCAACGCTCGTTCTCCGCCGACGAGATCCGCACGCCCAGCCCGACGAACCGGATGGTCGGCTACCCCTACACCAAGCTGATGACATCGAACATCTCCGTCGACCAGGGCGCCGCGCTGATCCTCTGCTCACCAGAGGCGGCCGCCCGCTTCGACATCGCTCGCGAGAATCTCGTCTATCTGAGGGCGGCGACCGAGACGAGCCGAACGACCCTGCTCTCCGAGCGCGACGTGCTGCATCGTCATCCGGGCCAGGAGCTCGCCGCGCGACGCATGCTCGAGCTGACGGACAAGACTCCGGCTGATCTCGACTTCGTCGACCTCTACTCCTGCTTTCCCTTCGCCGTCCAGGCGGGCGCCGCAGCCCTCGGCATCGGGCTCGATCCGCTCCCGAGCCTGACCGGCGGCATGACCTTCGCGGGCGGCCCCTTCGCCAACTACGTGCTGCACGCAAAGGCCACGCTCGTCGACCGGCTTCGCTCCGCCCCCGGCAGCATGGGCGTCGTCGGCTCCGTCGGCGGCTTCTTCACGCATTTCGCCTACGGCCTCTACTCGACCGATCCGGGACCCGACGAGGCCCCACGGATCGAGGATGTCGGTCCGGAGGTCGATGCGTTTCCGAAGCGCGCCTATCAGATCGACTTCGAGGGCCTCGCCACGACCGAGGCCTACAGCGTCGAAGTCCGACCCGAAGGCCCCGTCCGGGCGATGTTCACCGCGATCACGGACCAGGGGGAGCGCGTCTGGGGTCGCTCGGAGGATCCGGATCTCATGGCGGCCCTGCTCGCCGACGAGGAAGGCTGCGGTCGACGAGCCCGCTTCGCGGGCGGGCGCACCGCCCTGCTCTGAAAGCGGCGACCGGGCGCCCCGACCGCTGCTTCCCCCGTCATCTCAACCCCAGCCCTCGATCGGTCGATCCGCCAGGACATGGAGCCCATCGAGAGAGTCCGGATCCGCGTCTCCGACGATCGCCTCGAAGCCTGGGCGTCGATCGCAGAAGGACCCTCCGCGGGCAGCGAAGACGACGGCCAGGCCACATTGCAACAGGCCCTCGAGCAGACCTCGATCCGGGCGGGTCTCGACGACGAGGCAATCGCCGGATTGGCTCGTGCGCTGACCCAGCCGATCGCCACCCTCCACGAGCGTGTGATCGCCCGCGGCCGGCCGGCCGAGTCGGGCTCCCCGCCCCAGCTCCAACTGATTGAGCCGAGCGGCCTGCAGCCTGGCGCGCTCCGGCCCGACGGCTCGATCGACCTACGCGAGCGGCAGCTGCTGCAGCCCGTGGAGCGGGGCGAATCCATCGGAGAGATCCTGCCCGCCACGCCGGGCAAGCCCGGCTGGGACGTCCACGGAGACCCGATCGAGCCGGCACCGACCGCTGAGGGCTCGATCAAGACCGGCGAAGGAATCGCGATCGACGAAGCCGGATACCTCGTCGCCACCGGCTCCGGGACCCGGATGATCGCCCCCGACGGAACCGTCGACGTCGTCGCCTATCATGTCCATGCGGGCCACGTCGATCTGAAGAGTGGTCATCTCGCCACCGCTGGAAGCCTCGAGGTGAAGCGCGACGTGATGACCGGGATGCGCGTCGAAGCCGAGTTCGACCTCGCGATTCGGGGCACCGTCGACGGCGCCTGCATCCGCGCGGGCGGCGCGATCGAGATCGGCGGCGGCGCGATCGGCCGTGGGGATGGAGATGGAAGCGTCCGGGCCGGCGGCGATCTCCACGTCCGCCACGCCCTCGGCATCCGCCTGGAGGCCCGCGGTCGTTTGAGCGTCGCCCGCAGCGTCTCGACCTCCCAGCTCCTCGCGCGGGAGATCGAGGTCGGCGGCCGCATGCTCAGCGACTGGCTGCAGGCCGAGAGCCGGGTCGTGCTGAAGGACGTCGGAAGCTCGGCCGGTGGCCCATGCCTGCTGCGGGCGGCCTGCCCGCTGGAGCCGCTCGGGCCGGCACCACCGAGCGGCGGCGCCACCGCGCTCCGGTCCACCCGCCCCGAAGCCCGACGATCGCGCGGCACCCTGCGTGAGCGCAAGGGTCGCGGCATCGCGAGCCGGCGCCGCGCGATCCCGACTGGCCGCACGCCCCACGCCGACGACGAAATCGAGACCCGCCGCGCCTGGCGACGACGTCAACGCGAGCTTCAGCGGATCGCCACGATCGAGATCCACGGCACCGCGCACGCCGGCTGTCGCATCGACCTCGGCGTCACACCCCTCGTCCTCGAGGCCGACGTCTCGCGACGCCGATATCGGGTCGACCTCGAGCACGCACGCGTTCTCGAAGAGGAGCTCTGAGCATCATGGATTTCCGAGTACTCACGGCCCGCGACCTGATGACCCCGAAGATCGTCGAAGCCGAACGCCACGAGACCCTCCGAACCGCCGTCTGCCGGATGACGGAGCACAGGATCCACTGCCTGCTGATCCGCCCCGATCGCCCGGGCAGCGGGGTCGCCATCCTGACGGGCAAGGACTGCATCCAGGTGATCGCCGAGTCCGGCGACGCCGCTCTCGACGAGCTCTGCGTCGAGGACGCCATGACCAAGCCCGCCATGACCGTCCCGGCCGATCTCTGCATCGAGGACTGCATCCAGCTCATGCGCATGACCGGCGTCCGCATGGCCCCCGTCCTGGACGGCCCCGACCTGGTCGGCATCCTCACCTTCACCGACGTCCTCGCCGCCGCCGCCCGCGCTCCGGCGTAGGCGCGCCCTCGCAGGGTCCGCCCGGCTCAGCGCAGGACCCGCTTCCCGCGCCTCGTTCCAACTCTCTGTATCTATGTCTCCGCGATCCCGCCCGGACTCGCCTCCGCCGGCACGTGGCTCAGGTCGTCACCCAGGAAATAGCGCGTCGTCGCCCCCGCCCGCTCTCCCGAATGCGCTGGCCCGAGGCGTCGGACTCGACCTCGAGCACGTTGCAGGACCCGCCGGGCTGTGCACCGGCCGCCGTCGAGCTGACGCAGACCATCCGGCCCGCCGAGTCGAAGCGGAAGAAGCGGTTCGGACTTCCCCCCCGGTGATCGAGGATACGTGGCCGGCCCGAGCGGGAGAGGCACCTGAAAGGCCGAAGCGGTTCAGGAGGAGTCCGTACATAGATTCGTGAGGACCAGTGTCTCAAAGTGCTTGACACGTTCCGTCAAGCTCATTCATTAGACGTTGAGCCGCCTCACGTCTCTCGACCGGCCAGCTGTCCCAAACACACGCGCGAAGGACCGAGGCCGCCTCGGACCGACGTTCAAGCCCTTCCAGAGCGACGGCATGGTTGATCACCTTGATGGCTTCGACTGTCGGATCCCGCATCTGACCGGCGATCCTCTGAAACTCGGAAACAGCATCCTCATTACGACCGCAATATAGATACGCAGTCGCCAACATTGCTGCCGACCTCTTGGAGTCGATGTTGCTTTCGCGAAGACGTTCCAGATGTCCAATCGAGGCATGCCATTCGCCGATCGACTGCAACCGTTCTGCGCTTGCCACCGCCGATCGGTATCTTCGAAAAAGAAATGGGAAAAGCATCAATCGTATTAGTTTTACACTCAAAATATGCCGTCCAGAAAGTCAGCGATATCACGAATCAATCAAGACTTCGTCTCATCTGGCATCGGGAACTGCTATGGATCTCCCTCGGTTCCAACGTCGCCTGAGACACTACCCTGCATCCCGTCCGCGACCGCTCGGGCGAGGTCCCCGATCCCCGGTGGAGGCCGCAGGCACGCTCGGATCTGCGATCTCCGAGACCGGCCGGTGTCGCGGATCGCCGGGATCGCGCAGGGGCGCGAGCATCGCCTCGAGACCGTTGGCCTTCACCTCGTAGAGCGTCGCCAGAAGCTCGCCCAGTCGGCCGCGAGGAAAGCCGCGATTCCGAAACCAGACGACGTAGGGCTCGGGAAGGTCGATGAGCCGGGTCCCGGCATAGCGACCGAAGGGCATGCGCATCCGGGCGATCTCGACGAGCATCTCGGTGTCGGGCTCGGGCGTGTCGGACTCGGGGCTCTTCGCCTCGTCTTCCGGATCCTCGCTCAGGGCCATGGCCGGGCTCCGTCGCAGAGGCCAGGGCGTCCGTCCTCGATGTCTCTCCACCGCGAGTGGGCGGGACACCGGGTCCATGTCGCCGGATTCCGCCCCTTCACCGCGCTCCTCCGGATGAGGCCTCCCGATGATGAGAGAGGGAGCCGAACGTGGACCGGGGCTCGAGGGGATGCGCCCGACAGGTGCCCTCGCCGATCTCGCGATACGCCTCCGGCGACAGGATGCGACCCCATTGTACCATCTGGCCGAGGACGCGGCAGCGCTCGGCCGCGTCGAAGAGTCGCGGGTCGTTCAGGGCTCGATCGATCAGGAAGGCGCGATCGAGCCGATCGCTCGCGAGGCGAAGACCTCCG
>CAYWGW010000267.1:0-5532 GCA_964457385.1 uncultured Spirochaetaceae bacterium
CCTGCAGAGACAGCGCCCTGGCCTGGTGGCATCGACCCCTGCTGGATTCGACGCACTGGATGCGTCTGGGCAGATTCGGCGAAGTGAGGCCCACAGTGATCGAGCCGACCGCCGAACTCCTCCTCACCGTCACCTTCGTCACCGCCAGTCTCCTCACCGGCGCCGTCTCGGCCGTCCTCGGGATGGCCGGGGGGATCCTGCTGCTGGCGGTGATGCTGCTCTTTCTCGAGCCGACGGTCGCGATCCCGATCCATGCCCTGGTGCAGCTCAGCTCGAACTCCAGCCGGGCCGTGATCCATGCCCGGGCCATCCGACGCGATCTACTCTGGCCCTACGTCCTCCTTCTCGTCCCGGCGGGCTTTCTGACGCTGCCGCTGGCCGAGCGGGCACCGGCGGAGGCGCTGCGGCTGGCGATTGGCGTGTTCGTGCTGGTGGCGACGTGGCGAAGCCGCTGGCTGCTGCTGGGACTCGATCCGCAGCGGCTCGATCCGCGGCCGCGCTTCGCGCTGGTGGGGGCTGCGGCCGGCGGGCTCGGGCCGCTCATCGGGGCGACCGGTCCCTTCATCGCGCCCTTCTTCCTCGGGATCGGGCTCACGCGCTTCCAGCTGATCGGGACGAAGGCGGCCTGCCAGGCAGCGGGCCATCTCGCCAAGATCCTCGTCTTCGGGGTGGCGGGCTTCGCATTCCTCGACCATCTCGCCCTCGCGCTCGGCATGGCGCTCGCGACGATCGCGGGGACCTGGCTCGGGACGCTGCTGCTCCAGCGGATCGATGACTCACTCTTCACACGGCTCTACAAGGCGACACTCACCCTGGTCGCTCTCCGCCTGGTCTGGAGCGGCCTCGCAGCCCTCCCGCTCCACCCCGCCCCCGGTTGAGCCGGCGGGACACCGCGGTTCGCCTGTGTCGTCGTCCGCCGCCCGACGCCGCCCTTCCCGAAGCCGTCGCATCCGAGCTCCGGGGTCGTCGCGGCCAATCCGCGCGCGCAGCGTGCTCCGGGCCATCCCGAGCCGCCGCGCCGCCAGGGAGAGGTTGCCCCGGGCGCCGGAGAGCGCCCGGCTCAGCTCCGGCGGCGTCCCGGCGAGCCCGTTCGCACCCTCGCCCGAATCGTCCCCGTCGCCCTTGTCGCCCCCGTCGCCCGCGCAAACCGCGCACACATCGTCCCGCGATGGGATCCGGTACGAGTTCGCGGGAACGGGGCTCGGTCGGACGGACACGGGACGCGGTCTGGCGGATACGGACGGAAGCAGCCGCTCCACCAACGCCGCGTCGACCACCTCTTCCACTCCGTCCGCCCGATCCCCCCAATCCGCCGCATCCGCCGCATCCGCCGCATCCGCCCAGATCGCCGCCGCCTCGACCAGATGGAAGAGCTCGCGCAGGTTGCCGGGCCAGGCGTGGGCCGCGAGCCGGGCGATCGCCTCGGGCTCGAAGCGCGGCGCTGGTCGGGTCAGGCGCTGCGCGGCGCGCTCCGCCGCCCGCCCGATCCAATCCTCGAGATCCTCCGCCCGCGCCCGCAGCGGCGGCACGACCAATGCCACGACGCGCAGCCGGTAGTAGAGATCCGCCCGGAATCGCCCCTCGGCCACCGCCCGCTCGAGATCGACGTGGGTCGCGGCGATCACCCGGGCCCGCAGTCGCCGGGTCCGCGTCTCGCCCACGCGCTCGAAGGTCCCCTCCTCGAGCGCCCGCAGCAGCTTCGCCTGACCCGAGAGCGGCAGCTCTGCGATCTCGTCGAGAAAGAGCGTGCCCGCCTCGGCCGCCTCGAAGCGCCCGGCCCGGGACTCGTGCGCCCCGGTGTAGGCGCCCCGGGCGACGCCGTAGAGCTCCGCCTCGACGAGCGGTCCCGCCAGCCCGGCGCAATCGACCTGCACGAAGGGCGCCTCGCGCCGGGGGCTCGCCGCGTGAATCGCCCGCGCCAGCACGCCCTTGCCCGTCCCGGTCTCGCCGGCGAGCAGCACCGTGGTCGGATGCGGTGCGACCCGCGCGGCCGCGGCCCGCAGACGCTGCATCGCCGGACTCCGCCCGGCGCAGGCCCGGGCGAGCGCATCTTCCAACGCGGTCGTGGGCGTGGGCGTGGGCGTGGGCGCGGGCGCGGGCGCGGGCCCGGGCCCAGCCGGAGCGGGCGTGAGCTCAGCCGACGTGGGCTCGGCCGGCGCAGGCGTGAGCCCAGCCGACGCGCGCTCAGCCGACGCGCGCTCGCGCGCCGGGCACGGAGATCGGGAAGCCATCCCGAAAACCTAACATGCGGAGCCACGCGCCCGAATCCGGATCCTCTCTGATTTCCGTCCTGATCGCAGTGGAGTCACGGGGAGCGGCGCGTGGCGGCCGCGTCGGGCGCGCGCCGCCCGGGCGGTGGACACCGCGCGCTCAGCTCTCGAAGCGAATCACGCTCCGAATCACCTCGCCCTCGTGCATCAGGTCGAAGGCCTCGTTGATCTTCTCGAGCGGCAGCGTCCGCGACACCATCTCGTCGAGCCGCACGCGTCCCTTCATGTACTGGTCGACGAGGCCGGGGAGCTGGGTCCTGCCTTTCGTGCCGCCAAACGCCGTGCCGCGCCAGACGCGGCCCGTCACGAGCAGGAAGGGGCGGGCGTGGATCTCCTGGCCGGCGCCGGCGACGCCGATGATGATCGACTCGCCCCAGCCCTTGTGACAGATGCGCAGCGCCGTGCCCATCGTCTCGACGTTGCCGATGCACTCGAAGGAGTAGTCGACGCCGCCATCGGTCGCGTCGAGGATGAAGGCCTCGAGATCGTCCACCTCCTTCGGGTTCACGCAATCGGTCGCCCCGAGCTGGCGCGCCAGCTCGAACTTCTTCGGGTTCGTGTCGATCGCGATGATGCGGTCGGCGCCGGCCATCACGGCGCCCTGCACGACCGAGAGCCCGATGCCGCCCATGCCGAGGATCGCCACCGTCGAGCCGGGCTCGACCTTTGCCGTATTCAGGACGGCGCCGATGCCGGTCGTGACGCCGCAGCCGAGCAGGCAGATCTTGTCGAGGGGGGCGTCCTTGCGGACCTTCGCCAGCGCGATCTCCGGTACGACCGTCGCCTGCGCGAAGGTCGACGTCCCCATGTAATGATGGACCGATTGGCCGCGCCAACGCAGGCGGCTGGTTCCGTCGGGCATCAGGCCGCGACCCTGGGTCTCGCGGATCGCCCCGCATAGATTCGTCTTGCCCGAGAGACAGAACTTGCACTCCCGACACTCGGGGGTGTAGAGAGGGATGACGTGATCGCCTACCGCCAGGGAGCGCACGTCCGGCCCGACCGCCTCGACGACTCCGGCGCCCTCGTGGCCTAACACCGATGGAAAGAGCCCCTCCGGATCCGCACCGCTCAGGGTGAACGCATCCGTATGACAGACGCCGGTCGCGGCGAGGCGCACGAGGCACTCGCCCTGCTTCGGACCCTCGAGCTCGATCTCGTCGATCTCGAGCGGCTTGCCCGCCTCGACGGCGATGGCGGCCTGGACCTTCATGATCCCCCCTCTTGTTCCTCTCTGCGGCCTGTACGACGCGGCCTGCCCACCGCGGAGCCGTTGCCCGTCTGCGGCCTTCGTCTCAGCCTTCCTTCGTGCAGTTGCGCATCAGCGTGAACGCGATGAGCACGACGATCCAGAGCAGGCTGCCACCGGTCCGCAACAGCGTCCGGGGCCAGGATCCCTGCCCCTCGCCGGCCTCGGCGCCCGCCCGCTCCTGGCCTCCAAAGGGCTCGGGGGTGTAGCGGGGCTCCGGCTCGAACTCGCGGTTGCGATCGCGACCGCGCTCCAGCTCGCGCTCCCAGCCCGCCATCGAATCCGATCCCGCCGACGGCGAACCCGCCGACGGCGAAGAAGCGCTCGCCCCACCGTTCGCAGAATCGCCGTCCGTCGTATGCACCCAGTCGCGGCCCTTGTTCGGGCCGGGCTTGCTCGTCGGCCCGCCACAGTGGATGCAGCGCCGCGTCTCCGGCGGGAAGCTCACGTCGCAGCGCGGACAGCGCACCTCGAAGTGGGCGGGCGTGTAGGCCCCCTCCGAGCCCATCTAATGGATGCCCGCCGTCGCGATCAGCGTCGCGGGATCGATTTTCATCGTGCGCAGCACGTGCTCCCACATCTCTTCCGGCGGCACGTCGAAGATGATCTCGGAGGAGAGCGGCGCCACGACCCAGGCGCCCTGGGCAAGCTCGGTCTCGAGCTGCCCGCCGCCCCAGCCCGCATAGCCGAGGAAGATCCGCAGATCGCTCGGCGGTCGCTGCGCCAGCTGGCGAAGCACCTCCATCGAGCCGGCAAAGCAGAGTCGATCGTCCAGCCGCGACACCTCGTCGTCCTCGATCTCCGTCTCGAGGCTGTCCTCGAAGAGGATCCAGCCCGTATTGGACTCCACCGGTCCACCCCAGGCGACCTCCGCCGCCGGCCGACCGTTCCACTGGAAGTCGAGGCTTTCGCAAAGCTCGCGCACCGACAGATCCACCCCACGGTTCAGCACCAGCCCGAAGGTCGACTCCGCATCGTGGTGGACCACGAGCACCACGGCCCGGCGGAAGTTCGGATCGGCGAGTTGGGGCATCGCCACGAGGAGTGAGGAGCACAGCTCGGATCGAGACACGTCGGTAGCGTAGCAGCCGAACCCCGCATGCCAGCCGAGCGGGCGCCAGCCGAGCGGCACCCGGCACCCCCGACGCGGGGTACTCTCGCCGGATGCCGGCTCGTCGACCGCTCCGCCGACCGCAACAGTTCCGCCCACCGCCGCAACCGCTCCGCCGACCGCAACCGCCCCAGCGACCGCGCCTCGGACCTTCGCTGCCCCCCTCCTGGCCCGGTCGCCTCGGGACGAGCGCCCTCCAGGGTTGTGGCCTGCTCGGCACGAGTCATCTGCTCGACGCACTCGCGCGCGTGGTCCCCGGCCACGCGGCAAGCCGCCTCGCGCTCGAGCTCGAGCCCGCGATCGGCCTGGCGATATTCGCGGCGATCTTCGTGGCGGTCCTCGTGGCGATCGTCGAAGAGATCCTCTTCCGGGGCCTCGCCTTCGAGGGGCTGCGGCGGCGCCTCGGTCTGGGCGCGGCCATCCTCGGCAGCGCCCTGCTCTTCGGGCTCGCCCATCTCGATCTGCATCAGGGTGTGGCCGCGACGCTGCTCGGCGTCCAGCTCGGTGCCCTGCGCGCCTTCCTGGGATTGCCCCTGGCGATCTTCGCCCATGCGCTCAACAACGCCGCCGCCGTGCTCGCCGGGGCCGGCGGACTCGAGACGAGCACGGCGAGCCTGGCCTTCGCCGCGCTGCTCTCGGTCGCGGCGCTCCACGCCCTCATCCGACGCGCCCGGGCAGCACGCCGCGCCCTTCAGCCGGCCCCGGGAACGGACGAACCATCGGGAGGGAATGCGGGGATGGGTATGGGGATGGGAACGACCGCCACGGGACACGACACGGGCCGGAGGCGGGCGGGGATCGCAGTGGCGAGGCGTCCGCCGAATACGCTGAATACGATGAACGCGCTGAATGCGCCGGATGCGCCGGATGCGGTGAACGATGGAGACAGGGATGAGCGAGGA
>CAYWGW010000268.1:0-5441 GCA_964457385.1 uncultured Spirochaetaceae bacterium
GGCCGACGAGCGCTGGAATCACTCCGACGTTCGCCATGTAGCCGGTGTTGAAGGCGAGCGCGGCCTCGCGGTCGAAGAATCCGGCGAGCTCTTCCTCGAGGGCCTCGTGGCAGGTGAGGTTGCCCGTGATCAGTCGCGAGCCTCCCGCGGCGCAGCCCCACTCCCGGGCGCCGCGCTCGGCGGACTCGACGACTTCGGGATGGCGGGCGAGATCGAGGTAGTTGCTGCCGGCAAAGAGCAGCACGTCCCGGCCGTCGACGGTCATGCGCGGGGCCTGGACTCCGTCGAGCACGCGCATGCGCCGATGGGTGCCGCCCGCGCGGATCGCGCCCAGGATCTCGTCGGCGATCTCGTCGACGCGGTTCCCGCTCAAGTCCGCGCGATCTCCGGCTTCAGCAGCTCGTCGCCACCGCCCGGAATGCGGAACTGCGAAGCGCCGGCGCCGCCGCTCTCCGCGGCGCGCTGCTCCTCGAGCCGATAGGCGTCGTTGCCCTCGATCTCGAAGCCCGCGTCCCGGATCATGGCGAAGGTCTCGGAGACCGGATCGCCCCGGGTCGTCAGGTAGCCCTCGACGAAGAGCGAGTTCGCCGGGTAGAGCGCCAGCGGCTGCATCGCGCGCAGATGCCCCTCGCGCCCGCCGGCGACCCGGATCTCCGCCGCCGGATTCACGAAGCGCATCAGACAGAGCGCGCGCAGGCAGCGCTCGGGCGTCAGCGAGCCGTCGTCCACGACCTGGTTTCCCTCGATCGGGATCAGGAAATTCACGGGGATCGAGGGCACCTCGAGCTCCCGCAGCCGGAAGGCGACCTCGACGATGTCGATCGATTCCTCGCCCATTCCGACGATCAGGCCCGAGCAGGACTCGATGCCGTTGCGCCGGGCTGCTTCGAGGGTCGCCACCCGGTCGGCGTAGGTATGGGTCGAGGTGATCGCCGCATAACGCCGCTCGCTGGTGTTCAGATTGTGGTTCATGCGATCGAGGCCGGCCTCCGCGAGGATCTTCGCGTGCTCGTCGCCCATCAGGCCCGCCGAAAGGCAGACCTCGATCGGCCAGCGCGACTTGATCTCGCGGACGAGGGCGCCGATGCGCTTTGCGCGGTCGACCGTCGGCCCGCGACCCGAGAGCACCATGCAGTAGCGCGACGCCCCCGACCGGGCCGCCGACTCCGCCTCGGCCAGGATCGCCTCGTCACTCTTCATGGCGTATTTGCGGATCGCGGCCTTCGAGTCCTTGTTCTGGGAGCAATAGCCGCAGTCCTCGGGGCACAGCCCATTCTGGACGTTGTTCAGCACGTGGACCATCACCTTCCGGCCGAAGGCGCGTCGCCGCGGCTCGAAGGCGGCCTGCAGCAACGGCAGCAGCTCGACGTCCTCGCCGTCGAGAATCCAGAGGGCATCGGCCTCGGAAGGGGCCCGGCCTGCGAGGCTGTCCCGGGTGAGGGCCGCGTAGCGATCGAGGTCGGGCAGGTCGGGGACGGGCGGATGGATCGACATGGGGCTCTCTGTTCCTCTCACTATTCTTGTTCTTCGCGAGGCGTGCGTTGGACGTTGGACGTGGGATTCTGGGCGGATCTTCCGGACGGACTTTCTGCGCGCTTCCGGCGGGGCTGGGCCGGCTTTGTGGGATTCGCGTCGGACGGCTCAGGCTACAGCCGGCTCGGGAATCCTGTCAACCTGGTCTCCCCTCCCAGTTGACAGCGGTCCTCGGCGGGCCGTTCAGGCCTTTCGCCCCTACCCTACGGCTCGATCCGCACCGTCACCGTCAGCGGCGCCAGAGAGAGATCGAAGCGCCAGCTCGCTCAACGCTCCGACAGGCCAACAGGCCGAAGGCTCAACGGGCCCGCGGGCCTACGACCCACGACCCGACCCACGACCCGACCGACGAGAGGACCCCCACTGGTCAAGCAACGAACGGTGCATGTCTGTCAGGCCTGTGGGGCGCAACACCCTCGCTGGCACGGTCGCTGTCCCGATTGCGGGCAGTGGGAGAGCCTCGTCGAGGAGAACGTCGTGTCTTCGTCTCGCGGCGCCGGCGGACGTCGCGGCGGGGCCGGTGGCGGCCTGGCCGGTGCGCTGTCGGCGATCGGCGCGGGGGGCGGCGACGACGGGAAGCCGCGGCGGCTCGCGGAGATCGACGCCGACGCGACCCCGCGGATCGGGAGCGGCTCCGGGGAGCTCGACCGGGTGCTCGGCGGCGGCTTCGTGCCGGGCTCCGTCGTGTTGTTGGGGGGCGATCCCGGGATCGGGAAGTCGACCCTGGCGCTGCAGGTGGCGGGGGGGCTGGCGGCCTCCGGGCGCTCGGTGCTCTACGTGAGCGGAGAGGAGAGCGCCGAGCAGATCCGCCTGCGGGCGGAGCGTCTGCCGGGCATCGGGGGCTCGCTGCAGATTCTCACGGCGACCCGCGTCGAGGCGCTGGCCGAGCCCTGGCAGGCGCTCGCCCCGAGCCTGGTCCTCGTCGACTCGATCCAGACGATCCAGACCGACGCGATCGAGTCCGCCGCCGGCTCGGTGGCTCAGGTGCGCGAGTCGGCGGCGCAGCTGGCGGCGACGGCCAAGCGGCTGGGCTCGGTGCTGCTGCTGATCGGGCATGTGACGAAGGAGGGCAGCCTGGCGGGGCCGCGGGTGCTCGAGCATCTGGTGGACGTCGTGCTCACCTTCGAGGGTGATCGCGCCCACGCCTTCCGGCTGCTGCGGGCGGCGAAGAATCGCTTCGGCTCGACCCAGGAGATCGGTGTCTTCAGCATGGGCTCGGCAGGGCTGGCGGCGGTCGAGAATCCGAGCGAGCTCTTTCTCGAGGAGCGCAGCACCCGGGCGCCGGGCAGCTGCGTCGTGCCGCTGCTCGAAGGCTCGCGTCCGATGCTGGTCGAGCTGCAGGCGCTCGTCGCGCCGGCGCCCTACGGCACCCCGCGGCGCACGACGCTCGGACTCGAGGATGCGCGGGTGGCGCTGCTGTTGGCGGTACTCGATCGACGCACGCGGGTCGATCTGCTCTCCCAGGACGTGTACGCGAAGGCGGCGGGCGGCGTGCGGGTGGCGGAGCCCGCCGCGGACCTGGCCATTGCCCTGGCGATCGCCTCGAGTCGCCTCGACGTCGCGGTGCCGGCGGATACGGCGGCGGTGGGCGAGATCGGATTGGGTGGCGAGGTGCGCCGGGTCTCGCGCATCGAGTCGCGCATCGGGGAGGCGACGCGTCTGGGGTTCCGGCGGCTGCTCCTGCCCGCGGTCTGTCATCGCGAGCTCGTGGGTCGCGCGAGCGACGGCGACGCGGGCGCGCGCTTCGACTGCGAGCTGGTTCCGATCGAGGAGGTCGCACAGGCAGTCGAGTGGCTGGCGACCCACGGCCCTTCGAGCGACGCCCGAGCGCTCTCGCGCAAGCCCTGAGCCGATTCCGGTTACGGGGTCTGGGTATCGTGTCCGTGCACATTGTCCGAGCACATTGTCCGAGCATTTTGTCCGAGTACATTGGTAAACACCTGGAATTGATATGTTTTTTGATCTCCTGGGCTTTGACACCGAAAATCCGCACGGCTAATCTGCGACCATGGTCGGCCCCCCGCCCGAATCTTCATCGAAACCTCCTCCGTCGACTCAGGCCGTGAGCGGGTCGTCGGCGTCCATGCAGGAGAACATCGGTCTGGCCTTCGCGCGCGTCTCGCCCGACCTCGAGCTGGTCGAGACCTCGCTTCGCAACCAGCTCGGCTCGAAGGCCGAGCTGATCGGAAGCCTCGGCTCTCACGTCCTCTCGTCGGGAGGCAAGCGATTGCGCCCGTCGCTGGTGCTGCTGGCGGCCGAGCTCTGCGGCTACGTCGGTCCGCGACGGATCGAGCTGGCGGCGGCGCTGGAGCTGCTGCACATGGCGACCCTGATCCACGACGACATCGTGGATCTCGCCGAGATGCGTCGGGGCCGGCCGGCGGCCAATGCCATCTGGGGCAACCGTCGCGCCGTGCTGGCCGGCGACTACTTCTACGCGCGGGCCTCCTCGATCATCATCCAGGATGGCCAGCTCGAGATCGTAGAGAGCTTTGCGAATACGATCGCCTCGATGGCGGAGGGCGAGCTGCTACAGCTCGAACGCAGCTTCGACGTCGACGTGACGGAGAGCCACTACTACGAGGTGATCGAGCGCAAGAGCGCGACGCTGCTCTCCAACTGCTGCGAGATCGGCGGGCTGCTCGGGGGCGTGACCCGCGGCGAGCGCAAGCGCATCTGTGAGTACGGTCGCCAGCTCGGTCTGGCCTTCCAGCTGAGGGACGACTGCCTCGACTACGACGCCGTGCTGGCCGATCTCGGCAAGCAGCCGATGGCCGATCTGCGCGAGGGCAAGATCACGCTGCCCCTGATCCTGACGCTGAAGCGCTGTGAGGTCGGCGAGCGCGAGCTGGTGGCGAAGGTGCTGAAGAATGCGGCCCAGCTGGCGGACGAGCACGGCGGCCGGGCGCCGCTTGCGGCGAACGAGCTCGACCTGGCGCCGGTGGCGGAGATGGTGACGCGTTACCACGGCCTGACGGATACCCTGCGTCGGGCCGAGGATCATGTGCATCGTGCGCTGGAGGCGATCGCGCCCTTCCCCGATGGCCCGGCCAAGGACGCGCTCTGCGCCGCCGCGGAGTTCTCGGTCGTGCGCGATCGCTGAGCGGCGCGAGGCCTCTGCGTCTCCTCGTGCATTCGTTCGTTCGTTTCGCCCCAGGTCCCGGGGAGTTCGAGTCCATGTCCATGTCCTTTTCGAATTCGAATCCGGCGGGTCGGGGGATCCGCCGACGGGCGCGGAGCCGCGCGCTGACGCAGCTGATTCAGGGGCTGTTGCTGAGCCTGCTGCTGCTTTCCGGGGAGGCGGGAGCGAATGATGCCGCGCGCCTCGACCTGAATCGCGCGACGGTGACGCAGCTCGAGGCGTTGCCCGGAATCGGGAGCTCGAAGGCGGCCGCGATCGTGGCGGCCCGGGAGCAGGGCGGCGGCTTCCGGTCCGTCGACGAGCTCGAGGGCGTCCGCGGAATCGGCCCCGCGCTGCTCGAGAAGCTGCGTCCGCTCGTGCGGGTCGGCGCCGCGAAGGGCGCCGCTAAGGGCGCGGCGGCCGGATCCGCCGCGAAGGCCCCGGCCGCCGCTCGGCGCTGATCCGGAGCTGTCGCTTGGGGTTGGCCCGTTCGGGTTTCGCGACGGGTCACATTGAGATCCGTCATACGGATCCGTCATACGTTGTGTCACTGAATCCAGAACGGCCTCGAATCAACCGATTCGAGGCCGTTCTCAACGCTGTCGACCGTCGACTGGCGACTGCCGGCCCGTCGGGCAGGGTCGCGCGGCACTCTGCCGCCTCGACTCTGCCATGCTGTTTCGGTTGGACAGAATATGGTCTTGACAACATATGTATAGGAAAGCATCTTCTAAGCCATGGACGGTCGTCTTTCACGAGGCCTTCGAGACGGAGTTCGACGATCTCG
>CAYWGW010000269.1:0-5421 GCA_964457385.1 uncultured Spirochaetaceae bacterium
GTGTATAGCCCAGAGAGCCGCTCTTGAGGAGCTGGATGTACTTCTCGAACGTGCGAACCTGCTCTGTGGCGTGCCCGTAGGCGCGCTCGAGCCCCACGATCCGCATTCGCTCCTGATCCTGCGCGAGGCTGACGACGTCTTCGGTCCGACTCGGGTCGCTCGCGAGCATCCGCATCGTCGAACTCATTTCGTTCACCGACTGGTACCGCTCCCAGAACTCCCGCTCGACGCGGCTGTATTTCTCAGGGCCCTCGTAGAACCGGGAGATGACCGGGCGGCGGTCGATCGGCGTGGCCGGCCCGTCGGGGAAGTAGACGCTCTCGGCCAGCGCGATGCCCATGGTGGCGAACTCGCCGAAGAGCCCACGAAGCAGGGCCTCGGCCCGGGCCGGAGACTCGATGGCGTCCGGCATGGCCGGGTAGTCCTTCATGAACCTCCCCCACTCCGTCATCACCTTTGACTGATCCTTCCGCGTCCTCGCCCACGCCTCGTAATTCGCGATCCCCTGCGACTCGATCGGGTTCCCGGTGCGAAGTACCTTGTTCGCGAACTGCTCGACTGCGATGTCCGCGCCGGCCGGGAGTGGAAGCGGATAGGCGTTGTCGAACAGATTGAGCCCATAGTTGGCGGCGATGATCTGAACGAGATCCAGCCCGAGGTTCTGATCTTCGTCGACCTCCGACCCGAGGATCGATTCGAGGAACAGCTCGCCGATGCTCGAAAGCGTCCCCACCTCCCAGAGCTTCGGCATCTTGAAGTGAATATAGTCGAGCAGGCCTGCGAACCGTCCGGACTCCACACGCTTCCGTTCTCCGTCATCTGTCCACGACGGAATAAAGAAGTGCCAATAGCCGCGCTTGTCCCAATCCGGAAGATCGTTGTACTGGGGGATGTTCCGATTCAGGGAGTAGAGCCCCATGCCGGCAAGAGCCACGCCCGCCATCTTGATCCCAGTCGCTACCCTGTGCGTCGGATCCATCGCCATCGACCGATAGAGGCGGTCCCCACTCGCGAGCATCGCATTGAAGAACGGGATCGTGTTCGAGAGGAAGTTCATCGACCTGTTGTCGCCGCGCGTGCCGAAGTCGGTCGACACCTCGCGGGCCAAGTAGGCGGCGTGAGACGCGCGGTGCCCCATCTTCCGAGCGGCCTTGTACTCCCCGAGCCGGCTCGCGATCTCGGTTGCTCTCGAAACCTCTCCCAAGAACCGATGGACGCTCGCGGCATCGAGCAGCAGCCGGTCCGGCCGGAAGCCAGTGCGTTGCGCGTGCCGGAGCATCTTCCGGCGGATGGAAGCGTGCGACTCGCGCAGACCCGCAGCGCCACCTCCGTTCGCGATGAGGTCGAGGTAGTCCTGGTCTTTCGTGATGGCGCCCCAGAGCCCCTTCATCGCCTTCCCGAGGTGGAAGTTTCCGGTCTTCGACATGATCGAAGCCATCGCGATGTCGCGCACGAAGTTGGCCGCGATGAAGCCGGGTGCTCGCGTGATGAACGTCTGCTTGAACCGCCGCGCCGCGTTCCAATACTTCTCGATGCCCATCAGCGCCGGCCGGCGCATCGCCTGGATAGAGCGGACCAGCCCCGGGTCGGTCACTTGGAAATGCTTTGCCTTGCCGTTCTCGAGCACGCTCAGCACGTTCGGGCCCCGCGGCTGGTGGCTGCCGAAGAACATCGACACCGTCTCGAGGTCGTCGGCGATCTTGAAGTTCTCGCGCAGGTACGCCTCGATCTGATCTTCGGGCATGTTCGGAGCGAGCTTCCGGATCTCGGTCTTCGCGGCAGCCCGCACGTCGGCGAGGTTTACGTCGCGGATGTCCGGAATTTCGCGCAGCACCTCGCCATAGCGACCACCGCCCTTCATGTTCTTGACGGTGTCGAGGAGCTTCTGCTTCGCGACGTTCTCCATCGCGAGCTTGAACGTGCGCGCATGGGTATCCATCAGCAGGGTGAACGGGTCGCGGAGGTTCCGCGTGCTGCCCCGGAGCATCCGGGTCGGCGCCTCCCCTTTCATCATGTTCGTGCCGCCGCCTCCGCGCTGCTCTCCCATCTCGCGCAGGAACGAGAACATAAAGAGCTTGCGCTGCCAGTTGTTCCGGTCCTTCCTGCTCCAGAGTCCGGCTCCCTCCCCGAAGTCGGCCATTCGGTGAGCGAAGCGGATCAGGTCCTTCCCGAACTCCTGGTATTTCGGGTTTTTGCGGCCGAGCTTCAGCATCGCCTCAATCTCTTGATCGCTCAGCAGCTTCTCCCGCGTCTCGTTCGCGAGTTCGTAGGCTCGCCTCTCGGGCGTAGACAGCTCGGATAGGCGCACGATGTCGCCCTTCTTGTTGATCGCCTGCGTCTTCAGCTCAGCCGCCTGCACGGCAATCGCATAGCGGAGTGCCCGGTCGAGATCGCGCCCGCGCTTCAGCCCGTGCTTGGTGATGATGTCGGCGATCGACTCCCCCTCGAACCGGATCATCTTGCCCCCGGTCTTCGGGTCCGGGATCCACGTCGGGGCCCCGCGGAACATCATCTCCTCGGCGGCCTCGGACACGCCGCGAAGCATGTGGAGGGTCTCCGAGAAGCCGCCCGGAATGATCTGCCCGAACATCTCGATCTCGAACGCCTGCGCGCCCGCCGCGTCGTCGAAGTAGGACTGGCGGAAGCGCGCCATCCGGCCGAAGAGCGCCGCCTCGGGGTTCCCGTCGGGCCCGATGGCCGTCATCATCGCCGCCTCGCCGTGCAGCGCGAGGTGCTCGTGGGCGTCCTTCTGGAACTGCTCCAGTGCCTTCCGCTGCTTGCGAGGGAGCGCGGCCTTCCAGTCCTCGAGAACCTTCGTCGCGTTCGGTGCGGTCTTCGTGAGGTCGACGTCCCCGCCGTACTTGCGGTTGTTCGTCGTCCAGAGCCGGAAGAGCTCTGCCACGCCCTCGGTCGGGCTGCCCTTGTCGTAGGAGACCTCGAGCAGCTCGTGGATGTACTTGAGGTCGTCCGGGAGTGCGTTCTTCTCGGCGAGGTCCCGGAACGTCCCGATCGTCACGTCGCCCTCGCGCGTGAGCCGGGCGTCGGCCGTCTCCGCCACGCTCTTCACCCGCTTCAGGTCCGCGGCGAACTCCTTGCCCATGTGCAGGCGCATCAGGGCGGGGAACTCGAACGACATGTCGTGGCCCGCCTCGTGCGAGGCCGTCTGCACGTTCCTGCGGCTCTGCACGTGAAGCTCGCGCATGACCGGGCGGTACCAGCCGTCCATCCCCTTCAGCCGCTTGCCCTGCCCGATGCGGCCCTGCACGGGGATCCGGAAGGCCTCGGACAGGCCGTTGATGATCGTGCCGGCGCCCTTGAACTTGCGCTGGACGAGCGGCTCGACGAAGTCCTCGTCGATCGAGAAGACCCGGTTGTCCACGTGGTTGCGGCCCGGGTCGTAGCGCGAGCTCTTGTCGCCCTTCGCCGACCCCGGCTCCACGGGCTTCGGGCTCGGCGGGTCCTGCCCCTTGCGAGCGATCTCCGATGCGATCCGCTCGTGCATCGGCCGGTCCTGCGGCCGGGGCGTCGTCATGGGGTGCTCGGCCTTCACCGTCTGCGCCCAATCCTTCTGCAGGTCGAGGAGCGAGCCCAGCGGGGTCCCGTCGTCTGCGACCACGGCGAGGTCCGAGGCGGCCTGGTGCGACCGCAGGTGCGCCTCGTGCTGCTGCCGAGCCTCCTTGAAGGCCAGGCTGTGCTCCTCGAAGCGGTCCCGCACGCCCAGCTTCTTCATCACCTCGAACGGCGCGCGCTTCTTCGGCGTGCCCGCAAGGACTCCGATCGAGCCAGACTCGATGGCCCGGCGGACCGGATCGGGCTGCTCCGAGACCACGAAAGCCGCCGCCGATTCGAGGCCCATCCGGGAAAGGCGATTCATGTGGGCCGTGGCTGGGTAGATTGAGCCCAGAGCAGCGTCGATGAGCCCGCGCTTCCCAGCCTCCCACCACCCGCGGTCGGCCGCGCTGAGGGCCCCTGAGGCCCCGAAGCCGAGCGGCAGGGACAGAGCCGCGGTCGCGCCCGCCCCCACGCCCAGCATCGGCAGCCCGTAGGACGCTGCCGCCGTCGCGATCCCGGGCGCGACCAGCCCCCCTGGGAGGCCGGCCACGACGGAGGCGACGATGTCGTACCAGTCGGAGCCGATCTTGTTCTCGGCGTCGATGAAGTTCAGGTCAGCCGCGGCTCGCCACGAGTCGTCGAAGTCGTTCTCGAGCCCGAGGTTCTCGACGATCATGGCCGCGTTGGCTGCGGTCCACTGCGCGATCCCCACGCCCATCTGGAAGCCGCCCTCGATCGAGTCGAGCAGGGACGGGTCGGCCTGCTCAGCCTTCTCCGCGGCCCATGCCTTCGCCGCCTCGGGGTCCTTCTCCATGACCTCCCGGAAGGTGGGCGAGGCCGCGGCGAGGGTTTCGATCTGCTGCGCCGGCGAGGACTCGCGGAACTCCTTGGAGGCCACTACGTCTTCGAGCGGGGGCGGGGCCTCGGCCGCTTCCTGCTCGCCGCCCCCGTCGCCAGCCGGTTCCCCGTGGAACGTCTTCAGGTAGAGCTTGTTGCGCTCGGTGAGCGGCTTCCCCTCCGAGAATCGCTGGAACTCTGCGAGCTCCGTCTCGGTGTCGCCGTCGAGCACGGCGGCCGTCCACTTCGGGAACCCCTGCTCGCCGCGATGGAACTCCGGCCCCATGTTGTAGGCGCGCTCGATCAGCTTCGCCTTGGTCTTGAAGTCGGTGGCGTCCCAGTCGATCCCCGGTCGAACCTCCTCGGCGGCGCGCCGGGCCGACGAGAAGGCCGTCGAGAGGTCCTGGAAGAGGAGCTGGTTCGCCTGCTCTTCCGTGACGCCACCCGAGAAGTCCTCGCCCGGCTGCGCCCGGTGCCCGTAGCCGACAGCAGGCTTCCCGACGTCGTCGTAGACGGACGGGGAGAAGCCCTCGGCCTGCTTCACGAAGTCGACCAGGTCGCGGACGCCGAACTCCGCCATCAGTTGGCGTGGCCCGCGCGGGCCGGGCCCCCTCGAGTCCAACGGAACTTCTCGTTCTCGCGCCGGCGCCACTGCTCGAGGGGTTCGAGCGACTGCATGAGCTGGCTGCGAGCGCCGCGCCCCGCGCCCCGCGCATCGACGCGCGCCGTGCCGGCGTCTCGGAAGCTGTCGAGGAAGTCGGCGGCCGAGGTGTAGCCCGATTCGAGCGCGTCGTAGAGTCCTCGCGCGGCGGGGGCCACGCCGATCGACTCCAGCTCGTTCGAGAAGCGGCCCGAGAAGCTATCCGAGGCCGGCGTCGAGCGAAGCTCCGCCTCGCGGCTGCGAAGGTCGCGCCGGTTCCGAGGGCGATCCTCCGACCGGAGCAGCGGGGAGGTCGTCGCGGTCGAGGCGGGCTCCGTCGACATGAGAGCCGCCCCATTCGTTGGAATCGGAGCGCCGGGCTCGCCGGTGAC
>CAYWGW010000270.1:0-5382 GCA_964457385.1 uncultured Spirochaetaceae bacterium
AGCCGGCGTTGGTGGCGTACAGGTCGGGGGATGTGCTGATGGGAACTTGACGACGGCGACAGGGCGACAGGGCGACAGGGCAACGCGGAGAGTCCGCTGCCCACCGCGAAGCTCACGCTACCCCGCGTCGAGCAGCAGGATTGCGAACAGGTTCTCACCGTCTGTCCAGGAATGCTCGAGCGTCCAGCCGGTCTCCGCGGCCTCCTTCGCGAAGCCCTCGACCGTGAACTTGTAGGACCGCTCCGTCCGGATGCTTTCGCCGGCCTCGAAGACGAGTTCCTCGCCGTCGATCGCCACGGTCTGATCGACCTGGCTGACGAGGTGCATCTCGATGCGCGGCTCGTTGGACACGAAGCAGGCGCGATGCTCGAAGCGGTCGGGATCGAAGTCGGCGTCGAGTTCGCGGTTGATCCGATGCAAGAGGTTCAGGTTGAAAGCGGCCGTCACGCCCTGCCGGTCGTCGTAGGCGTTCTCGAGCCGTCCGACGTCCTTGATCAGATCGATCCCGATCAGGAGTCGTCCCGGATGGCCTCCGCAGAGATCCCTCATCCGACGGAGCAGCACCTTGCGCGGGGTCTCGTCGAAGTTCCCGATCGTCGAGCCCGGGAAGAAGATCAATCTCCGACGCTCGTCGGCGCCCAGATCCGGAAGCCCGATGGCAGCATTGAAGTCGGCGCAGATCGGCCAGACCGGGAGGTCGGGAAAATCGGCGGCGATGCGATCCGCGGCCTCGGCGAGATGATCCCGGGAGATGTCGATCGGCACGTATCCGACGGGCCGGTCGAGAGCGCGCAGCAATCCGTGCGTCTTCGTGCTGCTTCCGCTCCCGAGTTCGATCACCAGGGCCTGCGGGCCGACGGCCTCGGCGACCTCGTCCGCGCGGTCAGCCAGGATCCCGATCTCGGTCCGGGTCGGATAGTACTCCTCGAGCTCGCAGATTCGATCGAAGAGTCGCGAGCCCTCCGCATCGTAGAGGTACTTGCTGGGGAGGCTCTTCGGCCTCGCGCGAAGCCCGCCGACGATCTCGGCCTGCAGATCGTCGGGCTCGGGATGGAGGTCGTGAAGCGCCATCGCTCGACCGGCAGAGGGGTTTTGATTCAAGACGGATCCTTCGCGAGCCTGATTCCGGAAAATTGCCAGCGGTCGGGCGCGTGGAAAAAGTTACGATAGGTCGAGCGAAGATGCGATCTGGGGCTGACACAGGATCCACCTCGCAGAACCAGCTGATCACACATGAACTTCCCGTTGTACTCGCCGAGGGTTCCGGGCTCAGGACGATAGCCCGGATAGGCGGAGTAGCTACTGCCCGTCCACTCCCAGAGGTCGCCGAAGAGCTGTCGCATGCCATCGGCGCCGGCGTCCACGTCGACATCCACATCGACATCCACATCGGCCACATCGACGCCGCCGTCCCAGCCGGCGACCGCCGGATGCAGCCGGCCCGTCTCGACGAAGTTGCCGCGCACGACCCTGGCTCCGCATGCGATCTCCCACTCGGCCTCGGAGGGCAAGCGGACCCCGGCCCAGCGCGCGAAGGCCT
Source organism: uncultured Spirochaetaceae bacterium (assembly GCA_964457385.1). GTDB lineage: Bacteria > Myxococcota_A > UBA9160 > UBA9160 > UBA4427 > UBA4427. Next base: position 1,541 of record CAYWGW010000270.1, read on the forward strand.
CGGCTTCGATGAAGCTCACGTGCGCGACCGGCTCCGCATCGCAGAGATCCCGTTCCCCGGCCAGCGTGAACTCCGAGTAGTCGCCGGGTCCACCCCGCCAGTAGAGCGGGGACTGCCACTGCCCGCGCTGGACGGTCGCCCAGCCGCGATCGAGCCAGAGCTCCGGCCGCCGATAGCCGCCATCCTCGACGAACTCGCGGTACTCGCCGTTCGTGACGAGACGATCGGCGATGGCGAACGGCTCGAGAAAGACGCGATGGGCCGGCCGCTCGTTGTCGAAGCAGAAGCCTTCCCCCGAGTTCCCGATCGAATAGACCCCTTCTCCCACCTCCCTCCAGCCGAGCGCCTCGACAGGGGCCCGGGTGGGAACGAGCGACGGACGATAGGCGGGCCGCAACGCGTTCTGCGAGAAGAGATGCTTGACGTCCGTCAGCATCAGCTCCTGATGCTGCTGTTCGTGGTGCAGGCCGATCTCGACGACGCCGAGCACTCCTTCGGTCAGTGCCGGATCCCCAGGCCCTTTCCGGAGCAGATCGAGCAGGCACGCGTCCACATGAGATCGATAGGCCAGGACCTCGGCGAGGGTCGGGCGCGTGAGTACACCACGAGCGGGGCGGGCGTGTCGATCGCCCACACCGTTGTAGTAGGAATTGAAGAGGTAGCCGAACTCGGGATGGTAGTCGGTGTAGCCAGGGAGACACGGGCTCAGGACGAAGGCCTCGAAAAACCAGGCCGTATGGGCCAGATGCCATTTCGTCGGGCTCGCATCCGGCATCGATTGGGCGACACAGTCTTCGGGGTCGAGGCTCGCGCAGAGATCCTCCGACTTCCCGCGGACCGCCACGAATCGTTCGGCCAGGATGTCCGCGGCCGACCCGACGTGCGACTCCGACTCCCTCGACCGCCTCCGGCTCGGGCCGGACAGCCGCTCGGGGGACACACTCTGGGGGCTCGCCATGGGCACTCCTTCAAACCTGTGCGCTCCTCGAAAAGTCCAGGGTGCAGTCTAGATTACGGATTCCGGCTTGGCAGGCCTTCGGCGAGCGACCGGGCGACCTCTACAGGAGAGCTTCCGTCGAGATCCACCTTTCGATTGGCCTCTCGCATCGCCTCGTCGTCCAACCCGCCGACGAGCGGTTCGAGGGCCGCGACGAGCGCGGGCCTCGCGGCGGCGGATTCCGAGAGCAGCAGCACCGCATCGTAGGGCGGAAGCGCGGAGAGCGGATCCTCCAGCACGACGAGATCGAAGGCCGAGATCCTTCCATCGGTCGAGAAGGCAGTGATCACGTCGACATGGCCCTCGGCGACCGCCGTGTACATCAGGCTCGAGTCGAGGCTGCGCTGCGCCCGGAAGTCCATGCCGTATCGATCCCGAACCGAGAGCCACTCGGGACGCGCGAAGAACTCGTAGTCACCGCCGATCGAGAGCTCGGCGGAGTGATCCGCCAGATCCGAGAGGCTCTCGATCCCGAGGGCCTCGGCGCGGTCCCGCGTCATCGCCAGGGCGTAGGCGTTCTCGAAGCCGAGGGCGCCGAGCACGTGGATCCCGTGCCGACTGTGCAGCCACCCGCTCATCTCCGACAGTACCTGCTCCGACGACCGGATCTCCCGACGCTTCATATGGTTCGACCAGATCGTGCCTGAGTAGTCGACGTAGAGGTCGACATCGCCTTCCGCGAGCGCGTCGAAAATCACGGTCGAGCCGAGCCCATCGCGCTTGGCGACATCGAATCCGGCCCCGCGCAGCCGCTCGGCGATCAACGCGGCCAGGATGTACTGCTCGCTGAAGGTCTTCGCCCCGACCGTGACGCGGGCGCGAGCGCTGGCGTTCGTCGACAGGCTGCCGCCCTGGATCGGCGCGAGGGCGAGGCCGACGGCGGCGACAAAGAGGCCGAGGGAGAGCCAGCCCAGGCGGGCATCCCGCCGTGCGGCCGCCCGCTCTGCGAGACGGATCAGGCCATCGAGGGAGATCGCCAACACCGCCGCCGCGACGCAGCCGAGAAGCACGGCGGCAGTGTTGCGCGTCTGGAGGCCGCTGAAGATGAAGTTGCCCAGGCTGGTCGCGCCAACCGGCGTCGAGAGCGTCGCCATGCCGACGGTCCAGACCGCGGCCGTGCGGATGCCCGCGACGATCACGGGTGCGGCCAACGGAAGGCGCACGCGCATCAGGATCTGGCCATCGGTCATACCGATTCCACGGGCGGCCTCGAGCACGTCGGGATCGACGTCGCGAGCGCCGGTGACGGCGTTGCGCAGGATCGGAAGCACGCTGTAGAGGACCAGCGCAGCGAGCGCCGGGGCGACGCCGATACGCCCGAGCAGCGGCACCATCAGCGCGAGCAGCGCGAGTCCCGGAATCGTCTGGATCACACTCGCCACGCCAAGCAGGGGGCCGGCGACGCGCGGCCGGCGGACCGCCCATCCCGCGAGAGGCAGCGAGATCGCGATCCCGAGAAGCAGCGCCACGACGGTCAGCAGCACGTGATGAGCGAAGTAGTCGGGCAGGTGGACGAGCTGGCTCTCGAATTGCGTGACGCTCACGCTTCGTCCCCGTTCGCGTTCGGATGCGGGACGCCTGGATGCACGATCGCCTGGACTCGCTCCGACTGTCGGAGGGGCATGGCCAGCAGGCGCTCGACGACGGCATTGGCCGGTGACGCGAAGAGCTCGCTGGGACTTCCGATCTGCAGGATCCGGCCCCGCTCCATGATGGCCATGCGATCTGCGAGGAGCAGGGCCTCTGTGACGTCGTGGGTGACGAGCACGATCGTGAGCCCGAGCTCGGCGCGCATCGAGATCAGCTCCTGCTGAAGCCCGTCCCGGGTCACGGGATCGACGGCGCCGAAGGGCTCGTCCATCAGCAGGACCTTCGACTCGCCCGCGATCGCCCGAGCGACCCCGACGCGCTGTTGCTGGCCGCCCGAGAGCTCGAAGGGCCGCCGATCGCGATAGTCGTCCGCCGGCAGGCCGACGCGCCCGAGCAGCTCGTCGACGCGATCGCGAACGCGGGCCTCGGGCCATCCGAGCAGCCGCGGAATCGCTGCGACGTTGTCGGCGACGCTCCAATGGGGAAAGAGGCCGATGCCCTGAAAGACGTATCCGATGCGACGACGCAGGGCGACCGGATCGGCGTCGGCGATGGGCTCGCCGTCGATGCGGATCTCGCCCGAGCTCGGCTCGACGAGGCGGTTGATCATTTTCAGCGTCGTCGTCTTGCCGCAGCCCGAAGCCCCGACCAGAACGAGGGTCTCACCCGTGTCGACCTCGAAGGAAATCCCGTCGACCGCCAGGTCGACGCCCGACGTCGTCCCTCTTCCCGAATAGCGCTTCGAGACGTCACGCAGGGCGATCATGGACCGACGTTAGCCTCTCCCGTCGGATGCCGCGTCAATGCGCTGGACGGAATGGGCTAGACGGCCTGCGCCCGTCGGGGCTCTCGAACTCCCAGCTGGCTGATCAGCAGAGCGCCGCCGATCATCGCCAAGCCCTTCAGAAAGAAGGAGAGCTGGATCGCGCGCATCTCGGCCGATTCCGCTGCGATCGTCTCGTAACCGTGCACCGTCAGGGTGACGGGGACGAGGAAGAGCACGATCAACCAGGCGCCGAGCCGCGCCGAACGATCGAAGAGGATCAGGGTCGCACCGATCAGCTCGACGACCGCGGAGATCAGCACCCAGAACGTCCGAAACGGAATCGACTCGTGCATCAACGACGTGTAGCCCTCGATGTCGGTGAAATGAGTCACGCCCGACAGAAAGAAGATCAAGGTGAAGAGGATTCGTCCGACGAGGGCGACGGCAGGATGGCGGGGCAGTCTGGACTCGTCGAGCATGATCGTTCCT